>DBOE01000075.1 GCA_002299585.1 Hydrogenovibrio sp. UBA654 | reverse complement strand
ATTCTAATCGCGGTTATTAAATACCTCCCTAAGGAAGCATTCTTATGTATTCAATATCATCATAATTTGCAGTATGTCCATCTGGGTTACTACTTCCTTCATAAATACCAAGTTTAATTGCAACCTTTCTTTCTTCCTCTGAGAGATTTGTAATGGTACTGTCTTCATTTTTAATAAATGTTTTACCTAGGTTTATACCTGTTAAATTTACCAGCTCAACACCATTTTGGCGTACTTTTATATACCCATCATTATTATAGCCAAACTTAACCTCGGTTTCAAAATCAATCCATTCACCTAAAGGAAGAGGGCTTATAGATAGATATGCTTGGTGTGTTGGGCCATCACTATGTGAGTGGTTAGTATCATTTCTATAACCAATTTTTAGTTTTCTATCAGTTTGCAAAGAAAATGCAAAAGGCGGATTACCACCACTTAGTTGATGCATTTGATGGATAATAAGCCAATCAGTTATATTAGCAAAAGAATTGTCTAAGTATATCGAAAATTTAAGATGGTGTATGTCATGTGCTCTTTGATTAGGAGCGACTACAAACTCTGAACGATGTTTTGAGGATGTACCATTAACTATTTTAGATTTTATAGATTTACTACCAGATCTTGCTAAGGAACTATCAATGGTTGGTTTATCAGCTGGGTCTTCTGTAGATAAAACATGCTTATTAATTAATCCATTATTTAATTCAGTAAATGAACTGCCGCCAAAGCTAAGATCACCTTCAAGAGTTATAAATGAGTCGCTAACAATGCCACCCATAAATGTATTAATAAGAACATTAACATCAGCTTTACGCTGGATTTCTGTTCTTTCTGGATAGCTTTTAAAATGAGTAGTTGTATTTAATGAACGTCGTTTAACTTCGGTATTGTTATAGTTTTCAGCAGCTAAAAATAAGTTCATGGTAGTTGCGGTTAAAAGACCATTTGAGAGTTCACCCTCTAATTCATAATTATTAATATAGGCAGTTACCTTTTTGTTATTAAAGTCCATCTTTAAAGTAAGAATTAATTTTTTACCCTTTTTATACACCCTTATTGCAGTATTTTCAGTAGTTCCATCTTGTTTAGGGTAAGTAAAGTGATGATCATTTTTCAAGCTATCATAATTTACTGGCGTACTATCACTATCAGCCCTTAACTTTAGAGCACTTTGGGTATCTTTTGAGATTAATAAAAAGCGTGCAGTTCCTAAATCAGACACTCCTAAATAGGTATTGGTGGTACCAGTATTTTTAAAATCAATAGCAAGATCTATCTCAAGAATACCTGTTTGATTTAAAACTGGACCTAAGTTTTTATATTCTACTGCCATCCTTCCAAGGTCAGTATCTTTTTTACTAACTTCACAAGAGATTAAAAATGTTGAAAATCCTATTATATATGCTAGGTTAATAGAGGGTAAGATTGTTGATGACTTTAACATTTTAACTATCCTTAATGTTAGATTAACTTTGACTCTTAATTTTATCATTTTTTAATGGTCAAGTGTAATCCTAAATTGTTTTTGCGGAATAAATATCATTACTATATTGTAAATGGTACAACATTTGCTAAAGCTCGTCATCAAGTCAAATAGTATAAAAAGGTTATTTTCATGGTTGGTATTATGAGTTTAAATATTAAAAATAGGATTTTATTAGTTGGGGTTATTCCTCTAGTAATTTCAGTTTGGTTTATGGGCATGATTATGGTTGAAAACTTTAGTGCAATGAATAAGTTATCTAGCCAAAATCCAGTAACAGAGCTAGATATTAAAATTGGAAACTATGTTCATGAAGTACAAAAAGAGAGAGGTTATTCTGTAGTTTTTCTTGGTAGTAAGGGCAAGATTTTTTATGCTGAAATGCATCAACAGCGTGAACTTACTAATGATAAAAGACAAGAATTATATAATCATTTACAAGGATTTGATGTTGAGACATTTGGAGTAATTTTTAGGAATTTAGTTGAGCAAGCCCTTAAACAGGCCAAGTTAATAAATGAGCAAAGGGTTAAAATAGATGCAAAAACTATTAGTGCTGTTATTTCTTCAAAAAACTATACAAAGCATAATGCTATTTGGCTTGAGTTAATTCAAAAAACCTCCCATCTTTCTGATAATGTTCAGGTGTCTAAAGCTCGTTCAACCTATGCTAATTTCACAAAAGCTAAAGAAAGAGCAGGTATAGAACGATATTTATTTGGAGGAGTTTTTTCTAAAGATTCTTTTGAAGCGAAAGATCTTAAAAAAATTTCCTATACACTGGCAGAGCAGGATACTTTTTTTAGCGTATTCTATTTGCAAGCTACAGCAAGTGAACAACAGTTTTTTAAAGATAAAATGTCTAATCCAGCTGTCGCAGAAGTTCAAGCTATGAGAGATAAGTTTTTTTCAAAAATGGACAATTTAAATAATAATAAATCGGCAGTAGGTTTTAAAAATGGAGGTTTTGGTGTTAATCCTAAGGACTCATTTGAAAAATATACCGATAAAATTAATTTACTGAAAGGTGTAGAGAATTTTCTAGCAATAGAAATGAAAGCCTTAAGCTCTGAGTTAAATGATTACGCTCAAACACAATTTTATTTCATGTTATTGTTAGTTATTTTTATTACAGTTGCAGTTCTTTTAATGATGTTTTATGTAGCTCGTGGGGTAGTAAAGCCATTAAAAGAAGCAGTTTATTTTGCACAAGCAATTGCACAAAAAGATCTTACTAAAACCATAGAAAGACATCAACAGGATGAGGTTGGCGATTTAGCAATAGCTCTAAATAGTATGTCGGGCACCTTAATTAAGGTTGTTGCAGGTTTATCGGATAATTCAACAGAGCTGTTTAGCTATTCAGAGCAAATGAAACATAGTTCAGATAAGGTTTCAACCAGTATAGATCAACAAACACAAAAAACAGGACATGCCATAGAGGTTTCTAAAACCATTGCTAGCGAAGCAGAGCAGGTTGCAAAAATGACCACAGAAGCTGCTGTCAATGCAACTGAAGCAGAGCAAAATGCAGTAAAAGGGGGTCAAGTTGTCAATCAAGCTATTACCAGCATTAGAGAAATAGCAGAAATTGTTAATAACTCCGCCGACTCAGTTGAAAATTTAAGTGAGATGGTCGAAAATATTAATAACATTGTAAATGTAATAGATGATATCGCTGAACAAACCAACTTACTAGCACTTAATGCAGCTATTGAAGCGGCAAGGGCAGGGGAACATGGGCGAGGGTTTGCAGTAGTAGCCGACGAAGTTCGCCAATTATCACAACGCACAGCCTTGGCTACAAAAGAAGTAACAGATTCAATTAAAGCAATTCAAGAAAATACTGAAATAGTTTCCAAGCAAATGCGTGTTGGTACAGAAGGAGTTGCAAAAAGTGTTGAATTAACCGAAGAAGCTAATACAGCTCTTGATGAAATAGTTACTCAATCTCAAGGCATAGCAGGGATGATTGATTCTATTGCTAAAGCATCAACCAAACAGGCAAGTGATATAGGGCAAGTCAATCAAAACATTCAAGATATTGCAGAGCTGGCGGTTGCCACAAAAGAAGAAACCAACAAATCGGCAAAAGTTGCATCTGAACTAGAAGGAAGTGCTAGAGGCTTGAACAATCAAATTTCAGTATTTAAATTAATATAATTATAAACTGTTATTTTTGTTATAAGACCCATATAACTTCTATAAAAAAAGTGGGGCGAGCGACGGGGCTTGAACCCGCGACCACCGGAATCACAATCCGGGGCT
>DBOE01000045.1 GCA_002299585.1 Hydrogenovibrio sp. UBA654 | reverse complement strand
TTACCTGATTTTTAAAGAACTATCTCTGTGCTTAGCAACTAAAACAATCTATTAAGTTGCTCCACTAAAGAAGTCGTTTATTATACGCTTTATTTAAACCTTTAATCAAGCTGTTTTTATAGTTTAATTAGTTTTTTATTTTTAGTTTGTTTTTTTGTTTATAAAATGATGTAATTACGCATATTATATATTTTTAAATAAAAATAAACTCATGTCTTCTAAAATAGATTTAACCATTTTATATATTGGGAACAATGAATTGTTTGTTCCAAAAATTAAATCCTTAGTTTCACAAAGCCGATTTTCTATTAAAATTGAATCCGCTAATAGCAATGATGATGCTATTGACCATTTAAACGAAATTCATAGTGAATATAAAAGCAAAGCTTTATGCCTTTTTAACTTAAACAGCCCTGAAAATGAAGGCATTATTTTGCAATATGTAAACTCGCAGTACCCTAGTTGTAAAAATATGGTTGTTTATGAGCATAAACCTTGGGTTAACTCTATTGAACTATTAACTAATAGGTCAATTTTTGGCATGATAGATTCACAAAATAATTCTCAATTTGAATTGGTGCTACTTAATTACTTAGCTGAAATAGATAGCTCAAATGAACTTTACCTACAAAACAGTAATTTAAAGCAAAAACTAAAGTCTTTACAGCAGCAACTAAGCCAAAGAACTACTGAGCTTTTAAAAAAAAATATCGCTCTAGAAAGTTTGTCTATAACAGATAAGTTAACCCAAATTAACAATCGTTTGAAGCTTGATGAACATTTCAGCTTTAATTTTGAATACTGCAAACGATACAATGCTGATTTTTCTATTATCTTATTGGATATTGACTTTTTCAAACAGGTTAATGATTCCTTTGGGCATCAAATAGGCGATGAAATATTGATTAAAATAGCAAGTATTTTAACCTCTAATCTTCGCCAAACAGATATGGCTGGTCGCTGGGGGGGGGAGGAATTTTTTATTTTATGCCCTAGTTCAAACCTCAATCAAGCTTCACAATTAGCTGAAAAGCTGAGAAATTTAGTTACGAATAGTAATTTTGATAAAGTTGGACAGATAACTATTTCTTTTGGAGTGACTAGTTTTAAAAAAGGCGATAGTGAAAAAAGTATGTTACAACGAGCGGATAAGGCTTTGTATAGTGCCAAAGAAAAAGGTAGAAATAGAGTAGAAGAGCTGGCTTAAAATCTTTAAATTAACTCCATTTTTTAGCCATTTTATGTGGCGATAAGCGTAGATATTTTTGTTGAGTAACCAATCCAATAATCAACAGCGCTGAGACCCCTAAAAACAAGCTAAGCAACCATAGTTCAAGGCTAAATTGTGGGGGTATTTGTAGTGCAAACTTGCTAATTAATATGCTGGTTAATTGTGCAAAGATAGCGGCAAGTAACCCTGCAAATCCTCCTAATAAAACAAATTCCATCAGACCTATTTTTACTATTTCTTGATGGCTCGCCCCCATGGTTCTTAATAAGAACCAGCTTTGCACTCTTGCTTGTTGGCTGGCTAAGGTGGCACTAAACAACACGATTAAACTTGCCACTAATATAAAAACATACAATCCTGATACTGACCAGCTTGCTTGCCGCATTATGGTTTGTATTTGCTGTAGTATTTTTTTTGCATCAATTAATAAAACTCCTGGAGCCTGAATTGCAATATCTTTGGTTAGTTGACTAATAGAGGTCGACTTTTTTGCTAAGCTAAAATTGGCTAGATAAGAAATAGGAATAGATTGTGTATTGTCAATAATAAAAAAGAAGTTTAGTCGTAGGCTTTGCCATTTAACTTCACGGATACTATCTATTCTGTATTTTATATTTTGCCCACTAAAACTAAAAGTTAATACATCATTTAACTGTAGTTTAAATAGTTCAGCTATACCCTTTTCTACTGATACTTTTGGCAGTTCACTAGGCGATAATTTTATTGTTGTTTGTTGAATTATTTTATTATAGCTTAGGGGAAACTCCATTTGGGCAATGTTTGCCTCCCTTTCTAGTAAACGTCTTGCTCTATTTGAAGATTGCTTATCAGCGGTTAAGGATTTATTGTTTATGGCTATTAACCGTCCCCGTGCCATAGCTATTAATTCGGTTGTTATCTGCTGTTTATTCAATATAGCTAGCACTTGTTTTTTTTGCTCTGGCTGTATATTCATTAAAAATGTATCTGGGGTTTCTTGTGGTAAAGATGCTTGCCAGTTTTGAATTAAATCTTGGCGAACAAAAGTCATTAACATCAATATAAAAAGCACTAGCCCGACAGAGATCAATTGTAATTTAACTAAGGCTGGCTCTCTTGTTAAAGATGATAGAGATATTTTAAGCCAGCCCTTACTGCTTTTTTGCCAATAGCCTATCAGAGTTAATAAACCAATGGCACCAAGATACAAGGAAAAACTAATCAGAAATAAACCCAATAATACCCATGTAATATAACCAGTTACCCAGATAATAATTAAAATAATTAGTGCTAGACTTATTACCCAAGAGTAAATTGGAGTGGTTGATGAACGGGTAGTTTTTAATAGTTGTAATGGTGATGATTGTATTGCTTGGATAAATGATTGCCAAGCAAAAGCCCATAAAACTAAACAACCTATCAAAAAACCATGCAGATGAATCCAGCCAAAACTAGGGATAATTATTGGTTGAAAGTAGTCTGCAAGTAATGGAGTTAATAAATTAAATAACCAACTACCTAGCATTACCCCAGCTGTACTTGCAACCACTGCTAGCCAACTTAATTGCCATGCAAATAGTCTGAAAATTTGCGATCGTTCGGCTCCAAAAGAACGCATTAGGGCAATTGAACTTTGCCATTTTTGTAAATAAAACCTACTAGCTATTAAAATTGATAAACCTGCAACTAGTACCGCAGCTAATGCAGATAAATCTAAAAACAACCATGCAGTATCTAGTGACTGAGCTAGATCTTTAGTTGGAGCTTGTGCAGATATGATTTGTAAATGCGGACTATTGGTTTTATTAATTTGTTGGGCAAAACTAACAATATCTCTTTGTTTTCCTGCTACATATAAATTATAGGTAACTCTACTACCAACCCCCTTCAAGCCAGTTTTTTCGAGCAGAGTTAAGGGCATTAAAATTTGCTTGGCAAAGCTCGCGGCAATAGATAGGCTTTTAGGCTGAAACTGCCCTGCTATTTTAAAGGCAAGTGTTCCTAATAAAATTTCACTACTTTCTGTTAAATTTAATAAGGGGTTTAAAGCTGGCTCTATTAAAATTTGCTGATCAAGCTTATATTTATCCCCCTTTAATGGATAATTTTTAGAAACAGCCTTTAACTGCACTAGCTGAAATTTATCACCACTCATTGCCATGGTTATTAGGGATTGTGACTGGGCAATGTTTAAGTTTATAGCCTTGGCTTTTTCTAGCCATTGTGAGTCTATTGGGCGTGAGCTTTTTACAACTAAATCAGCACCTAAATTTTCTGCTGCTTGTGCCAGCATGCTATATTTAACAGTTTTGGCTAGCAGTTCAACCGTGGTAATACTAGCACTTGAAATCATCACAGCTAATATTAACAATAACCAGTCGCCGCGGTTTAAACCGCGAAAAAACCATTTAGATGCAGTTGCAAAATCTCCTAACCACATAAACTACTCTACCAATTTACCATGAACTAAGTGTAATATTCGCTCACATTTATTAGCAAATTCTAAGTCATGGGTAACTAAAATTAAGGTTGTATTTAACTCTTCATTCAAAGCAAAAAGTAACTGCTGAATTTGTGTTGCGGTAGTTTCGTCTAGATTACCAGTTGGTTCATCGGCAAATAATATTTTTGGTTTAGTAACAAATGCTCTGGCAATTGCTACTCTTTGCTGTTCTCCACCTGATAATTGTGCGGGCAGGTGTTTTAAGCGTTGCGACAAACCAACTTTATCTAAAGCTGCTAGAGCTAATTCATACGCATTATCTACCTGAAATAACTCCAATGGCATTAACACATTTTCAAGCGCGCTCATACTCGGCATTAATTGAAAATCCTGAAAAATAAACCCTACTTGCTTTGCCCTTAATTTAGCCCTTGCATCACTACCTAAAGCCATTAATCTATTACCAAACAAGTTTATATTACCAGAGGTAGGTAACTCTAAACCTGCCATTATTGCCAGCAAAGTAGATTTACCAGAACCTGAACGACCAATAATTGCTAATTTTTCACCAGAATGGACATATAAATCACCGCCGTTTAAAATAGACAAATATCCACTATCAGAAGGAACTTTATAATGTACATTTTCCAGTTGCAAAATAAATGGAGCTTTAGTTTCTTGTTTCATATTCAAGTTTTCTTATTAATATCTATACTTGGTTATTCTAATCCAATCAAAGCTCAAGCAGATAACTTATTAGTTTTAGGTGATAGCCTGAGTGCTAGCTATGGTATGCCTATAGAAAAAGGTTGGGTAGGCTTATTACAAAAACAGCTTAATAATAAAAATATTAACATAATAAACGCCAGTATTAGTGGGGAGACCACTTCAGGTGGTTTGAGTCGTTTACCAAAATTACTACAACAACATCAACCAAAATGGCTAATATTAGAACTAGGAGCAAACGATGCTTTGCGTGGACAAAATTTAAAAACAACCAAAAAAAATCTACAAAAGATAGTGAGCCTCAGCCAGCAACAAGGCACTAGTATATTACTTTTAGGTATCAAAATACCAACCAACTATGGCCCTGCATACAAAAAAATGTTACAAAAAACATATCAAGCAATAGCTGATAAAAACCAGTTATTATTTGATCCATTTTTCATCTCTAGCATTGCACTAGAACCAGATATGATGCAACAAGATGCACTGCATCCTAATCAAAAAGCTCAGCCAATAATATTAAAACAACTAAGCCCACTAATAAAACAACTTTTAAATGTTAAGGGTTTCCTATAAAAAACTCTTTAGCCTTTCTGCTCTACTTGGGTGTCTTAATTTACGCAGGGCTTTAGCTTCAATTTGACGAATTCTTTCACGAGTTACATCAAACTGTTTACCTACTTCTTCTAAAGTATGGTCCGTATTCATATTTAAACCAAAACGCATTCTTAACACTTTGGCTTCTCTTGTGGTTAAGGTACCCAGCATATTTTTAACTGTTCTCCCCATTCCATCAATATCAGCTGTATCCTGTGGAGACATAATATTATTATCTTCAATAAAATCGCCCAAAGAGGAGTCTTCATCATCTCCTACTGGAGTTTCCATTGAGATAGGTTCTTTAGATATTTTCATAACTTTACGAACTTTATCTTCTGGCATTTCCATCTCTTCAGCTAGTTCTTCTGGAGTAGGCTCTCTGCCCATTTGTTGTAATAATTGTCTTTGAACACGGTTTAACTTATTAATGGTTTCAATCATATGTACAGGAATCCGGATAGTTCTTGCTTGGTCGGCAATAGAGCGGGTAATTGCTTGCCTAATCCACCAGGTAGCATAGGTTGAAAACTTGTAACCTCTACGGTATTCAAATTTTTCTACTGCTTTCATCAAACCTATATTGCCCTCTTGAATTAAATCTAAAAATAATAAACCTCGATTAGTGTATTTTTTAGCTATAGAAATAACCAGTCTTAAGTTGGCTTCTATCATTTGTCGTTTTGCCAGTTTGGCACTTCTTTCAGCTTTACTTAATTTTTTATAAACTCCTTTAAAAACGAGTATTGGCATTTTTTCTGTTTTTTCAATTATTGCTAATCGTTTTTGAGCTCTTCTAACATTGGCTCTTACCAGCTCAAGACTGTCTGCTTTATTTGGAAATTCTTTAATTAAATTATCAATCAATTTATAATCTGCTTCAGAACCTACAAATGCCTTCAAAAAAGCGGGCCTTGATACTTTAGATTGACGCATAACTAAATTTATAATATTAGCTTCATGCTCCCTAATATTTGTAATGGTTGCCTTAACACTTTTTATCATTTTTATCATAAAAATAGGAGATAGTTTAATGGTGGCAAGAAATTCAACCACTTTATCACGCTTTTGAATAGCTTTTTTATCCGCAAAGCCTACTTTTTTTTCTTCTTTTAAAACCGCTAGGTTTAATTTTTCTAATTTTTTAAGAAAATTGTCTAATTCTTCTTTGTTGATACCATCTTCTTTTGGTTCTTGCTCCATATCTGGCGAAAGATCTTCAAGAGGTATGTCTATTAAACTACTAGGGCGGTAAAATCCCTGCATTAAATCGGCTATTTTACCTTCACCTTCGGTTATCTTTTGAAAACCATCTAAAAAGTTTATTGCTACCTTAGGGTATCTATTAAGAGCGGCCAAGGTATTACGCAAACCATATTCAATCTGTTTTGCTATGTGGACTTCTTCCTTACGAGTTAATAGCTCAACCGAACCCATCTCTCTCATATACATTCTTACTGGGTCTGTAGTACGCCCAAACTCAGAATCAACTTCTTCTAAAGCCAAAATGGCAGCCTCTGCAGCGGCTTCATCGAAAACCTGCCCATCACTGGTCATTAAATCATCTTCATCAGGAGCAGAATCAAACAATTGAATACCAAAATCTTTAAGAATAGTAATAACTTGCCCTAATTGATCTTCATTAACCTCATCAGGCAAAACATCATTTACATCAGAAAAGGTAAGGTACCCAAGATCTTTAGCCCGCTCAATCAGATCTGTCAGCTGTTGTTTTCTTTCGACTTTTGTCATATTAACTCCAATATTTAAGTATCATCATACTTAGCCTTAAAAAATATTATTACTTTTGTATATAGTCATAAAAAAACAATTCAAGAATTTAGTTGCCAATTTTTGCTCTAATATTTTTTTTTATTTTTTCTTCTTCTAAGTATTTTACTATTTGCATTATTATTTCATCAAACTGTACTTCAAGAAATTCATCTTTATTTTGTAGTGGTATCTGTCTAATTTGTATTAGTACTTTGTGCCTATTTGGCTCCATTAACCAATCAATTAATGTTTCAATTATAAAACCACTATTTTTTAAAACTTGAATTGCTTGCTCTAAAAAACGAAATTCTGCATTAGATGATTGCTTTAAGCTTGCTAAAAAATCATCTTCAAAAATTAATGCCCAATCTGGCCGTTTTAAAATAACAGCAAGTAATTGTAAAATAATACTTTGTGCTTTTAACACAAATAACTGCTTGCTTTTTTCTTTAATTTTTTTGGTAGAAGCAACTCGTATTTCTAATATCTGCCCTAACCGCCATACCGGCAATTCTACAATATCTGCCAATACTTTAGTTAATAAGTCAGGCATGGCTCCTCTGGCACTAATTATGTAAGGCTTTGCCAAAGAAATCAATTGTTGTTGCCCCTCAATTGAAGAGAGCGGTAAACTAATTTTTTCTTGCAAGCCTGCAAATAAAAACTCAGAGCTAGTCATTCCTGATACTACTCGCTTAGTAAATCCTTCTAAGCCCTCTTTTCTCACCGTAGAATCAGGATCTTCACCTGCATCTAAAAATAAAAACTTAGCTAGTCTGATTTCGGTTAATAATGGCAAAACTAATTCTAATGCTTTCCAAGCAGCTTTTTTACCCGCATTATCGCCATCAAAACAAAATACCACTTCAGAAACCTGTCTAAATAGTATGTCTAAATGTTCAACTGTTACAGCTGTTCCCAAGGTGGCAACAGCATTTTTAACCCCAAACTGAGCCAGAGCAACTACATCCATATAGCCTTCAACCACAATAACATGATTACTTCTATCTTTGGCTATACGCATTTCATAAAGCCCATACAGAGTATAACTTTTATGAAAAATTGGTGTTTCTGGTGAGTTTAAATATTTTGGCTGTTGCTGCTCACTTAATACCCTGCCACCAAAAGCAATTACTCGCCCTCTTACATCACGGATAGGAAACATTAATCTGTCACGAAAACGACTATATACCCCCCCCCCTTCATTTTCACCCAGCATTCCTGTTTCAATTAACTGTTCTTTTAGCAGGCTATTGGCATGTAATTCTTTTTCTAGTCCTTTATCATTCGGAGCAAAACCTATATAAAAGTCTTTGGCTATTTCCGCGGATAGCCCTCGGTTTTTTAGGTAATCTTTAACTGTAGTTGATGCCACATGGTTTTTAAGCTGCTGGCGGTAATACTTGGCAACTAGCAAGGTTACATCATATAGGTCGCGTTGTTTTTGCTGTTTTTCTTGTTCTTGAGGGCTTAGTTTTTCTCTTGGCACTTGCATGCCGTTAATTGATGCTAGTTGTTCAATCGAATCAATAAAAGAAAGCCCTTCATATTCCATTAAAAACTTTAGGGCATCTCCACTAGATCCACAACCAAAACAATGATAAAACTGCTTCTGAGCACTTACATTAAAAGACGGTGTTTTTTCACTATGAAAAGGACAACAAGCTTTATAGTTAGTACCAGCTTTTTTTAAGGGTACTCGTTGATTAATTAACTGCACTATATCTGCTCTTGCCAGCAGTTCATCAATAAATGAGCGAGGTATAACGCCTTTTATCTCTTCCATACCCCCCCTTTTTTATTACAAAACATTCAAATAAAAAACCCAATAGCTCAAAAAAAACTATTGGGTTATATCTGCTAGCAAGAGGTTTTTAGCTAAGCTGTAATTTAATCAACCCACTTACTTTTGACATATCTGCTCTACCCTGCATTTGCGGTTTTAACAACCCCATAACCTTGCCCATTTCTTGCATAGATGAGGCTCCAGTGTCTGCAATTGCCTGTTTAACCATTGTAGCTATTTCTTCTTCGCTCAAAGGTTGTGGCAAAAACTCTTGAATAATTGTTATCTCAAATGTTTCTTGCTTGGCTAGCTCGTTTCTTCCTGCATCAGTAAACTGTTGGAAAGAATCACGGCGTTGCTTAAGCATTTTATCCAAAATAGGTAGGACTACGCCATCATTATCAATAGTCATTCGCCCATCAATTTCAACTTGTTTGATGGCTGCAAGCATGGAGCGAATGACAATTAGACGCTCTTTTTGCTTTGCTTTCATCGTGGTTTTCATTGCTGAAGTTAACGATATTTTTATTTCGCTAGGCATGATTTATAAGTTTTATATCTTAGTACATTCTTGCTGTGCGACGATTTTCACGCGATAAACGCTTAGCTAAGCGTTTAACTGCTGCAGCTTTCATGCGTTTTTTAACCCAAGTAGGCTTTTCATAATATTCTCTTTTGCGGGTTTCTGTTAACACGCCTGCTTTTTCACAAGCTTGTTTAAAACGGCGCAGTACAACATCAAATGGTTCTGTATCTCTAATTTTTACGCTTGGCATAAATGATCTCTTAAGTTTAAAATAGTTTTGAATACCTAAACATGTATGGTTTAACCTAATCAAGGATTTTCAAGAAAGAGGAATTATAAATACCTAAGCCAACTTTTGCAAATAAAACTTGTGCTTTTTTGCTAAAATTAGCTTAATTTTTTAAAGAACAAACAACAACATGACCAATATTGCCCAACCTTCTATTGCCCCTCTTATTACTCTAGGGATTGAAAGCTCCTGTGATGAGACAGGTATTGCTATTTACCATTCTACTAAAGGACTACTTACTCATAGACTTTACTCACAAGTAGAGATGCACGCAGAGTATGGCGGAGTGGTGCCTGAATTAGCTTCCAGAGATCATATTAAAAAACTCATTCCTTTAATTGATAAAACAATCGGTGATGCTAAGATTCAAAAATCGGACATTAATGGTATAGGTTATACTGCCGGTCCTGGTTTAATGGGAGCTTTACTGTCTGGGGCTGCTGTGGCTCGTAGCCTTGCTTTTGCTTGGCAAATACCTGCGGTAGCAATCAATCATATGGAAGGGCATTTACTTGCCCCGATGTTAGAAGAAGATAAACCTGATTTTCCCTTTATATGTCTATTGGTTTCTGGTGGGCATACTATGCTGATTAGAGTCGATGACATAGGACAATACAAATTACTGGGCGAAACACTTGATGATGCTGCTGGAGAAGCATTTGATAAAACTGCAAAGTTATTAGGATTAGGTTATCCAGGAGGTCCTGAAGTCTCTAAACTTGCTTTAAAGAGTAATACTGAACGCTATAAGTTTCCAAGACCGATGATAGATAGACCAGGATTAGACATGAGTTTTAGTGGTTTAAAAACCTTTACCCGTAATACTTGGTTAGATGCCGTGCAAAACCAAGATAATTCAGAGCAAACCAAAGCTGAGATATGTAGAGCATTTGAAGTAGCAGTTGCTGACACGCTTAGAATAAAATGTAAAAGAGCTTTAGAGCAAGAAAACCTAAATACCCTAGTGGTTTCAGGTGGAGTGAGTGCTAATCAAGAGATTAGAAACAGATTAGATTTATTGATGCAAAAAAGGCACGGCAAAACTTTTTATCCACGGCTAGAATTTTGCACAGACAACGGAGCAATGATAGCATTTGCCGCATCCAAAAGATTACAAGCTGGGGAAAGCAAAAACCTAAACTTTGCCTGCCAACCAAGATGGAGCTTAGAAGAACTTAAAGCAATTTAACAAAATCCTAAATAAATAACCTAGACATTTCTTTGCTCATTTCGGGGGGGGGGGGGGAAAAAATCAGGAAAACCTTTTTTTTTCCCCCCTTTTTTAAAATTTGTTTTTAAAACATTTAAATACCCCCTTTTTT
>DBOE01000056.1 GCA_002299585.1 Hydrogenovibrio sp. UBA654 | reverse complement strand
GCTATTGCGTCGAATTTAACGGAAATTGTCGTATATTTTAGCCAGTAAAAAATAATGGCGGTTGTTCAGAGGCTCCTTAGGACATTACTACTTTTAGCTAACGAAAAGAAATAATAATTGCTCTTATTTGCATCATAAGTTATACTTTAAATGTCATTTGCAAGTTTGTATATTGAAGATCATGCCTCTCTATCTCACGGATTTAAGAAAATTTACACAATGAAGAATTCTATAGTTTTGTCTGCTCTGGGTACAGTAATTTTAACACAAAGCTTTATTGTTTATGCACAAGAGCCTACTAGTGAAAAAATAAGTGCCCTTAGCCAAATTACGGTTATTGGTGATTCGGGTAATATAGATAAAATTGCTGGCTCTGCTACTTTGTTAGATAAAGAAATACTAGAAAAACATAACTATAGTGATATTAACCGTTTATTACAACAAGTACCAGGAGTTAATATTTATGGTGAAGATGGGTATGGCTTAAGACCAAACATTGGTATGCGTGGGGTAAGCCCCGTGCGTAGCCGTAAAATATCTATCATGGAAGATGGGGTGCTTGCTTCTCCAGCACCTTACACCGCACCTAGTGCGTATTACTCTCCTATGGTTGGTAGAATGTCCGCAGTGGAGGTGATTAAAGGTTCAGCAGCCATTAAATACGGCCCTAACACTACAGCTGGTGCACTAAACTTTATTAGTACCCCAATTCCACATGAGCTTAAAGGTCAAGTAGATATTTTTGCTGGATCTTACAATTATCGCCAAACTCATGCTTATACTGGCGAATCAACACAAAATTTTGGCTGGTTAGCAGAATCTTATCAAGTAGGGACTACTGGTTTTAAAAATCTTGATGGCGGTGGCAATACGGGCTTTACTATTGATGAAACTTTATTTAAAGTTCGTTTAAATTCTGATGAAGATGCAACAATATATCAAGAAGTAGAGTTAAAGCTACTTGCCAATAATGAACTTTCTAATGAGACCTACATTGGTCTTAGTGATGATGATTTTGATACTGACCCTTACCGTCGTTATGCAATCACCCAAAAAGATAAAATGGAAGTCGAACATCGTTCATATCAACTACGCCACTATATTGAAGTAGCAGAAAATGTTGAAATTTCTACCGTTGTTTATCAAAATGAAACTCGGCGTGATTGGTATAAAGCAGGTATGGTTGATGGAATAGAAGTTGGTAAGATACTGGCTAACCCTACTACTTATAGTACACAACTTAATATATTTAAAGGCATAGGAACAAGTGCTGATGATGCTGTTGAATATACTGGTGCGGATCGTAATTCTATTGCCCGTGGAATTCAAACGACTACATCTATCTCATTTGCTAGTACCAAGATAGAGCATAACATAGAATTAGGTTTACGCATTCATTATGATGATGAAGACCGTGATCATTACATAGATAAATTTCGGATGGAAAATGGTAGTTTAATGCGAACCACAGCAGGAGCTCCGCGAAGTGAGCTTGATCGAAAGGATACAGCAAAAGCATCCTCCTTTTTCATCCATGATGAAATTATTTTTGGTAACTGGATAATTACCCCAGGAGTCCGTTATGAAAGTGTTAATTACAAACGAGTTGATAAAACAGACCCAACTAAATCAGGCACTAGCAGAGTTAGTGCTATCTTGCCAGGCATTGGTGGCATCTATAAGTTAAATAATCAGATCTCCCTCTTATCAGGCATACATAAAGGTTTTTCACCCCCTGGAGCAGGCAGTACCAATGATGTAGATCCTGAAGAAAGTACTAACCTTGAAACGGGATTTCGTTATAGAAAAAGTTACTTAGCCATTGAAATGATTGGTTTTTATACTGACTATGCCAATTTATTAGGAGTAGAAATGGCTGCCGCTGGAGGTACTCTTGCTGGGGGTAGTAAAAATGGTGGTAAAGCTGAAACCCTAGGTTTAGAAGCTTTGCTGACAAATAAAATAGCTTTTAACCGTGACATTAGTATGCCATTAACCTTAGCTTATACCTATGCCACAACGGAGTTTAAAAGTAACTTTGATGGAGGCTCTGCATTTGGTGGTACTATAAAAAAAGGTGATAAATTAATTTATATACCAGAGCATCAGCTATTTCTTGGCTTAGGTTTGCAAAGTATGCTTTGGAGTACAAATATTAGTACAAAATACACTGGGGAAATGCGTAGCATTCCTAGCAACAATGCTTTAGAAAATATAATTCATGGATACACTATTTTTGATTTATCTGCTAGCTACAACCTAACTAAGAACAGTAAACTATTTGCTAGTGTAGAAAACCTTACTAACAAGGTATATTTTTCATCACATAATCCTACTAGAAACATGGTTGGTAAGCCTCGTACCTTTATGTTAGGTATGAAAATGAGCTTTTAGAATTACCCTTATTTTGAGCTAATTTATCTTCTTACTGCTTTAAACCATTTCCATAAATTTAGTAGGCTGGCTAGTGATGCCGCAAAGTAGGTCATCGCACAGGCTTTGAGGATTTTTTTAGCTATTTTTAGCTCTTTTTCATTGAGGTAGTTACCCTCTTTTAGCAGTGGCAATGCTCGCTTAAAACTAGCATCGGTTTCTACTGGTAGAGTGCTTAGGTGGATTATCACGGGAATTCCCATAGCTATAAACCCTGCACTAAAGGTTATTATGGCAATTAGTGGGGTGTGTAGTATTGGGATTAAAAATGGAGTAACCATTAATGCTCCCGCACTAAATTTTTGCATCCATTGTGAGCGTTGTATTAGTTCGGTTCTTTGTTGTAGTGGTTGATAATTTTCTTGGTCTTGCAGAGCATGGCCTATTTCGTGGGCTACTGTGCTAATCGCAGTTAGCGAGTTGGTGTGGTAGTTTTCTTTAGAAATTCGGATGACTTTTGCGATTGGGTCGTAGTGGTCACCTTGATCGGTTTCTTCTAGTGTTATGTTTAGTTTTAATTTTTTAATTAGATGTTCGGCAAATTGTTTTCCGCTACCTGGGATATTATCATTTGGTTTTTGGTATTTTTTTAATATATAGTTCGTCCAAATATTTGGTAGTGAGCTTAGAACAAACAAGAGGATAAAGCCGATTATTAGTATTGGCATTTAGTTGCACCCTGCTGTTGCATAACTTGCGTAGGTTAGAGGGTTATTTTGCAGTCGATTGATTAATCGGCAATTTAGTATTGCTGTTGGGCTGGGGATGGCACTGTCTGCCATTGCCCAGCTTCCAGTTTGGTTTGGTAGTAGCGGGCTATCTGAGTAGAGCCAACCTTGTTTGCTAAAAAATTTATGTTTGGTTTGTTGGCGGTAGAATTGTGCTTGCTTGCTAAATTTGTTGTTTTTACTAATGCTTGCCCAATCCTCTAGCCCTTTAATTATGTAGGCGTAGTCTTGTATATTTGCTCTACCCATGTTTGTATTAGTAGCCGATATTGCTCTTGGTGGCTGGTTTTTACTTAGATTCTTTATTAACGAATTAGCTAGGTTATTGGCAATTTTTGAATCGAGTTGTTTAAGCTGTACGGCTTGAGCAAAAGCTGATAGTAATAATCCATTCCAGCCTAAAATACTTTTGGAATCGGTAGGTATGTGTTGAGCTGGTTTTATATCGCTGTTAGCTAGTTGCTGTTTTATTGCTTGCCAATATTTATCGGTTGGCATTGGGTGCCATGCTGGTTGCTCATTAATAGTGTATGGGGTTTGGTTTTCTAGCCACTGTTGTTTTATTTGTTGGTATTGTTTAGCGGATAATAATTTTTTTAGCTGTGATTTTGTCCATACATAATCGCCAGCTTCTATTTGCTGTTTGTTTACTGCTGATTGGCTACTTTTATAAAGCCCAGAGGGAGGGTGGAATAGCCGTTGTTGAACATATTGTAGGGTTTTGTTGCCGGTTGTTAGATAGTCTTGGCGATTGAATTTTTTGCCTGCTATTAGATATAATTTAGCTAGTTGTGCTTGAGTATAAAGCATTTTTTCAAAGTGTGGAGTTTGCCATTCTGGGTCGATGGTATAACGATAAAAACCGCCATATACATGGTCGAATAAATGTTGGCTTTGCATTTGGTCGAGAGTGGTTTTTAGCCATTCTATGATTTCATTGTTATTGTTGTTATTTTTGTTAGTTATTAGTAGAGCAGATTTTAGAATAGAAGCGTTAGGAAATTTATTTGAGCCTTTTAGTCCGCCACTTAGCATATCCATTTGTGGTTGTAGTTGTTGTAAAAAACTTTGTTGAAAGTCTGCCAATTTAAGCTTATATACTGGTGGTTTTTCTGTCTGTTTAATCGCTGACTTAGCTGCAGTTAATATTTTGTTGGGTGAGTTTTGCCAAAAAGTCTGTATTTTTTGCAAGTTTAATAAAAAATCTGGGTTGGGTTTATAGGTAAAGGCAAAAAATGGATATCCTTCAGGGGTTAAAAAAACATGCTGTGGCCAACCCGCATGACCTGCAGCTCTCTGAGCAAAATCAACTAGGTATCTGTCTAAGTCTGGAGTTAGTTCGCGGTCTATTTTTACCGATAGAAAATGTTGGTTAAGATATCTGGCTGTTTTTTGGTCATGATAATTGTGTTTTTGCATTACATGGCACCAATGGCAAGAAAAATAACCGCTAGAGATCATAATTAATTTATTTTCTACTTGAGCTTTTTTGAGCACAGATTTTTGCCATATTAGCCAATTAACAGGATCTTGTCCGTGCATGGCTAGGTAGGGAGAAGGGTGGTTATATAACTGGTTTTCATGACTGTTTACTTGTGCCTGAACAAAAGTTACGAAAAAAATTAAACTAATAAAGATTAAGAAAAATTTCATGGCAGTTGTTTTTTATTTTTTGCAGTAACCATCAATAACCCCTTTTCTTGCCAGATAGTAATTTCCACACCGCGTGCATAGGTTGTAATGGGCGTAGAATTGTCGTGTAGCTTAAGTTTATCAGAAAACTCTCCTGTATAGTTAGTTTGAAATAAGGTTGTGTGGTTGTATTTATCCTCTACAAAGCGTAGCTGAGCAGCTCTTGAACCCTCAATAGAGCAATACCTACCACCAGTAAGTTTTTTGCTTAGCTGTTGATTAAATATTTGTGATGAAATTGGCAGAAAATCTAGCTTAGTAAAATAATTTTGCACATCTAATATCTGGTTAGAAACAACCTCTAATGGTTTAGGAGTTAGATGGTTTTTAGCAACTTCATCAGCAATTTGTGCAATCCAGTATTCTTGTGGCATGGATTTTTGCATTGCAAAAAAAGTTATTGTAATTATTAATACCATGGTAGCAACCAAGCTTAAGGCTATTTTTTTAGTTAATAAGTTTGCTGGTTGTTTATTAACGACTAATTCTTGTTGCATGCTGTTAAGTTGTGCTAGTTGTTTAGGATTAAGTTCAATTTTGCCAAGATGATTTTGCATACTTTTACTAAGTTTCATTATTCATCTCCTTTAAGTTGTTTAAATTGGTTGCCGATTCTGTGCTTTAAGCGGTGTATTCTTGAAAGGATTGTGCCACGGGGTACTCTTGTTTCATCGCTAATTTGTTTGGCGGTATATCCTTCTATTGCCCAAAGATAAATAATTTCTCGTTCAGAAGTGCTTAAAAGCTCCCAAACCATTTTGGCTTGTTCTTCTACAATCACAATCTGTTCTAATGAACTGGTATCTATGGCTAAGGTAGTTTGATATTTGTCAGCTTCAATTGACTCAAAGGTAATACATTTTTTTCGCCTTTGTTGGTCAATAAATTGATTACGGATAATTTGCCGAATATAAGCCATTTCATTGGTTATGTTGTTAGTATTTTTACGGAGATATTTTTCTAAGCCTGTTTGTAATAAATCGTAGGCATCATCAGAATTAGTGGTTAGAGAATAACTATACTGATAGAGTTTATTTAATTGTTGTTTGTTTAGCATAGTTATTTTAAATATAAACCCAAAGTTTAGCTTTAGTTAGAAAGAGCCATTTTGGGCTTATGTTAGTTTATTTTGCTGGCACAATTTTAACTACTTTTCCGCCAGTAATTCTATCACAAGTACCTTTAGGAACATAAATCCATTCTGTTTTCATGTTGTCAAATTTTGCTTGCCCGCCACATTTGTGAGAACCATCTAAGGCACCACATTTGTTTTTGCCAGCTTTAGACACTCCTGCACATTTTTCCCATTGACTAGGTTGTTCTGGTACAGCCATTGCACCTGTACTAATAAGTGTACCGAATACTACTGCTAGTGTTGTTTTTATCATTATATTTCTCCAATAACTAAAGTAATGGAGCTATAAAAGTTAGCTCCTATTATTAATAACGATTGAGAGATTTTTTTGATTGCATTTTTACTGAATTTTAGCTCCTTAATAACTAGGGTGACAGGTTGGGGATATTTTGTTTATAAGGTAGAAAATTCATAAATCTTGAATTGTTGCCCCCTGAATTGTTTCCCCCATTAGGTGGTGAGTTGTTTTATTGCTAATCGTTGTACAATCAAGGTCTCCACATTTTTTATGTTTTCTATGTAGAAATATAGGCAAATTAACTAATAACTAAAAAGATTTTTTTCATAATATTTTTGAAAGTTTTAGTGAAAACCTTGTTCTTGAGTCGGTATTTTAAGGACTTACTATTTAGATTAAAAGTGATTATTTATGAATAATAAAAACATAGTTCAATTGTTTAAGCTATCCATGTTGATAGGTATAACTTTATTTTTAACTTCTTGTCTTATAGAAGAAAACCTGAAAAAAAAGCAAATAAAAAAACTTTAGGCGGTCACTATATGTACGCTTTTTCTGATTATTATAAGTCCCCTAAGCATAGGACAGATTGGTGGACTAGATTTAGCACACATGAAGATGTAGTTAAGAATTTTGATGGGCTAGCACTAAGAGTGAACTGGAGAAATTTAGAGCCTAAAAAAGATCTATATGATTTTGACTTTATTGAAAAAAGTTTGGAATTTGCCAAAAAATATAATAAAAAAATTATCTTAAGTTTATCATGGCGTACTTTTTGGAATAAAGAGGAAGGGTTGTTATTAAACGCACCCGATTATGTTTTATAGCGATCCGGAGACATATGGTAAAGGTTTTGATAAATCAGGTAATACCCAAGGAGGCATGTATTACATGAATCCGCATTACTCTGATAATGAACAGCAAGCTAGAAATACAGTCATGTGGTGGAATCCAAATGTAATGGCTAGATATGACAAATTGGTCAAGGCTATAAGCAACAAAATTTGATAATAGCCCATATTTATCCGTATTTATTGCTGATGAAACAGCAACAGATATTGAAGATTATGTTATGCCGTCTGGGTTGGGTTACACTTCAGACTTATCCATAACACAGTTAAAGCAGCATATAAATACTTTAAAAGATAGTTTTATAAAAACTAATGCTTTTATCTCTATAAACCATTTTTCAAGAACCTTTATCTCTGATAGGACAGGTACAAGTGTAGCTAGTGATGAACCTACCAGCGTAGAAAAAATTATAGAGTTAGGCGATTACGCTACTAATAATGGTGTTGGTATTGGTGGACCTGATTTGTTTAATTATCAAGCAAGTAATGGTAATAAGTTTTTTAGTGAAGTTCATAAGGTTGTTCCCATATATGAGGCTCTAACACCTGAAAGAATTGATAGATGGTCAAAAAAGGCACCATTTTATTTTGGGGCTATGTCGGCTAGTTATAGATATGCTAATAATGTCAATAAAAATAGTGATGGCACTAAACAAGCTAGATTATGGACTATAGCTGAATTGATGGATTATGGTATTAACACGATGAAGATTAGTTTTTTTGGCCATCACCCAAGAGGTTTTTGGTCAAAAATTAATAGTAGAGTGGACGCTAATCATGGCAACATTCATCAAACAGATACTTATTTAGAAAGTGCCGACCCTAAATTTTATCAAGGTAATCCATATAGTTTTTATAAATAGTCATTTATAGCTTAGTCTAACTAAAAACGGGGTTAGAAATAAATGGAGGAGGGTAAAATCAACCCCTACTCTTTTGGAATATCAATACTATTTCGTACACAAAAATTCACTATTTTCCAGCATAAAATAATCATACTTATTCAGAGGCTCCTCAAGTCAAATCATTTCATTATTTTGGTTATCTTACTAATGTACAAGGTGTATACCTTGGTTTTTAGAGCTATTTTCATTCGCCTTCTGCCGTAGGTCTTAAATGTATCATAATTAATGATTTTTCTCACATCAATCAGTTTTTGCTAATTTTTATTTACTCTTTGGCTTTTGTATTGAGAGTTTTTATTTTGCCTTTTTTAATAATTCATTATCACTTTTTGCAGAAAAAAGTTGTTTTTCTAGTTTTTATATTCGGCGTTTATCTACACAAAGAGAGGTTTTACCTTCAACTACTTCTACTTTTGTTCTGCTATATATTGCTTTTTTCAGCTAATTACAGCAGAAAACCCTACAGCTGATAATTCTATTACTTATTTGTTGGAATAGTTTTCTTCTACTATTAATTTTGGGTATTCAAACTTTTGATATGCTCTCAGATAGTTTTGATCTTTTCTGATTTTTGATGTCATTTTAGCCCTATTTTTTTAAATTATATGCAATAAGACCCTACAAGTTTTAAACCATTACACCGCCAAACAAGTAGCTTATAAAAAAATGGTACGGCATTTGCTTATAGCCAATAAGACCCATGTAATACATGGTAAATAAATCATAAAATAACTTTTAATAATATAGTATTCAAATATTTATTTTAGGTAAAAAGGAAATAATTATGGCCGCACCAAAAAAAAATAAAAATGCACAAAAAGGCTCTGAAAAAGCAGATTCATTTATTAATATTAGAGTTACTAAAAAATTCAAAAATAAAATTATAGCACTAGCTAAGAAGGATGGTATTTCTTTAAGTGCATATATAATTAAGAAGTTAAGTTAA
>DBOE01000063.1 GCA_002299585.1 Hydrogenovibrio sp. UBA654 | reverse complement strand
ATTTTTATATCTATCATTGATAATATATCTAAAACATCAAGATCTGTATATACTCCAGCTGAAAAATTTAAGCGTGAATAATAAAATATATTTTTAAAAATTTTTAAATATTTAATATCTTTTTTAGTTAACTTATTTTCAGCTTCAAATTGAAGCTTAAAACCATAAAGAGCCAGTTTTTTCTGGATTTCTAATAAACCATCTGTCCACTTAACCCTATCCAATTCGCTAACCAGACCTGCTTCTAAAAAATCTTTATATTTAGAGCCATATTTTAAAAACAAATCTTTTTGATGCCTCAAAAATTTAACTTGATTGATGATAACCATAAGAGAGCGATCTTTTACAGAAATTTTTTCATTTAATTCCTTCTGGGCTGAATTAAAAAAATATCCAACCATTACAATAATAATAAAAATAATAATAAAAAATAAAAAAGGGGCTTTGAGTTCCCTTTTTAAGTGAGGGTTATTCAGGTCTAACATAGTCACTTCCTGTAATTAACCTAAAAGAAAAAGGTAACCCATTTACTCTTTCAACTTCCCCTGCTGAAATAGAAAGTGATTGTTCTAATTCTCTATCTAAAGGCTCCTTAATTAGCTCTACTTTATCAATGTTATACTGCTCGCTAAGGTCTTTAATTAATAAATCTACCCACTCAACAGGTTTTTCAAATGCTCCATCAAATGGGAACACCCATCCCTCAATCATAATATTTATTTTTTTACTATCAAAGTGTTTATCTTTTTCCCAATCTAATTTAGATACCATAATATGCTCGTGCCTAGATAAAACATTAGATAAAGTTTTAAAACTAGCATATAATAATTTCTCTGTTTTAGAGTCTAGAACAGACTCTGAAAAAGCTACCGATGCTTCAATGTCTTCTGCATCATATTTAAGGGAAATAGTTTTTTGTAAAATATTTTTATGTTTTTGGTATAGAGATATTTTCTTATCCATTTCGGTAACTTTTTTCTCTAAAATTATATTTTTTTCACCTAAACTTAAAAGGTAAAAAGAACCGAATAACATAATAATAACTGTTACAACAATTAACAATAACCTAACCTTTTTCAATACGTTTATTTTTTTTATATAATCATTGCTATAAAAGGTAGTTATTTTTTTATTTTGGATAAATTCTGCCAAAAAACTTACCGTGCTAAATAACGTACTTTCAACCTTATTAGACTGCCTAAGTTTATATAAATCTCTAGAAAGATAAAAAGATTCTTGGTGATCTTTATTAGAAAAACTCGTCTTTTCTTGAATTTGACTAATAATATCATCATTTCTTGAACCACTAGTTCCTATATAAATAAAACCTATTTCAGAATTAAAAGGTAGTATTTTTTGATTATAAATAAACTTAACAACTGCTGAAGATTCTTCTACCAAGTTAGCATTAATTATTTTTGCATGCTTTATTTTCGTATCAATATCTATAAATCGGCTAATTCTTAGCCTACCTTTATAAAAAAATAATTGCCTAAACTTATATTTAGTTTCTTGCACAATTAATAAAAAAGGTTCCTTGACTTTATTTTTATTTAAACCAATGCTAGAGGTTATTTCATGTAAAAAATATTTTTCTAATAAAAAAGGATAGGAATATATGGCAACAACGGTTAATTGTGCTTCTTCTAGTACTGAAAAAAAAGATTTTAATGCTTGATTATGAGGGATTAATGAGCGAAGCAATAACTGTTGAGAAGCCCCATCAATATTTTTTTTAAACTGCTCTAGCCAAACTAAACTAATAAAATTAATGCCTTTAGCAGAAAAATTATTTATTATCTGTTTTTTATAAACCAACTTTTCCCATGCCATTAACTTAGGTGTCCATTCAAAGTCAACACTTTCATCTACAAAATCAAAAATAACTGCAAAAGTATCCTTTTCATCAACATTTTGTAGCGAGGATTCAAAAAGATCTTTATCTCCCCAGGGAATTTTATCTACAGTTAATTGCTTGCCAGCTAATAATGGTTTTAAATCTATAAAATTAATATATTCGTCTGTTAAATAAAATATTTTATCCATTACTGAACCTGTGATATTGTGTCATAAACTGGACCAAGTACCGCCAACATCACCCATCCGACCACCACTGCCATTATAATAGTCAAAAGAGGCTCTATGGCAGGTTCTATTTTTTCTATCATCTCTTTTGCTTCAGCATCATAATATTCACTAATATTAGCTAAAGATTCATCCATGTTACCACTTATTTCTCCTACCTTAACCATTCTAATAGCCATTGCAGGAAAAACATTAGCGGTTTGAAAAGACTCGTATATTTTCCCGCCTTCCTCAATCAACTTAACTGATTCAGTTATATTTTGTTCTAAATATTTATTATCTAAAACCTTGCTAGACATTCTTAAACTATCTGTAAAACCTATGCCTGATGTGTACAGAATAGACAATGAACTTGCTAGCCTAGCGGTTTTTAAATTATATAAAACAGGTCCTATTATTTTAATCTTTAAAATGAAATAATCAAATTTTGCCCTGAATTTTGTAGAATTTACTAAAAGAAATTTCAAACCAATAGCAAGCATAAAAGGTGATATTAAAATTAATATTATATTTTCTCCAACAAACCGCGAAGTAGCTATTAAAGCAATAGTGGTAAAACCAAGTTCTCCACCCATTTCTTCCACAAAAACAACAAGCTCAGGTACAACAAAAACCATCATCATCAAAATAACACCCATAACTACAAATGCTACAATTGAAGGATATATCATCACCTTTTTGGCTTTAGATGCTAATTCTTCTTCCCATTTAATCATATCCTCCAGTTTTTTTAGAATTTTTTCTAATTGTCCTGTTTTTTCACCAACAGAAATTAACGAAATATACACCGAACCAAACTCATTTTCATAAGTAGATAAAGCTTCAGAAAGACTACTCCCTCCTCTCATATCTTCATGAATTGATGCCAGCATCTCCCGAATAGAATTATCTTCATAGGTTTCACGCAAATCTTTTAATATATCCATCAATGATACGCCAGCTCCTAGAAGCTGACGTAATTGAGAAGTAATGGTAATAATATCTCTTTTTTTTATTATTTTTCTATTTAAAAATGCAAAGGATGATTTAGTATTTTCTTTATAATTTAAAATAGTTATTTTTTGCGAATTAATTCTTGTTTCAAAGTCGAGACTATTGTTTGCTTGAACTTCACCTGTTACCCGTTTTCCAAAGCGGTTAATGCCAGAATATTTATATGATTTCATTAAACTAACTCCGTTAAATCAACAACTCGGCTAATTTCATCAAGAGTTGTCTCTCCTGCTCTAACCCACCTCAAAGCACTTTGTAACATGGTGGAAAACCCATTGGAAAGAGCCTCTTCTAAAATCTGATTCTGGCTAGCTCCATCAAGCAATAATTGGTCTATTTCTTTAGTAAATCTTAAAGTTTCTAATACCGCTAACCTACCCTTGTAACCACTGTTATCACATATTGAACAACCCACAGCTTTGTACAAAATTGGAGAAGACTCCTCCTTTTTAAAACCAATAATATTTTGTTCAAACTCTTCAGGAATATATGATTTTTTACATTTTTTACACAATCTTCTAGTAAGCCTTTGCCCCATTATACCAATAATATTACCTGACATAATTGATCTAGATACACCTATATCAAGCAAACGAGGAATTGCCCCAATAGCTGAGTTTGTGTGTAAAGTAGAAAACACTTGGTGACCGGTCATAGCTGAGCGTATAGCCATTTCTGCAGTTTCTCCATCACGAATTTCACCAATTAAAATGATATCTGGATCTTGCCTTAATAAAGCTCTAATTCCAGCAGCAAAAGTCATCCCTATTTCTTCATTAACCGCTGTTTGTCTAATCATATCCATCGGGTATTCAATAGGATCTTCAAGAGTCATGATGTTTACACCGACTTCATTTAATTCATTTAGCATAGAATAAAGAGTTGTTGTTTTCCCAGAACCTGTTGGACCTGTCACTAATAATATGCCAGTAGGTCTAGACATCATTATTTTCAATTCTTCATAACTAGAAGCATCCAAACCTAATTTATCTAAAGATACTATGCCTTTTTCCCTGTCTAAAACCCTTAATACAAAATTCTCTCCATGCGAGCCTGGTAGAGAAGAAACTCGAAAGTCTATTTTTCTGCCTTGAATAATTAAATTCATCCTTCCATCTTGAGGCTTTCTTTGATCTGTTAAATCTAAACTTGCAATAACTTTTAAACGAACAACAAATGCTGACCATAAAGATTTATGCAATAATTTAATTTGTTGTAGTACCCCATCTATTCTATACCTTATTCTTATATAATTTTCTTCTGGCTCAAAATGGATGTCTGAAGCTCCTCTTTTAACCGAGTCGGTTAAAATGGCATCGACTAAACGCACCATAGGTTGTGAATAGCCATCACCATCAGTAATAGAATATTTTTCAACATTACCTGTTTCAAGCTCTGTAACAACTCCATTTACAGATAATTCATAACCATAAACATGGTCAATTGCATTGGTTATTTCATTTACACTTGCCAATACGGGGATAAACTTAACCCCTTCTACCATATGTCTTTTGATTTTATCTAAAAGAAGAACATTATCAGGAGTTGCCATTGCAAGTCTAAGTTCATTATTTACCAAACTTATGGGCATAACAAGATTATCAATAGCAAAAGACTCTGAGATTAATGCTAAAGCTGAGGGATCAGGCAAAATGCCAACTAAAGACATTGAAGATACACCAACGGCATCTCCAACGAATTCTCTTGCTTTATCTTTATCTAAAAAACCTAGAGAAACTAGAGTTTCTCCTATTTTTTTATTCGTTTTTTTTTGCTCTACTAGAGCTATTCTTAATTGATCAGGAGAAACATATCCTTTTTCAATAAGTTTTTCTCCCAGCCTCATAGGTTTAAACATTAATTAGTCCCTTTATTAAAATCACTAAGAGCAATAATTCTTTTTTTAACCGAGTTAGTATCAAAAGATGAACCTTGAATTTTAGCTAAACTAATCGCTTTTTTATAGAAAGACAGTGCTTTTTCGTACCTTGCTAATTTATCCAGACTGATCGCTAAATTAAGGGCATATATTTGGTTATCTAAGCTCATAGAGGATGCTGCAAAATATTGTTTTTGGGCAGCTGCCCAATCAGATCTTTTTGCATAATAATTACCTAAAGAAAATTTAAGTGCTGGATCAGTTGGGTTTTTATAAATTAGCTCTTCTATTTCTTCTTTAAGCTCAGGTTTACTATCAACAAGTGACTTTAATGATAATAATGCTCGATTAACTTTTTTATTACTAGGCTCTATATTTAATATATTTTTATAGAACTTACTAGCTGTTAAAAACTCCCCTCTTTTAATAGCTATAGATCCCAGCCCAGACAAGGCAAATATATTGCTAGGGTTTTCAATTAAAGATTCGTTATAGATGTTCTCAGCCTTTTTATAGTCACCTTTTTTATAAGCTAAAAAAGCTAATTTGTCTTTCCTATTTTGATCTTCTTTTTTGATAAAAACTTTTCTATTTCTCGCAGGAGGGTTTAAATATATTTTATTTGTTTTTTTCGTAGGTATTATTTTTTTACTCACTAATTTTATTGGAATGTTTTTTTGTTCTATCGGAGTTGATTCCTTAATAGTTGTATCACTAATAACACTTTTGTCTACATTTTTATATAAACTATTCTCTTGAACTTTCTGCTTATTACTAGCCGCATTAACTATAACTTTAGCACTAGAGTCTAAAACATTGGCACTTTCAATAGTTGCTATTTCATTAAGTTGATACTTTGTTAAATCATTCTCAATATCCTGAGACATTAATTGATAATAATATATTGAATAAATGCTAATCCCAAATAAAAATAATATGCTTAATCCAGTATAAGCAATAATTTTAATTTTTTTCCCATTTTGTTTTTTCTTTTGAGAAGAAAGAACCCCTAATATTTCTTTAGTTTCTTTTTTCTTTTGTTCATTGCTATCATATTGTTGATAGCCAGGTATTTGTGATAAACTCCATTCTGAATCTTCATCTTTTAGACTCAGTTCACTATGACTTTCTTTTTTTTCGGATGAATCATCTTTAATAATATTTAACCATTTTTCATCTTCAACAGCATTTTCATCTTCAAAGAGCTGGTTTACTATTCCTACATCACTGTTAATCTGCTCTATCGCTTTTATATCTTTTAATTGCTCTTGTTCGAGAAAATGATCATCAGGTGTTTTTGTCTCTAACTCGAAGTTTTTTTGGTTTTGAAAAAATCTAGCTATTACTTGGTCTGACTCTACTTGGTCTAGCTCTTCACTTTTATTTTCATCAACATTTTGTTTTTTTACAAAATTTTCAGAAGTTGCTATATCATTTGTTACTTCTTTTAACCCCAAGACTTCATCAGTTATTGTGCTACTATTTTTTATGCCTTTTTTTTCATCTGCTGCTTTTTTTAACGCATCAAGTAAAGCACTCATTCTAGATATCCTGCGTTTTTAAAAAGTTTTTAAGGTGGTTTAAATCACCATTATATATATCTGGATTTTTAATAATAACTGGGCGAATAAAAATAATTAATTCTGACTTTTTAATCTCATCTGTTCGATAAGAAAATAAGTCACCAAGCAAAGGAATTGAACTTAAAAATGGTACTCCAACCCTTGTATTTTTATGCTTATCTTGAATTAAGCCTCCTAAAATTGCGGTCTGATTATTTCTTAACTTTAAAATAGAATCCATTTCTCGCTCTTGAATAATAGGAATTCTGCTAATAACATTTGCCTGAGATAAGGCAGGATTAGGGTCATTAACATAGCCTACGATATTTGATAAAGTTGGACGTATTTTAAGAGTTACATCACCCGTGTCGGAAATAAACGGAGTCATATTCATCATGAAACCAACTGGGACTGTATGAACTGTTGAGGTATAGGTAACTAGACTATTAGAGGTTACTGTTCCTGCTATTATATCGACCCCAATAGTAAAATAAACCACATTATCGACAACCTTTAAAATAGCTGCTTGGTTATTTAATGCCATAATTTTTGGGCTAGACAAAACCTTTGCATCGCCAAACTCTTGAAGCATTTTTATACCAAGTTTAAAATCAAAAATTTTACTTGCCACAACATTAAGAGAAAATGTAGGATTAGATGATAAATTAGCTCCTAATAAATCTTGAGAAAGGTCGCCAATTGAATTACCTGCTTCACCTGCAGCACTCCAATTTACCCCAGCTTGATATTTATCATTTAATTCTACTTCTATTACCGTTGCCTCAATTAGAACCTGTTTTGTAGTTCTAGATACTACCGAATCAATATATTTTTTAACTGAAAAATGTTTTGCCCTTGATGCCTTAACTGAAATTAAACCAGCCTCTCGGTTTACTACCACAACATTTCCATCGACAACTCCTCCTAAATCATCTTCAGCAGTTGCGATAACTAAAATATTTTTATGAAGACTCTCCCATACATCATACTTAGAAGAGGACTTGACCACAACCCCACCTACAGAACTATTACGAGAACCGCCACGGCTAGAACCACTTCCTGAGGCAACGCTACCAACAGCCATTTTTAAAGAGATTGTGTCTTTAAACTCTTTAGTAATATTTACATAATCTACTCGATAAGAATGCCAATAAGGCACATCTTTTTCTACTTGAATTAGTCCATTTGTAACCTTATAAACAGCTCCAACTTGCTCGGATACTCGTTGTAAAATAGAGTCTAAGCTCTGCCTAACGGCATTAATGGTTACTAGACCAGTCACAGAAGAGGATAGGTCTAGCTCTTTTTTAGCATCAACAGCAAGATGATACAATAGATCAGAAACTGGTACATTAATAGCTGAAACACTATACAATTTTTCATGTTTATATTTGTTGGGATCAATAATAAAGGATTCAGATTCTATCAACTTGGGAATAGGAGCTAGGCCTTTACCCGAATAATCTATATTTTGTTTATTTTGCCCAAGGTGACCTTTTAAGTCAAACTTCTTAGACACAGGAGGAGCTAATAATTCTCTTTTTACTGTATTAGGGCTACAAGAAGTTAAACCAATAACTATTCCAACCAATAGGATAAGATTTACTTGCTTCATGCTTTTTAACCCCTACTTTTTATACTTTAGAAAACACTAATTGGTGTTTTCTTGAATTATTTTCCAGCCAGATTTTTCTTTTTTCCAAACAATTTTTTTATAAACAGAGTCAAAACTAATAAGATTAGATTTATAATTTTGTAAAAACCTAGTCTCAATTAAACCTTGTTCTAGCTGGGTAATACTAATTTCTGTTAGTTCTAAGTTTATTGCCGAGTTTTTTTGTAAACTTAGTTGTTTACTTGCTTGCCAATCAATACGACTATAACCTTTTTCAGTAGCATAGTTTTCACTATATAAAGCAAAAAACTTTCTATCTTTACGCTTCGACCAATATTCTGCCCAATTAGATAGTTGCTTTAAAACCTCTTTTTTTTCAGCTTGATTTATTAAAGCTGGTGTAATTAACACAGTCTCTTTTTTATTTTTAGCAATAGGTCTAGCAACTTCAGCAACTTTCTCTACACTTGAAACCATAGGCATTTTATACGCTAACATAAAAAAAGCAACTACTATTATAAAAAATAAGCCAAATACTACTAAGATATTTTTCCTTTTATACCAGGCTATAGCTTCACCAATTATTTTAAAATGCTTGGTTTTAATTTTATAACTGTCATCTGAAAAAGCTGCCATTAATAATTTATCTGCTAATAAATTAATATTTCTTGGTAGTCCACTAGTAATTTTTCGTATTTGTTTTGAAACTTTTAGGCTAAATAGATCATCTCCAAGATATCCCGCTATTTTCATTCTTGAGTTTAAATAACTCATAACCTCTTTATCGTCAAGAGGAGGCACAATAAAACTACTGGCTATTCTATTTTTTAAGGGTTTTAACTTATTATCATTTAGGGTAACATCTAGCTCTGGTTGCCCAAATAACACTATTTGCAATAACTTTTCTTTTTGTGTTTCTAAATTACCTAACAATCTTATTTCTTCTAGAGTATCAATCGTCATTGACTGAGATTCATCTACCAACAAGACCACTCCTTGTCCTGCTTTATATTTTTCAATTAAATAAATCCTCAACAGTTTAATTACTTCTAATTTTTGTACATTTTGTTCTAGAGATATATTTAATTCAAAACAAATAGCTTTAAGAAAACCTATAGGGGATAGGTTTGGGGAAATAACAAAAATTTTAATTATATTTTTAGGTATTTTTTGAGAAATAAGTCTTAATAAAGTAGTTTTTCCAGAACCTACTTCACCGACCACTTTTATAATGCCCTCTCCACTTGATAAAGAATTAATTACAGCGTTGGCAATATCTTTACGAGAAGCATTTTTATAAAAAAAAGTTAAATCTGGTGTTATTTTAAACGGAAGATGTTTTAACCAAAAAAAATCTTTGTACATATAAAATATAAGCCTTTAAAAGGTATATAGGATAAAAAAACTAAAATTAATTTTTATCTTGGTTAACAATTTTATTTGCTGAAATCCAAGGCATCATTCCACGCAGTTTTCTACCAACCACCTCAATACCATGTTCTGAATTATTACGGCGAGCAGCTGTCATTGATGGGTAACCAGACTGACCTTCAAGAATGAACTTCTTAGCATATTCGCCAGATTGTATATTTGCTAAAGCATCACGCATTGCTTGTTTAGACTCTTCGTTAATTACTTTAGGTCCCGTAACATACTCTCCGTATTCGGCATTATTGGAGATTGAATAGTTCATATCAGCAATACCTCCTTCAAACATTAAATCAACAATCAACTTAAGTTCGTGCAAACATTCAAAATATGCCATTTCAGGTTCATATCCTGCTTCGACTAGCACATCAAAACCTGCTTTCACTAGCTCAACTGCTCCACCACAAAGCACTGCTTGCTCTCCAAATAAATCGGTTTCACACTCATCACGAAAAGTTGTTTCGATAATACCTGTACGACCACCGCCAACTCCAGAAGCGTAAGAAAGAGCTATATTTTTAGCGTTACCAGAGGAATCTTGTTCAATCGCGATTAAATCGGGAATGCCACCGCCACGCACAAACTCTGAACGCACAGTATGTCCTGGTGCTTTTGGAGCAATCATGATTACATCTAAATCTTTACGAGGTACAACCTGATTATAAATAATCGCAAAGCCATGAGCAAAGGCTAAAACTGCCCCTTTTTTAATATTTGGTTCAATTTCTTCTTTATATAAAACAGATTGAAACTCATCAGGAGTAAGAAGCATAACTACATCAGCAGAAGATACTGCAGTTGCAACATCAGCGGTTTTTAACCCATAACCTTCTGCTTTTGCAATAGAAGATGAGCCTGCACGCAAACCAACCATAACATCTACACCTGAATCTTTTAGGTTAGCTGCATGAGCATGACCTTGTGAACCAAAGCCAATAATGGCTACTTTTTTACCTTTAATAATCGATAAATCACAATCTTTGTCATAATAAACTTTCATTTCTATTCCTTTAATTTAAGTTTTCTATTTTTTTTAAATTTTACAAATGTAACGACTTTTCGCCACGCATCAAACCTACCACTCCAGACCTAACTGTTTCTATTATTATTTTATTATCTAAAGAACTAATAAATGCGTCTAGTTTCTGGGCGTTTCCTACTAGTTGTACAGAATAAGTAGTGGTGGTTACATCAATAATAGTGCCTCTAAAAATATCTGCTAGCCTTTTTATTTCTTCACGCATTTCAGCAGTTACTTTCAGTTTTACTAACATTAACTCGCGTTCAATATGAGAGCTTTCTGTTACATCAACCACCTTAATAACATCAATCAATCTATTTAAGTGCTTAACTATCTGCTCTATTTGGTGTTCTGTTCCATAAGAAACTAAGGTCAAACGCGAGATAGAGTAATTTTCTGTTGGGGCAACTGCTAAAGATTGTATATTGTAACCACGGGCAGAAAATAATCCTGACACACGAGATAAAGCACCAGATTCATTTTCCATCAACATTGAGATTATATGTTTCATTGTATCCGCCTAAACCAAAATCATTTCATCTAGCCCAGCCCCTGCTGGAACCATAGGGTAAACATTTTCATGTTGATCTGTTATGATATCAACAAATACAAGTTTGTCTTTATATTTATCCGAAAAAACATCTTCTAATTGTTCACGCATTGTCTCAGGGTTATCAATTTTTACTCCAGCATGACCAAAGGCTTCAGCTAGCTTAGTAAAATCAGGCAAAGAATCCATATAAGACATAGAATAGCGCCGATCATAAAAAAATTCCTGCCATTGTCTTACCATGCCTAAAAAACCATTATTTAAACAAATAATTTTAATTGGTAAGCTATATTGTAAACAGGTAGAAAGCTCTTGAATATTCATTTGAATTGAACCCTCGCCTGTTACACAAATAACCGTAGCGTCAGGAAAGGCTTGTTGCACCCCCATAGCCGCTGGCAAACCAAAACCCATAGTCCCTAAACCGCCAGAATTAATCCACCGACGAGGATTATCAAAACGGTAATATTGGGCAGCAAACATTTGGTGCTGACCAACATCCGAAGTTACATAAGCTTGCCCATTAGTAATTTCCCAAACAGCTTGCATAGCAGCTTGCGGTTTAATTTTACTGCCAAGAGTTTCAAACTTTAAGCAATTAATTGAACGCCAAGAATTAATTTCTGCCCACCATTGCTGATTAGCTTCTTTATCAAGATTAACATTTGTCTTAGAAAGTAAATTAAGCATTGCGGAGATAACCTGCTTAACAGGTCCCACAATTGGCACATCAACTGCAACATTTTTTGAAATAGAAGCAGGGTCAATGTCCACATGAATTATCTTAGCATTTGGGCAAAACTTAGCTAAATTACCAGTTACTCGATCATCAAACCTTGCCCCTATAGCAATAATCAAATCTGAATTTTGCATAGCTAAATTAGCTTCATAAGTTCCATGCATACCTAACATACCAACAAATTGCTCATCTGAAGCAGGAAAAGATCCCAACCCCATTAAAGTATTAGTTACTGGGCAAGCTAATTGATGGGCAAGCTGAATTAACTCATTAGAGGCATTGCCTAATACAACCCCCCCCCTGTATATAAGATTGGCTTTTTTGCTGCCAAGATTAAATCTAGGGCTTCTTTTATTTGCCCGTTATCTCCTTTTGTTACAGGGAGATAAGAGCGTAGGGATATTTTTTGAGGATACTCATAAGTAGTTTTAGCATTCTGCACATCTTTAGGTATGTCTATAACTACTGGCCCTGGTCTGCCTGTAGTTGCGATATAAAAAGCTTTTTTGAGAGTTATCGCTAAATCAGTAACGTCTCTAACTAAAAAATTATGTTTTACAATAGGTCTAGTAATACCAACCGTGTCAATTTCCTGAAAGGCATCTAAACCAATCATGTCTGTTGCCACCTGCCCAGTTATCACGACCAATGGGATAGAGTCCATAAATGCAGTAGCAATACCAGTAATCGTGTTAGTAGCACCAGGACCTGAAGTTACCAGAGAGACTCCTAGTTTACCAGTAGAGCGAGCAAAACCGTCTGCCGCGTGAACCGCAGCCTGCTCATGGCGAACTAAAATATGTTTTAATTTTTTAGCATCAGTATCTAGAGCATCATAAATAGGCAATGCCGCACCGCCAGGATAACCCCAAATAAATTCTACACCTTCACCTTCCAAATAATGAATAAGAACTTGGGCACCAGTTAATTCCACAATATTTTCCCTCGTATCTAAAGTATAGAAATAACTATACTAGTTTAAATATTTTATATAAAAGAGCGAAATTATAACAATAATACTTACTTAAAAAGAATAAAACAGCTTGAAAATTAACTATTTCTAATGTTTTTAGATACAAAATTGGAGATTATCCCAGCTACAGTGGACAATAAAG
>DBOE01000005.1:1566-12355 GCA_002299585.1 Hydrogenovibrio sp. UBA654 | reverse complement strand
CTAAGTTCACCTGACTACCAATAATAAGTTCATTAATAGTGGTCTCTTTTTTTGTATGGGGCACAATATTAACATCAAACACATCTCGTTCAACAGTATTTACCGTCAAGCTGATGCCGTTAATGCAAATAGAACCTTTTTGAGCAATATACTTTGCTAAGTCCGCTGGTGCTTTTACTTTATAACGCCAAGATCTTGCTTCTTGGGTAATCGAAACTATTTTCCCAACGCCATCAACATGCCCAGAGACAAGATGACCACCCAAACGGTCTTGTAAACGCAACGCTTTCTCAAGGTTAACCTTACTACCCACTTGCATTAACCCAAGCGTTGTAATCTTTAAACTCTCCGCCGAGACATCTGCCACATAAGCATGTTTATGTAATGCTATCGCCGTTAAACAAACGCCATTACAAGCAATGCTATCACCCAACTTAACATCACTCATATCCAATTGATTCGTATCAATCGTAAATCTCGCATCACCATTTAGCAACTCAATATTACTAATAGAACCCACGCTTTCAATTATGCCTGTAAACATTAAAAGTTACCTTTAATTTTATTCTATGAACTTTTCATAAGAACCATTTTTTGAAAAATTTATTTCAAACTCTAAGTCTGTTATTTTGTCAATACGAACTGAGTCAACCCCTAAAAGTTGTAATTTTTCATAAGTGGCAAGTTTCACATTCTGCTAATTTTAAGCCGTCTCTTAGAGTTAACTTACCCAATTTTTTATTTGGATTTGTCATTAACGCTTTTCTACCATCTTGACAAACTTTTGCACTGACAACCTCTCCGTCGGGAAATTTTAATTCAAATTTAACATCTCTAGCAGGAAAAAAATCAGTAAATTTTCTATGAATAGTTGCGGGGATAGGAATATAAACTTCATCATAATTTCTAACCCTTCCAGAAGCATTCCATTGATTTAAACCACTTTTATCACGAACAGTATTTTTACTTCCGTACAAAGGAAGATAAACTATATTTTCTTCGTCGTTTTCTTTTGATAGATGCAAAGGTGATGACTTTTCATATAAGCAACTTTGTAAAACATGTAATGGGTCGTCTAAAACCTCAACCTTAAACACATCTATAAAATCGGGAGTTTCAAATCGTTTACTCAAGGTACTTTTGGATTTAGAAAAAGAATATTCTTCTATTCCATCATTAAATAAAATCGTTATTTTTTTATCGACGTCTATCACAATTTTATCTAAGTCAATTTTGTTCATTCTTTTTTCAAATACTTTAAAAACCTCTTTTTCTCTGAAAATACAGTGATAGATAGATTTTTCAATATTATGAACGCTTTCAGTAAAACCAATTCGCTCATTTCTTAATTTAGATATTTCTCTAACCAAATTTTCAGCATCAAGATTTCTAAATGACTGGCTACCCGAATTAAATTCTGCAACTTTTTGAAACGTTTTATTATTTTGCCCTAAAAAAGTTTTCAGACCAATACCTAAAGAACTTTTTTTAGCATCTGCCGAAACATCACTTCTCGATAAATCTTCTGCATCAAAAGAGCGGCAAAATATTTTTTCTGCCATCCTATAATATAAATAAGGAACATTAGATTCAGATGATAAATTAGATAAGCTACCAACTATCTTCAAAAACTGCTTATAGTCATCTTGTTGCACCTTACTTTGTTGACTATAAAAATCAGGCATATAATACCCTCTTCATCTCATAGGCTATACGTTCAATAACGGGTACTGAAACTGAGTTGCCAAGTTGTTTATAAAGCTGAGAATCCGCTATATTTGGGAGCTGATAATCTTGAGGAAAACCTTGAAAATTGGCACACTCTCTAGGCATTAATTTTCGAATACCAAACTCATCTTTAATAATCGGTACGTTATGCCCACCTGTTCCCATATTGGCTGTTAAAGTAGGGCAGGCATTACTTTTGTTTTCTCTGACATATTTTCTACGCCACTGATAAACTGTACCGTACTTTGTTACATCATCTTTTATTTTTTCATATAACGGTTTACCGTTATAATAATATTTATTAGCAACCTTACCTTTTATCAGGCAATCTTGAATCGTTTTTGTTAATTTAATCTTCTCGGGAAAAACAAACTTTTTAGCTTCTTTTTTTGATAAAAAACCAACAATGTAAATCCGCTCCCTGTTTTGAGGTAAATTACCATAATCTAGTGTATTTAATACAACATCTTTAACAAAATGTCCAATACTTTCTAACTCCTTATAAATTAAAGCTAGTGTATTACCTTTATCATGTATTTTAAGATTTTTAACATTTTCTAATAAAAATGCTCTAGGTTTTTTATCTCTCAATATTCTAATTATTTCAAAAAACAAATCTCCCCTTTCCTCATCTGTAAACCCTCCCGTTAACAAGTCAAAACCAGGTAACGAATCAGAAGAAACTTCTGTGATACTTTTTAATGTAAGACCTTCTTTTTGTAAAGAATTTGTAAAGTTGCTATCGAATGTTTTTTTACAGTTGGCATCAATATCATTTGAAAAAACGGCTTTAAATCCGTTCCTCTCAAAACCTAATTTAATCCCACCCATCCCTGCAAATAAATCAACAACATTCACCTCTATTTACCCTGAAACCGTTAAAGTCAAATGAATGTCTTTACCACTCATTGCAATGTTTGAATATTCAAAGTTAATTTTGTCATCCATTGAATTTAAGCCGTCTAAAACAAACATTGGCTTGGCTTTATCACCCATTAAAATAGGGGCCATAAACACATGAACTTCTTGCACAAAACCCGATTGAATAAACGCTCCTGCGACAACTGCTCCTGCTTCAACCATTACGTCGTTAATATTTTCAACCTTACTTAAATAAGCTAAAACAGATTCAATATCAAGCTTATCACCATCGGTTGCGACGGCGACTACTTCTACATTTTTTTGATATAGTTGGTTAATAATGTCTTGGCTCGTTTCAGTGGTTTCTTTTGAGGTCATAATGATGGTTTTACCCGTAGAAGAAAACATTTTAGAGTCTATTGAAATACTTAAATTTGCATCTAAAACGACCCTAATTGGTTGACAGGTTTCAGTCGTCAAGTTCATTTTCATCAGTTGCGCATCAGATAAACGCACATTTAAACTAGGGTTATCTGCTAAGACAGTACCGATTCCTGTAATAATCGCCCCGTGTTTAGCACGCATTTTATGTACTTCAACCCTTGCTTCTTCGCCCGTTATCCATTTACTTTGATTGTTTGCCATCGCCGTTCTACCATCAAGGCTAGACGCTATTTTAAGACGTACAAAAGGTATATTATTTGTCATAGAATGAATAAATCCTTTATTTAGCAACTTTGCTTCTTGTTCAAATAACCCTACTTGAACTTCTATACCTGCATTCATTAATTTTTGAATTCCTTTTCCCGCTACTAATGGATTAGGATCTTGCATAGCAATAACAACTTTTTTTACCTTAGCTAAAATTAATGCATCAGCACAAGATGGAGTTTTACCTATATGAGAACAAGGCTCTAAAGTAACATAAACAGTCGCTCCAACTAAAAAACCCCCATTTAATTGTGCCTGCTTAATTGCTAGCTGCTCTGCATGAGCTTCACCTGCCTTTTGATGCCAAGCTTCAGCAATTATTTTATCATCAACACAAATAACGCAACCAACCGCTGGGTTAGGTTTTGTCGAATACAGACCAAGCTTTGCTAGTTCAATTACTCTCGCCATAATTTGTTGGTCAAATTCTGAAAACATTATTTTACCTAGGGAGCCTCTGATTAAGTATCATAATTTCTGGCAACGCCAAGTTTATAGCGTCAAGGCATCATTTTACAATAATAGCTAGCTATTGTAAAAAAGGATAACGCAGAGGCTATAAACTTGGCTAAGCCCCGAAGGGTGGAGCTTATATCCTATCACTTCGTCGTTATGTTGCTTGACAATGGAATAACCATTGCCTGCGAAACATGCCTAGAATTGATAGGCTATAAGCTCCACAGAATTTCATGATACTTAATCAGAGGTCCCTAATGGGCTTTCATTAATTTATCAATTTCTTTTTGAAACTCATTAACATCCTGAAAAGAACGATAAACCGAAGCAAATCGAACGTAAGCTATTTGATCAACAACCCCAAGCTCATCCATTAACATTTCACCAATACGGGCAGAAGGGATTTCTTTAAGACCCTCTCCCATAAGGTTTGTTTTAATTCGATTAATAATTTGCTCAATCACTTCACTAGCAACAGGTCGTTTTTCTAAGGCTTTAAGCAATCCTCGGCGTAATTTATCCATCTCAAATTTTTCACGATTACCATCTGATTTAATAATCCTTGGCAAAGATAATTCAGCGGTTTCATAAGTTGTAAAGCGTTCATTACAATCTATGCACTCTCTACGGCGTCTTACTTGAGACCCATCAGTTGCCAGCCTTGAATCTATAACTTTAGTATTATCGATATTACAAAATGGGCAATTCATACAGTAACAATTCTACTTATAAACTGGGCGTTTAGCACATAAATCTATTACTTTCTTCCTAACTTCTGCAACAATACCATTGTTCCACCTTTGATCTGCTTGATTGCAAGCAGCAATTACATCACACATCCAACCTGCTAAATCTGTAGATTCTTGTTCAGTAAATCCACGAGTAGTTGATGCCGCAGTACCCACGCGAATTCCACTAGTTACAAATGGCGACATAGGGTCATTAGGCACTGAGTTCTTATTAATCGTAATATGTGCGGCATCCAAAGCTGCATCCACTAACTTACCTGTTAAGCCTTGCTTTATAAAGCTTACCAAAAACAGGTGGTTTTCGGTACCATTAGAAACCACCTCAAAGCCTCTATCCATAAACACTTTTGCCATAGCTTTAGCATTTTTCTTTACATTTTGAATATAGGTTTTAAACTCAGGTTCCATCGCCTCTTTAAAAGCCACAGCTTTAGCCGCTATAACATGCATTAAGGGGCCTCCTTGAGTACCAGGGAAAATTGCCGAGTTTAATTTTTTCTCAATTTCTGGATTAGATTTAGCTAAAATTAAACCAGAACGAGGACCTCGCAGAGTTTTATGAGTTGTAGTAGTAGTTACATCAGCGATATTTACCGGGCTAGGATACTCACCAGTTGCAACTAAACCAGCCACATGAGCCATATCCACCATAAAATAAGCCCCAACCTCATCAGCTATATCTCTAAACTTTTGCCAATCAACAACTTGCGAATAAGCAGAAAATCCCGCAATAATCATTTTTGGTTTATGCTCTTTCGCTAAACGCTCAACCTCATCATAATTAATCAAACCAGTTTCAGGGTTTAAACCATACTGCACCGCATTATATATTTTGCCCGAAAAACTAACATGCGACCCATGAGTTAAATGCCCACCATGAGCCAAGCTCATACCAAGCACAGTATCACCAGGATTTAACAACGCCATATACACAGGAGCATTAGCTTGCGAACCTGAGTGAGGTTGCACATTAGCATAGTCAGCACCAAATAACTTCTTAGCACGGTCAATAGCTAACTGCTCTACAACATCAACAAACTCACAACCACCATAATATCTTTTACCTGGATAACCTTCCGCATATTTATTGGTTAAAGAAGTTCCTTGTGCTTCCATAACTCGTGGGCTAGTATAGTTTTCAGAAGCAATCAGCTCAACATGATCTTCTTGACGAACAACTTCTTTCGCAATCGCTTCTGCTAAAACATCATCATAACCTGCAATTTTCATTGATTTATCAAACATTCTCAAAACCCCAGTAAAGATTAAATTAGCTGGTTATTCTACCCGAAAAAATCACATAAATGAGCATTACATTAAATATTTTTAATTTGTATTAAAAAACTTGAACAACTCTTAAAAAGAAGATATTTATTGAATAATTTTAATAAAAAGTAATTTTGGTTTTTTAAGGAGACACTGAATAACTGATTAAGATTCTGGCAACACCAAGTTTTAATAAATTATTTTAGTTATTAAGAGTCTCCTTAAGGAGTCACTTTCTCTAAATCATCAGGTTCTAAAACAACACCATCCAAACTAGGTAAATCAATTTTTGTATCATCACCTCCTAACTTTTGTATTGCTATATTTATTTTCTCTAACTGTTGGTCTTGGCTTTGTATATGATCTAACAGGATATAGAGTGCTTTACCTATTGGATCACTTTCATCCGCAGTAACTCCATAGGCATCAAAACCAATTTTTTCTGCCATTTGCTGTCTTTGATTAATTTTTGCTGCGTCAACTATTCTACCAGGAACTCCAACCACAGTTCTATTTGCACCAACTGCTTTAAGCACAACTGCATTAGAACCGATCCTAACATCGTCACTTATCTCTATTGGCCCAAGAATTTTTGCTCCAGCACCAACCACCACTCTATTACCAAGTGTTGGATGCCTTTTCCCTTCATTAGTATTTATGCCTCCTAAAGTTACTCCTTGATAAAGAGTACAATCATCTCCTATTTTTGCTGTACCTCCTATTACAACTCCCATTCCATGGTCAATAAAAAATCTATCGCCTATTTTAGCTGCTGGATGAATTTCTATTCCAGTAAACCAGCGAGAAAGGCTAGATATAAAACGAGCTAATCCTTGCCAGTTTTTATTCCATAACCAATGGGTCAAGCGATAAAATATAATCGCATGTAATCCTGGGTAGGTAGTCAAAATTTCAAATGTATTTCTGGCTGCTGGATCTCTTTCAAAAACTGAGTTAATATCTGACTTAATTCTTTTAAACATCTTATTCCTTTAAAACTTTTAATTGCTTTGCTTGCCTCTGCGAAGCTGTTAGTATCCCTCTTAAAATATCTATTTCTTTTACATCTAGCTGAGTTCTATTGAACATTCTACGCATTCGACGCATAAAAAGTGCATTTTTTGCAGGATCTAAAAACTCTATGTCTTGCAACATTTGATATAGATGCTCATAAAAACCCTCTAGCTGTTTACCTGAGGCTAGTTGTTCTTTATAGCCTAACTGGGTTGTTTTATTTTTTACAACTATATCAGTTGCCATTAAACATTCATAGGCAAAAACCTGCACTGCCGCGGCTATATTTAAAGAGCTATACACAGGATTAGTGGGTATATTAGCTAAATAATGGCAGTGATCCATTTCTACATTACTTAAACCTGAATCTTCACGGCCAAATAAAATAGCGACTTGTGCATCAGCATTTTCTGTAGTTGCCATGATTTTTTGTGCAGTTTCTCTTACATCTAACTGTGGCCAAGAAACTCTTCTTAACCTTGCACTAGCTCCTATAACTAAATTACAGTCTTTTAGTGCATCTTCTAAACTATCCAAAACTATAGCATCATCTAATACATCCGCAGCTCCAGAGGCTCTTGCTGAAGCCATTTGACTAGGAAATTCTTTAGGATTCACTAATACCAATTGGCTCAACCCCATATTTTTCATCGCTCGTGCAATAGCTCCGATGTTACCTGAATGAGAAGTTTCAAACAGTACTATTTTAATTTTTTTTAACTTTGTGTGGTTTCTATAATCTTCTAACATGTTTTTTTAGCTATAATTCACCCAAATAACTATCTGGACTTGAATATTATGCACCCTATTTTAAATGTTGCTATTATTGCCGCAAAAGAAGCTGGCGAATTTATTATAAATGAACTTGAAAATGTAGGGCAACTAAAGATTGAAGTAAAAGGTAGAAATGATTATGTTAGTGAAATTGATAAAATTGCCGAACAAATAATAATCAAAGCAATTCGCAAATATTATCCCGACCATAACATTCTTGCAGAAGAAAGTGGCAAACACACAACCACTTCTAGTTTTGAATGGATAATTGACCCTCTTGATGGCACTACTAATTTTTTACACCAACTACCGCATTTTTCTATTTCTATTGCGGTGAAAGAAAAGGGTAAATTAATGCATGGTGTTATCTTTGACCCTTCAAAAAACGAACTATTTTCTGCATCACGAGGAAATGGTGCTAAATTAAATAATTATAAAATAAGAGTTAGCGGTCAAAAAAAACTTCAAAATTCTCTACTGGCAACTGGTTTTCCTTATCATGATTTTGATTATGTTGATGCCTATTTAAGTAGTTTTAAAGAATTTATGCTGCAAACCTCTGGATTACGCCGTGCTGGTTCAGCAGCCCTTGATCTTGCTTATGTCGCTTGTGGTCGAGTGGATGGCTTTTGGGAGTTTAATTTAAAACCTTGGGATATTGCCGCTGGGGCATTAATCGTAACAGAAGCAGGCGGAATAGTTACTGATTTTACTGGCGATGATAATTTTTTAAAATCTGGTAATATAATAGCTGCTAACCCAAAAATGCTACAAAATATGGCAAAAGTTATTTCCGCTACCGTACCTAAAAAGTTACGCTTATAATCCCCCCCTGCGGAAGAATTAGCCAGAATTTATTTTAGTTATTAACATCATCAAACATGTTATCTATATCAACTAAAAGAATTACATTGCCTTTAAAGTGTGCAAGTTCTTTAATATATTTAGGGATTCGTTCTTTAGCTGTGCTTACCGGTTCAAATAATTTTACAGGAATATCCTTTACTTCTAACACTCTGTCAACCATCATGCCTACAACATTTTCTGAGTCAATCTCTACTATAATTATTCGTGATAAATCATCAACTTTTTTTGAGTTAATTCCATAATAAATATTGGCATCAACAACAGTTACTATAATACCTCTAACATTAATAACCCCTAGAACATGCTTATGAGATCCTTCAACTACTCTAATATCAGAGACACGAAGAACTTCTCTAACTTTTTTTACATTAATACCATAAGTTTCTGAATTTAACTCAAACAATACACAACGAATACTTTCCCCTGCATATTTTTCTTGCTCTTCATCTGATAATAAAGCTTCTTCTTTGTCATTTTTTAAATCTGCTGCCGAAAGTTCCATAAACCAATCCTTAATTATTTTGAAAGCGTTGCATAACACCAGGCAAGTCTAAAATTAAAGCTATGCTACCATTGCCAGTAATCGTTGCTCCAGCATAACCATCATTTTTTTTCATCATTACTCCAAGTGGTTTTATAACAACTTCTTCTTGTCCATTTACTCCTTGAACAACCAAGCCTGCCTTTTGATTTCCTACAGATATAATTATTACTTTATGCAGATTATAATCGGTTAAATTTTTCTGCGGTGATAGCCAGCTTGACAAAAATAGTAATGGAATACTTTTATCTCGTAATCTAACCATCATTTGACCATCTATCTCATTAATCAAATCTGAATTGTAATCAAATATTTCTTGCACACTTGTTAAAGGTATTGCATAACTATCTTTATCAAAAGTTACCATTAAAGTGGGTAATATTGCTAAGGTCAAAGGTACTCTTATAATTATTTGTGTTCCCTTACCTAGTTGAGAAACAATTTCAACACTGCCATTTAGACTAGTAATCATATTTTTTACTACATCCATACCAACACCACGCCCAGATACATCGCTAATAACTTCCGCCGTTGAGAAACCTGCTGCCATTATTAATTCAAATGCTGCCTTATCATCCAACTGGTTAGCTGTGTACTCGTCCATTAAACCTTTTTCGACTGCTTTACTGCGAAGCATATCTGGGTCCATGCCTTTCCCATCGTCGGTAATAGATAATAAAATATGATCACCTTCTTGTTCAGCAGCTAAAGTAATAGTTCCTTTACTAGGTTTGCCTGCGGATTCTCTTTCACTAGGAGTTTCAATGCCATGGTCAACAGAATTTCTTACTAAATGTACTAATGGATCTGCGAGGGATTCCACCAAATTTTTGTCTAAATCAGTTTCTTCTCCTTCTAAAATTAAGTCAATTTCTTTACCCAATTTACGCGACAAGTCTCTAACTACACGCGGAAAACGACCAAATACTTTTTTAACAGGTTGCATTCTGGTTTTCATTACTGAATTTTGTAAATCAGTAGTAACATGATCCAAGTTAGCTACTGCATTAGATAATTCTTCTTGTTTTGAGTCTAATGATTTAATGGTTAATAATCTATTTCTAACTAAAACCAATTCTCCAACCAAGTTCATTATTTCATCTAATCTTTTGGTGTCAACACGAACCGTTGCTTCTGCTACAGATTTTGGTTTTTTTGTTACCTTTTCTGTTACCATTTTTTTATCCACCTTAGGTTTTTTTATGACACTAGTTATTTTTTTGGGGGGATCTATCAAAGAAGCAGTTTCTGTTAACCATTCATTATTATTTATTACAGAGAGTTCTGTATTTTCTTTAATTTCATCTCGTTGATTTAAAAGAGCTTCAAACTCTTCATCAGTCATATCTCCATCTGGATCAACATCTGTAGACAGCTTTAAAGAGTTATCTTTTTCTACTATAATATTGGGTGCTTCACTATTACTTGTATCTCGTTGATTTAAAAGAGCTTCAAACTCTTCATCAGTCATATCCCCATCTGGATCAGCCCCTACAGCAAGCTTTAGACCTTTTTCTTCTGCTGCAATAGATCCTTTTATCTCTGTAGATTGGCTACCTTTCCATAGCTCATCTAATTCTGTTAACAGGTCTTTATCAGCATCTTCTAAGTGTCTTTTTCCATCTCGTAAATCACCTATATAATCACTAACCTTATCGAAAGCACGCATAATAATATCTGCAGCATTATCATCATATTCCATAGAAGCATTTCTAATTTTGTCAAAAATATTTTCCGCACGATGGCAAACTTCAATTAAAGGTTTAACATCTAAAAAACCTGCTCCACCTTTAATAGTATGGAAGCCTCTAAAAATAGAGTT
>DBOE01000005.1:1131-1263 GCA_002299585.1 Hydrogenovibrio sp. UBA654 | reverse complement strand
GGAAGCCTCTAAAAATAGAGTTTAATAAATCTCTATCAGATGGATTATTTGCTAATTTAGTCAACTGAGAATCAAGTTGCTCTGCAAGCTCTGATGCTTCTACCAAAAAATCTTGTAAAATTTCTTCATCCA
>DBOE01000005.1:0-817 GCA_002299585.1 Hydrogenovibrio sp. UBA654 | reverse complement strand
TCTTGTAAAATTTCTTCATCCATTATTTTATTCCTTAATAATGCTCAACTAGCATATTGTTAGATGATCAAAAACAAGCAATGAATATGCCAAACAGGATGCTAACTAGCTAATAAATTAAAGAATAAATAAGAGAGATGATTCGCATGTTTTTTAACAAAATGAAATCTAGATCCCTAAATCATTTAACAAATCATCAATATCTGCTTGAGAAGAGATTGTATCTTGTTGCCCAGATTTTGTTGCACTAGGCCCTATGCCCTTCATCTCTGCTTGGCATTTTTCTTTTTCTGTTTGTTCAAAACTTACAGCTTCAATATCTATTTCTGCCGAAGATATTAATTCGTGTAAGTTTTTCTCTAAAGAGCTTACTTGCTTAATAACTCTATTTATAACTTGACCAGTTAAATCTTGGAAGGATTGTGATGTCATTATGCTCATAATTTCATGTTTAGCCTGCTCTAGGTTATTGCTTGCATCGCTATTTTCTTTGGGCTCTAAAGTTTTAATAATTGTGGATAAATTTTCTGTAGCAAATAAGGTTTCTTCTGCCGCTTTTGTTGTTATCTCAATTACATACTCTAATCTTTCTTTAATCTCTGGCAAGTCTAATTTAGTATGTTTAATAATACCTAAATCAACAACAAGACTGTTATTATTGTTACTATTTATAATAGTTTGTAAAATTTTTAGTGCTTTATCTTGTTGCGACTTTTCTACAAAATCTAGCAGTTCTTGGGTTTTTTTTTCTACACTAATTTTCATAAGAATTAATATTTATTATTTATTATTTATTATTTATTATTTATAACCAGTC
>DBOE01000039.1 GCA_002299585.1 Hydrogenovibrio sp. UBA654 | reverse complement strand
CAGTATCACCCACCATTTATTAATGTTTTAGTTTTATTTATTATGTACTAAAGTCTTTTAGTTATATATCTACTTTTTGCGGAGTAGTAGCTCAGATGGTTAGAGTACCTGCCTGTCACGCAGGGTGTCGAGGGTTCGAGTCCCTTCTATTCCGCCATTTATTTTTAATAATTTTCACCCCCCCCATACACACATATACATAATAACCCCCACATACTCATAATTAGTTTATCTAGTTTATTTTAGCTATAAAAAAACCCAATTTAATGGGTTTTTTTAGTCAATATAAGTTTTAAACTAGGCAGAAGCAGTTATATTGTAACCTCCATCTACATAGGTTATTTCACCAGTTATCCCTGAAGCAAGATCAGAGCATAAAAATGCTGCTGTATTACCAACTTCTTCAATAGTTACATTGCGGCGTAATGGGGTAGCTTTTGCTGCTTTATCAAGCATGCTTCTAAAATCTTTAATACCCGCTGCTGCTAAGGTTCTAATTGGTCCTGCTGATACAGCATTTACCCGAATATTGTCTTGACCTAGGTCGGCAGCTAAATAACGCACAGTAGCTTCTAATGATGCCTTGGCTATACCCATAACATTGTAATTTGGTACCGCTCTTTCTGCACCAAGATATGAAAGGGTTAAAACCGCACCATTAGCTTTAGCTAACATTTTATGCCCAGCTTTAGTTAAAGCGGTAAGACTGTAAGCAGAAATGTCATGAGCCATTGCAAAACCTTCTCTAGTTGAGGATTCTATCATCCGACCTTCTAGTTCTTCTCTAGGAGCAAATGCAACTGAATGTACCAAAATATCTAGCCCGTCCCAAGCAGAGTCTAAAGCAGTAAAAACATCTTGAATTTGGTATTCAGAAGTCACATCTAGTGGCAATACCATTTTACAACCTAACTCCTCTGCTATTTTTTCAACTCTACCTTGTAATTTATCTGATTGAAAAGTTAGAGCTAACTCTGCACCCTGTGCAACCATTTGTTTAGCTATCCCGTAAGCGATTGATTTATTATTTGCTATACCGACAATAAGTGCTTTTTTACCTGTTAAAAATCCCATTTTATCTCCTTATTTAAAAATGAATGTAAATCTATTAGTATTTTAACAGGATTAGGTTAAAATATTGGCTAGATAAAATTTTAGGGTATTCGTAAGTTAATGTTGTTTGTTCGCCTATTAGTTATATCTGTCTTATTGTCAGGTTGCTCACCAATGTGGAATAGTCCACATCATATTGATTTACTTGCTAAAAATGTATTATTTAGTTCATTCTCTTCACCTCCTAAGCACCTTGACCCAGTTATTTCTTACAATGAAAATGAATGGGTATTTAATAGCCAGGTATATGAACCTCTTTTACAATATAGTTATTTTAATATCCCTTACCAATTAGAGCCTTTAACCTTATCAAAAATGCCAACTATTACTTTTTTAGATTCTAGTAATAACGAGACTAAAAATAGTGCAGATACCTCTTATACTCGCTATAGCTTTAAAATTAAGGAAAACATTTATTATCAGCCACATCCTGCATTTGCCATGAATATGAAGGGTAATTATATATTTCATAATTTAATTGAACAGGATATAAAAAAAATAAAAACCCCAACTGATTTCAACACAAAGGCTACTAGAAAATTAAAAGTTGATGATTATATTTATGCGATAAAAAGAATGGCTATTAAACAAAATAATTCGCCAATATTAGCCAGCATGAAGCCCTTAATTATTGGGCTAGAATCTTACTCAAGAAAAGTCTCTAAAGCCTTTGATTTAAAAGAAGATTATCGGTTAAAAAATTACACGATATCTGGAGTAAAAAAAATCTCTGCCACAGAATTTACAATTTTGGTTAAAGGGGTTTATCCGCAATTTATCTATTGGTTAAGCATGAACTTTTTTGCCCCTATACCTTGGGAGGCAATTGCTTTTTATGACCAGCAAATTTTAAAAGAAAAAAACATCTCTTTAGATACTTATCCTGTAGGTACAGGAGCGTATCTATTAGCAGAAAACAACCCTAATAAACAAATTAGGCTATTAGCTAACCCAAATTATAACCATGGTTTTTACCCATCGACAGGTTTGTCAAAAGATGCAGATCAATCTTTATTAGATGATGCGGGAAAACCTTTGCCCTTTATTAAAGAAGTTATTTATTCATTAGAAAAAGAAAGCGTACCTGCTTGGAATAAGTTTTTACAAGGCTTTTATGATGCTTCAGGGGTTTCTTCAGGTAGTTTTGATCAAGCTATTTCTTTAAATGCAGGAAATATGAGCTTAACTGAGCAAATGAAAGATAAAGACATTTCTTTTATAAGTGTGATTGAACCCTCAATATTTTATTTTGGTTTTAATATGGCAGATGAAGTTGTGGGCGGTTATTCTGTCAAGCAACAAAAACTGCGTCAGGCACTTAGCATTGCGATTAATTATGAAGAATATATTTCTATTTTTTTAAACGGTAGGGGGGTAGCTGCACAAAGTCCGATTCCACAAGGTATTTTTGGCAATTTATCGGGAGAGCAGGGTGTTAACACTTTTGTTTATGATTGGAAAAATAACCATACCCAAAGAAAATCTATTGCTACTGCAAAACAATTATTAGCCGAAGCAGGCTTTGAAAATGGCATAGATAAAGATGGCAAACCCTTAGTTTTAAATTTTGATACCCCTCTAACAGGACCAGATAGTAAGGCAATTTTAAACTGGTTTAGAAAACAATTTAAAAAATTAAATATTGAATTAATCATTCGTGCTACTGACTATAATCGTTTTCAAGATAAAGTAAGAACGGCACAAGTACAAATGTTTAGCTGGGGCTGGAACGCAGATTACCCTGACCCTGAGAACTTTTTATTTTTATTAGCGGGAGTTAATGCACCAATAAATACTAGTGGAGCTGGGGTTAATGGAGCTAACTATGACAATCCACAGTTTAATAAAATGTTTAAACAAGTTAAACAAATGAAAAGTTCACCAGCTAGACAGCAATTAATAAACAAAATGGTTGAAATAGTTCGTGAAGATGCTCCTTGGGCTTTTGGATTTTATCCAAAAGAATTGGCTTTAAAGCATAGTTGGTATAAAAATGTCTGGGCAAACCCTTTAGCTAATAATACTTTAAAGTACAAAAAAATTAATGCTGAGCAAAGAATGCAAGCCATTAAAGTTTGGAACAAGCCGATTACTTGGCCACTTTGGTTACTATTGTTTTTTAGTATTTTTGCAATTTATCCACTTATCAAAGCTTATAAAAATAAACAACAAAAGGTAATTAAATAATGTTTGCCTATCTAATTCGCAGGGTTCTGTTTGCTGTCCCGATATTAATTGGAGTTAATTTTATTACCTTTGCATTATTTTTTATTGTTAATACGCCTGATGATATGGCAAGAGCACAGTTAGGAGCAAAACAAAACTCTCCTGAATTGATTGCCAACTGGAAACAAAAACATGGCTATGACAAACCTTTATTTTTGAATTTAGATGCCCCAAGTGCTGTGGAAGGAATTACTGATACACTTTTTGTTCAGCAATCTATAAAATTATTTGTGTTTGATTTTGGTGTTTCTGATGCAGGTCGCAAGATTTCTGCAGATATCTTAGAAAGAATAGGACCTAGTTTAGCTATTGCTTTACCAACTTTTATTATTGGAATTATAACCAGCATCTCTTTTTCTTTATTGATAGTATTGTTTCGTGGTTCAACCTTAGATTCTATAACCATGATGATAGCGGTAGCAATTATGTCTATTTCAGGGCTGTTTTATATAATTACTGGTCAGGTATTATTTAGTAAAATATTGCACTGGGTACCAATTTCTGGGTTTAGTTCGGGTTGGGATGGTTTTAAATTTATTATCTTACCTGTAGCTATTGGAGTTTTTGCTGGTTTAGGTTCAGGGATAAGATGGTACAGAAGTATCTTTTTAGAAGAAATAAACCAAGACTATGTTCGTACAGCTAAAGCCAAAGGTTTATCAGAAATAAAAGTTCTTTTTAAGCATGTACTACAAAATGGTATGTTGCCAATACTAACTGGAGTGGTAGTCGTAATCCCTAGTTTATTTATGGGGTCATTGATCATGGAATCTTTTTTTGCTATACCAGGCTTAGGTAGTTATACAATTGATGCGATAGCTTCACAAGATTTTTCAATAGTTAAAGCAATGGTGTTTTTAGGTTCAGTACTTTATATTTTAGGGCTAATTCTAACTGACATTTCCTACACCTTTTTTGATCCTCGCGTGAGATTAAACTAATGGATATTAGCCAAATAAGTGAAGTTAATGGTATTAGTTTGCTATGGACAGATATGATGATTTGGGGGTTAATGATTTTCCTAATAGTCTGGGGAAAGTATATATCTTCTTCATTACAAGTACAGCAAAAATGGCAGATATTTTTCCAGTCTAAAATTGCTATGGTTTCTAGTATAGTATTAAGTTATTATTTAATTATTACCCTGTTAGACTCAATCCAGCTAAGTCTAGAGGGGGGAGGGACCCTGCTAGATATACTATTAAACCATATGCTAAATGCTACCGAACGCACCTATTCCGCACCTTTTGCAATAACTGAATATAATAAATCTTTAGTAGTTGCTAATGATGGTATTGCTAGTCAAGTTTATCTGCCACTTAAGCATGTAATTACTGATACATCGATAGTATTACAAAGTGTTTATGCTTTAATTTACAGTGTAATCATTGCTGGTGTATTATTTTTTAGCCACCTAATTTGGTTAAACAGCAAATATAAAGCTTCACTAAAGCAAACAACTTTAAAAATAATTAGATCAGAGTCCAAGCTACCTTGGCTAACTGCCTATATTACTATTTTCATGTTAATACTATTTTCTACATGGCTATTGCAACTAAGTAATTTTTACCATGTAATGGGAACTGATAAAGTAGGGGAGGATGTACTTTATTCAGTACTTAAAAGTATTCGTACTGGAGTGTTAATTGGATTATTGTCCACCATAGTAACCTTGCCATTGGCTTTAATTTTAGGGATTAGTGCAGGATTATTTAGAGGTTGGGTAGATGATATTATTCAATATGTTTATACCACTTTAAACTCTATACCAGGGGTATTATTAATTGCTTCAGCAGTACTAGTTATGCACACCATAATGAATAATAACCCAGACTGGTTTAGCAGTACCGAAGAAAGAGCTGATTTAAGGCTATTATTTCTAGTACTTATTTTAGGGCTAACTAGTTGGACAGGGCTGTGTAGATTACTTAGAGCTGAAACTTTAAAAATTAGTCAAATAAATTATGTAAGTGTTGCCAATGCTTTTGGGGTAAGCAAATTAAAAATAATAACCAAACATATAATGCCAAATCTATCACATATAATACTTATAACTATAGCCTTAGATTTTAGCGGTTTTGTACTAGCAGAAGCAGTATTATCCTATGTAGGAGTAGGAGTAGACCCAACCATGAATAGCTGGGGAAATATGATAAATCAAGCTAGGCTAGAGATGGCAAGAGAACCAATTGTTTGGTGGTCGCTGTTTTCAGCCTTCTTTTTTATGTTCGTATTATTATTAAGTGCAAATTTACTATCTGATAGGGTACAGAAAGTTTTGGATCCTAGAGCTTAGCTATGATAGAGACAGCTTTAAAAAATAGTGCGATTGGCTTTTCCGTTGCCCCGATGATGGATTGGACAGATAAACATTGTCGCTATTTTCATCGTAAGCTAACGAAACATGCTTGGCTGTATAGTGAAATGGTAACCACGGGGGCAATAATTTATGGTGATAACTTACCGCGTTTTTTAGGGCATAATCAAGAAGAGTCACCAGTTGTATTACAGATTGGTGGATCTAAAGCTGATGAACTAGCTAAGTGTGCTAAATTAGGGCAAGAGTGGGGTTATAGTGAAATTAATCTTAATGTTGGTTGTCCGTCTGATCGTGTACAAAACAATATGATTGGTGCTTGTTTAATGGCTTATCCAAAACTTGTTGCTGAAGATGTAGCAGCGATGAAAGCGGTGGTGGACATTCCTGTTAGTGTTAAATCTCGCATAGGTATTGACCAGCAAGAAGATTTTGAGCTGTTAGTTGAGTTTGTTGATGGCTTGGTAAAAGAGGGCGTAGATGGGTTAATTTTACATGCTCGTAATGCTTGGCTAGAAGGCTTATCACCAAAACAAAACCGTGATGTTCCGCCTTTAAAATATGATTGGGTGCGGCGTATAAAACAAACATTTCCTGATTTATCGATTAGCATTAATGGTGGTATTAAAACGCTTGAACATAGTTTAGAGTTTATACAACCAACAGACTTACCTGCACTAAATGGTGTGATGTTAGGCAGGTCAGCTTATGAAAACCCTTATCTTTTAGCAAGGGTAGATAAACTTTTTTATAATAAACATGCTAAGCAAATTAGTCGTGAAGATATTTTAGAAAGCATGTATCCTTATATTGAACAACACTTGGAGGCTGGAGGGAAACTGAATCAAATAAGTAGGCATATGCTGGGCTTGTATTTTGGTATGCCTGGCGGTAGAATTTGGCGTAGATATATATCTGAAAATAGTTTTAAAGAGGGTGCAGGAATTGAGGTATTGCAAGATGCAAATCAACTTGTACAAACTGAAATAAAACGAATGGATGAGTCATGATTTTATTAGAAGTACCCTTTGCAGAAAAAGAAACCGCCAAATCACTTGGGGCTAGGTGGAACCCCACAGAAAAAAAATGGTATATACCTGATGATCTATTAACTGAAATAGATAAGTTTAATCGTTGGCTACCTAACTCAAACAATCAAACACAATCTTTAATTGGTTCAGTCGAATTATCACTAGAGCGAGTAGCTATTTCTGCGAATGATAAAGAAGTAGGTATTCCATTAAGTAGCTTAATGATTAGAATACAGCAAGCGATAAAAACATCTATAGCTGATTTTATTTGGGTGATAGCCGAGGTTGCAAATATTAATGAAAGCAGAGGGCATTATTATTTTGAATTAGCCGAAACACTCGAAGATGGCCAGCAACTAGCAAGTTGTAGAGCAATGATTTGGCAAAGCAATACTAAGGTTTTAGAAAAATTTAGCTCTGCAACAGTCTCTGAAATAGCGGTTGGACAAAAACTACTCTTATTAGTTGAGCCAACTTTTCATGAAAAATTTGGTTTTTCATTAGTGATTCAAGACATAGATCCAAGTTACACTTTAGGTGAGCTTGAAGCAAAAGTACAAGCCATTCGCAAACAACTTATCAATGAAAAGCTCTACGATAAAAATAAACAGTTTGAATTACCCAAAGAATTTTTTAGATTAGCCGTTATCTCTCCAGCAGATGCTGCAGGTCTAGGAGATTTTCGTGCTGATGCAGATTTATTAGTAAAAGAAGGGCTTTGTGAATTTAAATATTTTTATTCAGCATTTCAAGGAGAAAAAGTAGAACAAGAAATGCAAGCAGCCTTTAGTGCCTTTATGTCGTTACATGAAGCTAATAAATTTGATGCTCTGATAATTATTAGGGGTGGCGGAGCAAAACTAGACCTACAGCCTTTAAATAGCTATCAACTAGCAAAAGCTATTGCTCAAATGAATTTACCAGTAATGACAGGGATAGGACATGAAAGAGATATAACGCTACTGGATGAAGTTAGTGCAGTTAAATTTGATACTCCTAGTAAAGTAATAGCAATGATCCTAAGAGTTATATTAGCATCGGCACAACAAGCAAAACAAGATTGGTTTTATATTGAGAAATATAGTCAAATATTTGTACAAAATCAAAAACAATTAATTAGCGAAATAAACCAAACCATTACCCAAGCTAGTAAAACAATAATTCAACAACAACGGCAAAATATAGTACCCTTAATTATGAAAGTTGAACAGCAATCTGCTATCGCATTGAATAACCAAAAAAACAATATAAAACAATTAGATAATACAGTAAAACTACAAATAACTTCACAGTTAAAATCACAAAAAGAACAGCTTAATCATTTTAATAAAACCATTATATCTATGCCAGTTAGCATCTTAGAAAGAGCAAAAAGCCAGTTAAAACAATTGATTAGTTTTATATTAAGTTCTGGGGTAGATAGCCAGCTAAATAGGGGGTTTGCTATGGTGTTTGATGATAATAAAAAGCCTTTAACAACCGCTAAAAAAACTAAACAACAGCAAAACTTTACCATTAAGTTTAAAGATGGAGTACTTAAAGCCAAGCCAAACTAAGGAGTTAGATATGAGTAAAGCAAGTAAAGATAGCTATCAGCAAAACTATGATAAATTACAACAGATAGCCCAAACCTTATCCCAAGCGGATAACATTGATATTGATGAATTAGTACCAATGGTTGATGAAGCAACTAGGGCTTACACCCTATGCCAATCAAGAATTGAAGCAGTTGAAAGTGCTTTAAATAAACGCCTAGATAAAACTGAAAATAAATGATTAAGACGACAATTTATCATAATAATAGTTGTTCTAAAAGCCGTGCAAGTCTGGCACTGCTGGAAAGTAATAATTTAGAAATAACCCAAATAAACTACCTAGATATACCGCCAACGGTTACAGAGCTAGATAATATCTTAGAGATGCTTAATTTAGAGCCAATAGAGTTGATTAGAACTGGCGAAAAATTATTTAAAAAATTGAGTTTAAATAAAAGTGACCAAAAATCAAGACAGGACTGGCTAGAAATAATGGCAACTAATCCAATTTTAATAGAGCGGCCAATCATAGTAATAAATGGCAAGGCAGTTATAGGAAGACCGCCAGAAAATATTTTAAAACTTATCTAGTTTTAAATAAATATTAATCAAAAATTTATTATCTCTCTTAAAAACCAAATTTAAAAATCTGACCATGTAATAAGAGAGTAGTCGTTTAGTTTTAGGTAAATATTGAATTTAACATAATATACATTATGCGAACATAAAGCAAGGGTAACCTAATTTTACTGAAACTCATTTATTTATAATAATTATTGCCTTATTATGTTTCTAGCACAAAAAGTACTGGTACTATTGATACTATTGCCATTACAATTGGTATCCAACCCTTAGTTTGTTTATGCTTTAGAGCAACCCCCCCTGCAACAATCGCAATAATAGCCCCTAACCAAGAAACTGGTGGAAATATAAAAGAAAAGAAAACAGCAACTACACCTGATAGCATTCCAAGAGTTATTGCATTATCAACATTGTAGATTGCAGTGCTTTTAATAACTTCACTAGGATGTTCCTGTAAAGAGTGCATTCTTGCAACAATCATTGATATTTCATCATCAGACAAGCTGTCTTGTACAATTTCTAAGTCAGTCATCCCAAGTGTTATTTTTTTATTTTTAATTAAACTCTTTACCAGGTCATCCCAAGTGGCTTCATCTGGTAACTCTTCTATAATGTTTTTTGCAGTTTCTTTTATTGACATAGTTTTTTCCTCTATTTATAGTTATTTATTATTATGTTTTTGCTTAATTCTACAATAAGAAGTATATAGTTTAGAAGTGTTTTGCATTATGATATATACTTATTTAAAATTTATTTTATTTTTTGGAGTACTTTTCATGGCTTTAATGCCTGGTTTACAACTTAATATTGGTCAACAATTAAAGCTTACGCCACAATTGCAACAGTCTATTAAAATTTTACAGTATTCAGCCTTAGAGATCCAACAAACCATTTCTACAACTCTTGAGTCGAACTTTATGCTTGAAGTTGCTGAAGAAGAAGAACTGGAAAATACTGAATCTATTGAAGAGCTATCTGAAATAGAAGCTACCCCCCCCTCCGCTGAGGATGAGGTCGATTTAGAAAAAACTGAAACTATAGCTGATAAATTAGAGATGGATTACGAGTGGGAAGAGGTTTATAGTGATTTTACTGAGACTAAGTCAAATAATTCTTCTGATGAATATTCCCTACCTGAAACCTATACAGCAGCAGAAATAAGCTTAAAAGATAAACTTTACTGGCAATCAGATATCTATCAATGGCAAGATAATCAAGAGTTAATTGCGTCTTATATTATCGATAGCACCTCTGATGAAGGTTATCTTAAGATTGGGCTAGAAGAAGTCTTAAAAGAGATAAATAATAGTATTAAAACCAAGATTAGCTTACAAGATGTGCAAGAAGTTTTAGAAGTAGTTCAAAATTTTGAACCATCTGGAGTAGCTGCTCGTAACCTTGCTGAGTGCCTTTGTTTACAATTAAAACTATTAACACAGAACCCATTTGTAGTAACTTCTAAACAGATTATTGAAAATGACTTTGAACTTTTAGTGGGAAGAGATTATAAAAGAATAAAAAAGATATACTTACTAGATGAAGATGAATTAGAGAAAATTATTCAAATTATTCAGTCTCTTAATCCTAGACCAGGGCGTATTTTTTCAGCAGATCAAGTAAATATTGTTATTCCTGACTTAAAATTATCTAGAGCTAAAAAAGGTTTTCTTTTAGAGCTAAACCAAAAAGCTTTTCCTAGGTTAACTATTAATTCTATGTATATAGACATGGTATCAGAATTAGATTCAAAAGATGAAACTAAAAAAATAAAAGAACAGCTTGTTGAAGCTAAAGGCTTAATTAAAAGTATTCAAAGTCGTGGAGAAACCTTATTAAGAGTTGGTAAATTTATTATTGAAAAACAAGCCGATTTTTTTGAAGAAGGCGATCAAGCAATGAAACCTATGGTATTAGGAGATGTCGCAGAAAATTTAGGTCTTCATGAGTCAACAATCTCAAGAGCTACTAGTCAAAAATATATGCAAACCCCTAGGGGTACTTTTGAGCTTAAATATTTCTTTTCAACCGCACTGTCTCAATACGGCAGTAGCGAACAGTCTGCTATTTCTATAAAATATCACATTAAGAAGTTAATTACTGATGAAGATGCAAGCAAACCTTTAAGCGATAATAAACTAATGGGATTATTGGAGGAACAGGATATTTCTGTTGCTAGAAGAACTATTGCTAAATATAGAGAAGCTATGCATATCGCCTCCTCTAGCAATAGAAAAAAATAAATTTACTTAAATAGAGATAAAATAAATGAATATATTGTATAAAAAACAGGCTTCTGAACAAGTACTACAAGAACAAAGTACACAGCAAAAATGGGAGCTAGAGGCTAATTTTAAAGAATATATGTCTGCGGTTAACCCACCTATGCCAAAAATTAATGTGGTTGATTATCCTGCATCTATTCATCAGCAAGGACCAACAAAAATAACTTCTTTTGATTTGTCTAAAAAGTTAAATTTATCAACTGCTGCCACAACTCCTAATTTATTAGCTAATTTTATTAGAATATGTGCCTCTGAGACATTAAAAACCTCTGCTAATGCTACATCGCAAATGTTCTATGTTATAAATGGTTGCGGTAAAACACAAATGTCAGAAGGGTCTATTAACTGGAAAACCGGTGACTTATTTACTTTACCTGCTCTTGTAGATGCTTTACATACAGTATCTGAAGATACTGCTCTTTATTGGGTAACAGATTCTCCTTTAATGGATTATTTAGGTGTTAAGCCAAATAAAAGTAAATTTAATCCCGTTTTATATACTAGAGAAAAGTTAACGCAAGAATTAGATAAAGTTAAAAAGTCTTCTGCAAATAAAAACAGAATGGGTATTTTACTAAACAATCCTAATTTTCCGAAGACATTAACTATAACTCATACTCTTTGGGCTTTGTATAATTCTCTTCCTGCTGGCGTTAGTCAAAAAGCCCATCGACATAATTCTGTTGCCTTAGATTTTTGTGTTACCGCTGGTGAAAACACCTATACATTAATCAGTAAAGATATTGATGATGATGGTAACTTAATCAAGCCTATAAAAGCTATGTGGACACCAGGAAGTGCTTTCGTAACCCCTCCAGGATGGTGGCACTCTCACCATAACGAATCAGATGAAGATGCAATTGTATTACCTATCCAAGATGCTGGATTAATAATGAATATGCAAGTATTAGACTTTCAGTATATTAAATAGCTCACTTATAGTAGATCAATAAATAATGTTAAACAAAAATTATACTATTGCCATTATTGAAGATGATTTAATTCAATTAGAAAACCTTGAAACCGCAATGAAAGCTCAAGGATTTAAAGTTAATTGTTTTGCAGACAGAAAATCTGCTGAATCTAGCTTTGGTAATAAGCTACCAGATTTAATTATTTTAGATATTATTTTGGGTAGTGAAATTGATGGCGGTTTTGAAATAGCAAAATATCTACTTTCTTTTGAAGTTGCTATTCCAGTTATTTTTTTATCTGAAAGGCAGTCTGAATTTGATATTTATACTGGTCATGCATTAGGAGCGGTAGATTATTTACCAAAACCTATTAGCCTTGCTGTTTTAGTAGCAAAAGTAAAAAATCTATTGCGAATTACTAGTTATGTCGCAATTGATGTAAATAATGAACAATCAAAGATTAAAGGTTTAACCTTGGCAGACAATGAATTTAAAGCCTATTGGAATGAAAAACCACTAGATCTAACCGCGACAGAATTTGAAATGTTAAAACAATTTTCTTTAACTGGTGAGAAAGGTGTAGTTACCTATGGTACTTTGCAAGAATCTACCCAAGGTGTGGTAGAAAGAAATACTATTAATACTCATATTTGCCGAATTAGAAGTGCATTTAAAAAAGTAGATAGTAATTTCAGCTTAATCCATAATGAATATGGCAGAGGATATAGCTGGCAAAAGTGAAGTTAAATATATTTAATAAAATACGCTTCACCATAAGAGCAAGATTTTTCTTGTTGTTGTTAATGTTAGCACTTTTACCGATTATAACCTATAGATTTGCCATTGACTTCCATCGCCTACTCTTAGAAAATCAAGCAACTATCCAAAAACAAACAGTTATTAATATTGCTTACGCACTGGCAACTAAAACAAATTTAATCTCTAAAAAAATGGATACTAATACAAAAGATAACCCCTTAATAGAACACTTAAATCTTAAAAAGTCTATCTTGTGGATGGTTAATAAGCAAGGAAAAATTACCTATGTGATTGGGCAAACTTCAAAAAATGACTATACTTTTGGGCATGATTATTTTACAAAAGTTGGTTTTTGGATTATTCAAGGTACCTCTAAATTTATTCCTTTTACTATCCCCTACCCTTATCCACAAAGTATTAACCCAGAAAAAATATTAATTAGTGAATCTATTGCGGGTAATATTTATCAGCAATATAGAATGAAAGATGAGCGACCTACTTCACTTATGTCGGCAGCTCCTATTAAAATAAAAAATAATTTAGTCGGTGTGGTAATCTTAGAAGAGTCAATGGATAGTTTATTAAGAACATCTCTAAAACATTTTTATAGAGTTGTTGGGCTTGGAGGGATTATTTTTATTTTTGTATTCTTAGCGGTATTTTTCTATACAGCGTCAATTTCAAGAAGAATTTATAAATTAGATTATGATATTAGAAATACTTTTGACAAACTAGGTAAAGTTAATGAAAACAAATTCTTAGACACTAAAGTATCAAGCTTTTATCAAGATGAAATATCTGCTTTAAGGCACCACATATGTACAATGCTTAAACAATTATCTAGTTATGAAAGATACTTAAAACAATTACCCGTTACCCTACGCCATGAACTACATAATCCTTTAAATAGACTAGCTATGTCTTTAAGTTTATTGGAAGCTGATGTCAAACATAAACAAATTAAAAATTCACAACATGCTTTAAAACAGTTAAAACAGATAATTGCTTTATTAGCAGAAGCAACTAGCATAGAAGAAAGTTTAACTACCCATACTCCAGAAAAATTTTCAGTAAACCAAATGTTAAGCCATTATGCTGAAAATATAAAATCGATAAATATTGAACATGAGATTGATTATTTAATAGATTTGCCAGAAAACACCATCTTGATTGGTGATGGTTTTATGTTAGAACAGCTTTTAGATAAACTAATAAGCAATGCTAAAGACTTTAGTAATAAAAAAGCACCAATTAAGATAATCTCTAATTTAGAGTCTAATACCACTATGCAATTAAAAGTACAAAATTATGGTCCTCCCCTTCCAAAAGGCTTAGAAAAAAATATATTTGATGGTATGACATCTATAAGAAAAACCAACTCAGATGATCAAACTCACCTGGGATTAGGCTTATATATAGTTAAATTAATTACCGATTTTCATAATGGTAGCCTAGAGGCAAAAAATATATTAGACCAACAAGAAAAACCAATAGGCGTTGAGATAAGCATATTTTTGCCAATCAAAATATATTAGATCAATGAAAAAGTTTTTTATAAAAATTAGCTGATTGAGTTATTAATATCAATTAATGTTGCAATGGGATCTTGAGATTGGGTTATAGGCCTACCAATGACTAAGTAATCAGAACCTGATAGCAGGGCATTTTTAGGAGTCATAACCCTTTGTTGGTCATTGGTTTTTGTACCCTCTAGTCTAATGCCAGGAGTAACTAAACAAAAGTCTGTAGTTATTTCTTGACGAATTAAAGAGGTTTCTTGAGCTGAGCAAACTACACCATCTAAGCCTGATAAGTTAGCAAGTTTTGCTAGCCTAATAACATTATGTTTCGGGCTACCTACTAAACCCACTTCGTTTAAGTCTTCTTGGTGCATACTAGTTAAAATAGTTACTCCAATTAATATTGGTTGATGCTGAAAGTTACTAATAGCATCTTTAGCGGCAACCATCATTTTTCTACCGCCAAGACAATGAACGTTAACCATCCATACTCCCATGTTTGCCGCAAGGGTACAAGCTTTAGCCACTGTATTTGGAATGTCATGATACTTTAAATCTAAAAAAACATCAAAACCTAAATTGATACATTTTTCTACAAAACTAGAGCCACCTACCGTAAATAGTTCTTTGCCAATTTTAAGTTTACATAAGTTAGGGTCTAGTTGATCAATAAATATTTTTGCCTGAATTATAGTTGAAAAATCTAGAGCAACTACAACTTTTGATTTTGTCACTAAATTTAATCCTTAACTGAGTCTTGATTTGATGATAAGCTTTTTAATTCGATCAATTGAGTATTTAACTCAATCGTTTTATTGGCTTGTTTAGTATTTTCCTTTAGTTGTTTTTTAAGACGCCATGATAATTTAAAAACAATGCTACCAAAATAAATAGCACTAATAAAACCACCCAGTAAAAAAGATATAGATAGTAAAAGAGATAGGGGAATATTAGTTTGTAAAAATACCAAATCTATATTAACTTGATGAGGGTTAAATGCTCCTAATACCAAGCCAAAAGCTATGAATATTAGAGCTATTATGAAGTATATAATTTTTAACATAAAATAAAAAAGGAGTACCTATTTTTTAAACATTGTACTCCTTTTTAAGGATTAAAAGATATATTTATTTTAAATAATATCACAAATATTTTTTGATTCATCAACTGATATTTTTAAAAACTTTCCTGGTCTAAAATGAGGAACTTTTTTCTTACTCAGTTGTACTTGAGCACCAGTTTTTGGATTTCTACCTACACGAGCTTTACGATGGTGAAGGCTAAAGCTTCCAAACCCTCTAATTTCAATACGATCTCCATTAGAAAGTGAGTTTATCATGGAATTAATAATATCATTAACTGCCAGTTCAACATCTTTTTGACTGAACTGCGTCTGTTTTTTTGAAATTAATTCAATTAATTCTGATTTAGTCATTATTATAAGTAACCTCTTTTAAAATAGCCTCTAATTAATTAATTCGCACTGTAATCAATAATTATTCGTCAGATGAAATTTGATCTTTTAGTAAATCACCCCAAGTATTGGCAGGTTGTTGACTAGATTGTCCAGCGGAATAGCTCTTAACGGCATTTGCTTCTTCTTGTGCATATCTACTTTTAATAGATAAAGAAAGAGAACGGTTTTTACGATCAACATTCATTATTTTAGCTTCAATAGTATCACCAACTTTTAGTGCTTGAGTAGCATCACGAGTACCTTCTGCTATTTCACCAGCACGAATATAACCTTCAACTTCTTTCGCTAAATCTATAATTGCACCTTTTTCATCAACAGATTTAACAGTACCTGAAACTATACTATTTTTACCATTTACAGCAACAAATTCACTAAATGGGTCCTGATCTAATTGTTTAAGCCCTAGAGAAATTCTTTCACGGTCTGAATCTATAGAGAGAATTATTGTTTCTAAAACATCTCCTTTTTTAAATTCACGAACCGCCTCTTCACCAGGAGTTGCCCAAGAAATATCTGTTAAATGTACTAAACCATCAATATTACCTTCTAGACCGATAAATATACCAAAATCAGTAATCGACTTTATACTTCCAGAAATTTTATCGCCTTTAGAGTGTGTTGCTGAGAAAGCTTCCCAAGGATTAACTGTGCACTGTTTAATCGATAAAGAAATGCGGCGACGCTCTTGGTCAACATCAAGAATTTTAATATTAACTTCTTGGCTTAGGTGTACTACTTTGGAAGGGTGAATGTTACGATTAGTCCAATCTAACTCAGAGGTGTGTACTAAGCCTTCAATACCCTCTTCTATTTCAATAAAAGCTCCATAATCCGTAATATTAGCAACTTTACCCATAATCTCTGTTCCTAGTGGGTAGCGAGAAATCATATCGCCCCATGGATCTTCTAATAATTGCTTCATTCCTAAAGATACACGATTTTTATCTTTATCAAACTTCAATATTTTAACTTTTATTTCATCTCCAACTTGAATAATTTCTCCTGGATGGCTTACTCTACGCCATGCCATATCAGTAATGTGTAATAGACCATCAACACCACCAAGGTCAATAAATGCACCATAGTCAGTAAGATTTTTAACTATCCCATCAAGAGTAGAGCCTTCTTCCATATTAGCAAGTAGAGCTTCTCTTTCAACTGAATTTTCAGCTTCTATAACCGCACGACGAGAAACTACAACATTATTGCGTTTACGGTCTAACTTAACCAGTTTTAGCTCAACAGTTTTTCCTTCAAGGAATCCAAAATCACGAATAGGACGCACATCTATAAGTGAACCAGGCAAGAAACCACGCACACCATCAACATCAATGGTTAGCCCACCCTTAACTTTGCCAGTTACAAAACCTGTTATAGTTTCATTGTCGCTAAGAACAGTTTCAAGACGATCCCAAGTTTTAGCTCGTTTTGCTTTTTCGCGAGAAAGTCGTGTTTCTCCAAAGCCATCTTCGAGGGCTTCAAGTAATACTTCAACCTCATCGCCAACTGCTACTTCTAGCTCTCCAGCACTGTTTAAAAATTGATTTCTAGGAATTGATGATTCAGATTTCATTCCTGCATCAACTAAAACTGATTCTTTATCAATATTTACAACAGTACCAATAATTAAGGAGCCTGTTTTAAATTTGTCTTGTTCAATAGATTGTTCGAATAATTCAGCGAAAGATAATTCACTCATGGATATAGTTACCAAAATTGTTAGCCGTTTATTTTTTGCAAATGGGGTTTTTAATTTATTTATTTATAAACTAAAAATTTTCAAAAACACTCGGGTCAGTTAAATAAAAAAGGTCTTCCCAAAAAAACTTTTTATGAAATTTTATGAAATATATTAAATTTAAATTTTTTATCTACTTCAATATGCCATTATCCCAAAGTGCCTTTTCAGCAATCTGGTAGACTTTTTCTATACTAAGATAGGTTGTATCAATGATAATGGCATCACTCGCAGGAACCAAAGGAGAAGAGAGCCTGGTACGGTCTCTTTCATCTCTTTGTTCAATATCTAGAGTTATCTGAGTGAGTATAGCATCAACTCCTTGACTTTTCAACTGTTTAACGCGTCTTTTTGCTCTTTCTGCTGCACTAGCAGTTAAAAACAACTTTACTTTTGCCTTTGGGAAAACAACCGTACCCATATCCCTACCATCAGCAACTAGACCTGAGCCTTTGTTATAAAAGGACTTTTGTCGCTCTAATAAGGCAGTTCTTACCTCTGTTATAGACGCTATTTTAGAAGCTATCGCAGCGGTTTCTTCATTTCTTATGCTTGCCGTTACATCTTTATTGTCATACAAAACATTAGTCGCATAAAAACTAACCGGTAAATTTATTGCTAAGGTTACCAAAGCATCTATATCTGTTTCTGATATTTTTTCAACGATAGAACCATAGGCCAAAGCACGATAAATAGCTCCACTATCTAACAATAAAAATCCTGTTTTATTACATAACCATTGCGATAAAGTACCCTTACCTACTCCACTAGGCCCATCAACTGTAACTATATTATCCACTTATCCATCCTTCTCTACAGTTAGCTGCATACCAATTTGATTAATTAATTCTACAAAGTTTGGAAAAGAAGTATTAACATTAGCACAATCGTCAATTACTATTTCATCAGTTGCATTTAAGCCTGCTATAACCATAGCCATAGAGATTCTATGGTCATGATGACTAAGGATTTTTGAGCTTTGCTTACTTTGCTTGCCGCCAGTTATAATCATGCCATCAGTAGTTGGCTTGGCTAAAACACCTATTGCCGTTAAAGCATCTGCCATTACTTGAATACGATCTGATTCTTTTACTCTTAGCTCTTCCGCTCCAGTTAATACAGTCTTACCCGCAGCAGTAGAGGCTGCCACAAAGATAACCGGAAATTCGTCTATTGCTAAGGGGACAAGCTCTTCTGGAATATTAATTCCTTTTAGTTTCGCAGATTTAACACGAATATCAGCAACTGGTTCACCACCAACTAATATTTCATTTTCAAGGGTAATTTTTGCCCCCATTAATTTTAAAACATCAAGGATTCCTGTTCTAGTGGGATTAATACCAACATGTTCAATCACTAAATTTGCATCATCTGCAATAGTTGCCGCTACTATAAAAAAAGCTGCCGAGGATATATCAGACGGCACATCTATATCATTAGCCTTCAGTAGCCCCCCCCCTTTGATAGAGATTTTAGTTTTTAAATTATCTATTTTTTCAGAAACAACTTCATAACCAAAGCCATTTAACATTTTTTCGGTATGATTTCTAGTTGGAGCCGGCTCAATTACTGTGGTTGTTCCCTTTGCATATAGGCCTGCAAATAAAACACAAGATTTAACCTGTGCACTTGCCATAGGCATTACATAATCAATAGCGTTTAGCGCTGAACTTGGGGATATTTTTAAAGGTGGCATACCATTATTGGCAGTACTAATAGTTGCTCCCATAGCACTTAAGGGTTTGGTTACTCTTTTCATGGGTCTAGTTGATAGTGATGCATCACCGATTAATTCTGTTGAAAATGGTTGTCCTGCTAAAATACCCGACATAAGGCGCATTGCCGTACCTGAATTTCCCATATCAAGAGGTTTGTTAGGCTTTTTAAGACCAGTTAAACCAACTCCTTGAATAGTTATATCGCCATTATTTGGACCAATTATATTTACCCCCATTTCCTGAAAAGCCTTTAATGTTGCTAAACTATCATCGCCTTCTAAAAAACCAGTTATTTGAGTGGTTCCTTCTGCTAAAGAACCCAGCATAATACTTCGGTGAGAAATTGATTTGTCCCCAGGAACTCGAATACGACCAAATAATTTACCACCAGCTTGAACTTTAAACTTGATATTATTAGTGGTCATGGTTTTGCTTTTTCCTTTTTTAAGACATGCTTATCACGAGTTTTTTTTGCATGATTAAATAATTGAAACAACTCGTTTTCTTTGTTTTGTTCAACCATAGTAGTTATTTTAGTTAGTTCTGTTTGATAATTTTTTAGCCATTTAATAATTGCTGTAGAATTATTGAGCGTAATATCTCGCCACATGGTTGGATCACTAGAGGCAATACGGCTAAAATCTTTAAATCCACCAGAGGTAAAATCAAAAACATTTGGTAAATCTTTCTGTTTAGCAAGTAGATCTACTAAAGCAAAAGCTAGTATATGTGGTAAATGGCTACTAGCTGCTAAAACCTCATCATGCTCTTGCGGTAACATTTCTATTACAGTTGCACCTAATAATTGCCATAAATTTGTTACTTTTTCAACGGCTTTAATGTCGGTAATTTTTGTAGGAGTTAAAATAACTTTATGCTGCTCATAAAGATTTTCATCCGTGGCTTCAATGCCACTTTTTTCTTTTCCCGCAATGGGGTGAGCTGGCACAAAATTAGTAAACTTTTTGCCAAATGCATCTTCAGCAGCCTTAATAACACTCATTTTTGAACTACCAGCATCGCTAATAATTGCATCTTGCTTAATAAAAGGTTTTATTTGTTGGAAAACCTTTTTAAAAGATCCCATAGGTACAGCCACCATTATTAAATCAGCATTTTTAACCGCTTCTTTAATATTAAGCGAAAATTCATCAATAACCCCTAGTTCGATGGCTCTATTAAGCTTATGTTCACTATAGCCAAAACCAAATATTTTTGCCTTGTGTTTTCTTGCTTTAAGTCCCTTGGCAAAAGAGCCACCAATTAATCCTACCCCGATGATACTAATTTGTTTTATTGGCATAAAACTTTACTCATAGCTTCAATAAAATGTTCATTTTCTTTACTTGTACCGATAGATATTCTTAAAAAACCATTCATACCATAATTAGCCAGAGGCCGTACAATAACCCCTAGTTCTAATAATTGTTGATTTATATTTATGGCATTATTACCAAGATCAATACTCACAAAATTACCTGCTGAAGGTATAAAAGGTAAGTTTTTTTTGGTAAAAAAATCTGTCAATTTTTCCATACCAATATTATTAATTTTTATGCTTTTTGTGACAAAATCATTATCCTCTAAAGCAGCCAAGGCTCCAACCTGTGCAAACTGATTAACATTAAATGGTTCACGCACTTTTTCAATATAACTTATTATTTCTTCACAACCCATTATATAACCAACTCTTAAAGAAGCTAAACCATAAACCTTAGAAAAAGTACGAGAAACCAATAAGTTAGGGAACCTTTTTAAATAGTCCAAACCGTTAATAGTTTGGTTTTCAGCAACATATTCAAAATAAGCCTCATCTAAAACCACTATCACCTGCTGTGGCACTTGCTTAATAAAATAATCCCAGTCTTGGATAGAAACTAAGGTACCAGTAGGATTGTTAGGGTTAGCAATATAAATAATTTTAGTTCTATCACTAATTGCTTTTAGCATAGCTTTTAAGTCATGTCCCCAATTTTTAGCAGGTACGCTTACCCCCGTTGCCCCTACTACTTGAGCACTAATTGGGTAAACTGCAAAAGCATATTGTGAAAAAATTATTTCATCACCATCTGAGGCAAAAATTCTAGCTACTAGTCCAAGTAACTCATTAGAACCATTACCAATAGAAATTTGATTAAATTTTAAACCTAAATTATCACTTAAAGATTTCTTAAGCTCAAAAGAACTACCGTCTGGATATCTTGCTATATCGATCAGCAAATCTTGCAGAGCTTTTTTTACTCTTTCACTTGCCCCTAAAGGATTTTCATTGGAAGCTAATTTAGAAACTCTAACAAGGTTTAATTCTCTTTTTAAATCAGCAATAGGTTTACCAGGAATATAGGGTTTTATATTAGTTATTTGTGGTTGAATTTGATTATAAAACAATGTCATACATATACTTTTTAAATAATTACTTAACTAAAGGAGAGGCTGGAAAAGATCCCAATATTTTAAAAAATATAGTTCTCTCTTTGATTTCAGTTAACGCAGATTTTAGTACATCATCATTTTGATGACCTTCCACATCAATAAAAAATATATAATCCCATTTAATATCATTTGATGGTACAGAAATAATTCGTTTCATTGATATTTTTCTGCTCGCAAAGCTTTGTAATATTTTCATCAAAGCACCATATTTATTAGGTAGAGACAAAATAAGTGCTGTCTTATCAGAACCACTAGGCTCTGTTTCTAGATTGCCAATCACCCAAAATTTAGTGGTATTATCCTTTTGATCTTCAATATTGTGTTCAAGGATATTCAGGTCATATAATAAGGCAGCTTGTTCAGAGGCGATAGCCCCCAGACTTGGGTTGTCTTTGGTCATTTGGGCAGCTAAAGCATTAGAATCAACTGCCTCGCTAGTTGCCCAAGGAATATTGTTTTTCAACCAAGTTTTGCATTGCCCAATAGCTTGTTGATGGGCAACAATTTTAGTAATAGAGGTTAAATCTGTTTTTTTTGCTAACAAGCAATGGTTAATTTCTAACTCTATTTCACCAGTTATTTTTAATTGGGTATTTATTAACGCATTTTGCGTTTGTTTAACTACTCCTTCAGAAGAGTTTTCTACAGGCACTAAACCAAAATTTGCTTCTCCTTTTTCTACTGTAGTAAAAACTTGTTCTATAGAAGACACTGCATAAGGATGAACAAAAGTACCAAATTGTTTTAAAACACTTGCGTGAGAATAGCTACCCTCAGGGCCTAAATAAGCAACATTTAAAGGCTGCTCTAAGGCAAGGCAAACAGACATTATTTCTCTAAATAGTCGCATCATATCGTTATCAGATAAGAGGCTATTATTTCTATTTTTTACTTTTTGTAAAACCTCGGCTTCTCTTTCTGGTCGATAGAAAATAGTATCAACCTTACCACCTTGGGTTTTAATATTAGCAACTTGTTGAGCACAATTAGCTCGCTGGGTAATTAATAGTTGAATTTTTTGATCAATTAAATCAATTTCATCACGAATTTTAGTTAATTGTTTTTTTTCTGTCGGGGATATACTCATAGTGAACTATTTTCTTTTTCAAATATTTGCATAAACTGAACAAGTGCATCCACACCCTCTTCTGGCATAGCATTATAGATACTTGCTCGCATACCACCGTAGGCTTTATGTCCTTTTAAATTTAACAACCCTATATCTTTAGATTCTTGCAAAAACTTTGCTTCTAATTCTTTATTATTAAACTTAAACGTTACATTCATCCACGAACGAACATTTCTCTCTACTTCATTATAATAAAGCTTAGAATTATCAATTAGCGTATAAATTTTTTGTGCTTTGCGTTTATTTACTTCTGCTATTTTAGATACTCCACCTTGGTCTTTAATCCACTCAAACACCAAACCAGCCAAATACCAAGAGTAGGTAGATGGCGTATTAAACATAGAATTATTATCTACATAGGTTTGCCAATTCATTAAGTTTGGAGTGCTACCTCTTGCCCTACCTAATAAGTCTTGCCTTACTATAACTATAGCCAGCCCAGCAGAACCGATATTTTTTTGCGATCCTGCGTAGATAACCCCATAGTTAGAAATATTAATCGGGCGAGAAAGAATGGTTGAAGAAAAATCTGCGATTATAGGTTTATCTAGGCTTGGTAAGCTTTGGAATTCTAGCCCAGTAATAGTTTCATTTTGGCAAATATGCAAATATTTAGCATCATCACTAAAGTTGATACTCGAAAGATCGGCTATATGGTTTTCAGAGGTTGATACCACATTTACCTTGGCGAACCTAGAGGCTTCTTTTATTGCTTTGGCTGACCAAACTCCAGTATTTATATAATCAACAGTATCATTTTCAGCAACTAAATTTAAAGGAATTGCGGCAAACTGTAATGATGCCCCTCCATGGGTAAAAATAATTTTATAGTTATCTGGAATGGACATTATTTCACGCAAATCAGCTTCCATTTTGCTTGCTAATTGCATGAATTCTTTACTACGATGGCTTATCTCCATTACCGACATGCCAGTATTTTTCCAGTCTAAAAACTCTGCTTGAGCTTTTTTCATTACCTCCTCAGGTAGCATCGCCGGTCCTGCACTAAAATTAAACGTCCTCATTAATCTTTGTTTTCTTCCACATTGGTTTCTATGTTATTTTCAATACTAGTCTCATCAAGATTTTCTGTAAATTCTAACTCTTCTTTAACATCAACAACAGCTAAGCCAACAACTAGCTCACCCTTACCAACATTAATAAGTTTTACTCCTTGAGTATTTCGCCCAACAACTGAAATTTCAGAAACTCTAGTTCTAACCAAAGTTGCTTTATTAGTTATTAACATAACCTCTTGGTCTGGAGTAACAGAAACTGCGGCAACTACATTACCATTTCTTGGTGAAGTTTTTATAGAAATAACTCCAGATCCACCACGCTTAATGGTTGAGTAGCTATCAACATAAGTACACTTACCAAAACCATTTTCGGTTACGGTTAAAATTAAAGTTTCAGGGCGAGCAACTTGCATACTAATAATAGACATATTCTCTTTAAGCTTCATGCCTCTAACGCCACTAGCTTGCCTACCCATAACCCGAATATTATTTTCATCAAAGCGAATTGCTTTACCAACATTGCTAAACATCATTATTTCTTGGTTGCCATCAGTTAATGCCGTGCCAACTAGTTCATCATCATCGCGTAAATTAACTGCAATAATTCCATTTGCTCTAGGGCGGGAGAAGTTTATTAAAGCTACGCGTTTTACTATAGAGTTTTTAGTTGCCATAAACACGAAATGATCATCACTAAATTCTGAAATTGGTAGTATAGAAGTAATATGCTCATCATCTTGTACAGGCAGTACATTCACAATAGGTTTACCTTTGGAACCACGGCTAGCAAGTGGTAGTTGCCAGGTTTTTTTCCAATACAAACGACCTCTGTTTGAGAAGCAAAGCAACATGTCATGGGTGCTGGCAACTAATAGCTGGCCTACTTCATCATCTTCTTTCATTTGAGTTGCTGATTTACCACGCCCTCCTCGGCGTTGTGCTTGGTAATCAGACAATGGCTGGGTTTTTATATAACCATCTTGTGATAGAGTAACTATTCGGTCTTCAACAGCGATTAAATCTTCAGCATCTAAATCTAAATAGCTATGGTCAATTTCTGTGCGTCTACTATCGCCAAAATTTTCAATAACTTCTGTTAACTCTCCTTTAATAACTGCTGTTAAACGATCAGGATTACGCAAAATATCTAAATGAGCTGCAATTTGTGCAATTAAGTCTTGATATTCAGTAATAATTTTATCTTGCTCTAAACCTGTTAAACGGTGTAATCGCATTTCTAAAATTGCTTGTGCTTGTATTGCGGATAACTTATAAATAGAACCCTCTGCACCAAAACCTGCGGGTAAGTTTTCTGGTCTAATATCTTTTAGCTCAACTTTTTCTAGTAGTTTTTCAACTTCTCCAATTGGCCATTGGGTATTTAAAATTCTCTCTTTAGCAACGCTAGGGTTTGGTGAAGATTTAATTAGCTCAATCATTTTATCAATACTAGTTAAAGCAACAGTTAAACCTTCAAGCAAATGGGCTCTTTCTCTAGCTTTACGCAGTTCATAAATTGTACGACGAGTTACAACTTCGCGGCGGTGTTTAATAAACGCATTTAAAATCGGTTTTAAACCTAATAATTTAGGTTGCCCATCAATTAGAGAAACCATATTTATACCAAATACAGTTTGCATAGCGGTTTGTTTGTATAGGTTATTAATAATAACTTCTGGTACTTCACTGCGACGAAGCTCTATAACAACACGCATGCCGTCTTTATCAGATTCATCTCTTAATGCAGTAATCCCCTCAATTTTTTTATCTTTAATAAGTTCTGCAATTCTTTCTATTAATCTAGCTTTATTAACCTGATAAGGTAATTCATGAATGATGATTGCACTCTTGCCAGAGCTATCGGTTTCCACATCAACTTTAGAGCGAATTTGTACTCGCCCACGCCCAGTTTCATAAGCTTCAACGATTCCTTTTGTACCATTAATAATCCCATATGTAGGGAAATCAGGCCCTGGAATATATCCCATTAAATCTGCTACATCTAAATCAGGATTTTCAATTAACGCTAAACAAGCACTTACTGTTTCAGTAATATTATGTGGCGGAATGTTAGTTGCCATCCCTACCGCAATACCAGAAGAACCATTAATTAATAAATTAGGCAACCTAGTTGGAAAAACATCAGGCTCATGTTCTGAACCATCATAGTTAGCGGTAAAATTAACAGTTTCTTTATCCAAGTCTGCTAAAAGCTCGTGGGCTATTTTAGACATTCTAACTTCGGTATAACGCATGGCAGCTGGAGAATCTCCATCAACCGAACCAAAGTTACCCTGCCCATCTACCAGCATATAACGCAAAGAAAAAGGCTGTGCCATCCGCACAATAGTGTCATAAACTGCTGTATCACCATGTGGATGATATTTACCGATTACATCTCCAACGATACGAGCAGATTTTTTATAGGGTTTATTCCAACTATTTCCTAACACATTCATAGCAAATAAAACCCGACGATGAACAGGCTTCAAGCCATCTCGTACATCAGGCAAAGCTCTCCCAATAATAACGCTCATGGCATAGCTTAAATAAGATTGTTCCATCTCATGCTCAAGAGAGATCGGTAAAACTTCTTTGGCAAAATCAGACATATTAAGAAATCAACTTGTTATTTATAAATTAATCAATGATTATAACTAAAAACTTTGCATATTTATAGCTAGTGTTATATTCTTTCCTAATAAATAGCGAATAGATACTAAAAGTAGTATATGAAAAAAAATAAAAACTCCGACATTGAGGAATTAAATAACTTTAATAATCACGCTAGTAGTTGGTGGGATGAGCAGGGTAAGTTTTCGGCTTTACACAAAATAAATCCTTTTAGACTAGAGTTTATAAAGAGACTACAACCAATTGAAAATAAATATATTTTAGACATTGGTTGTGGCGGCGGAATACTAACTGAATCACTGGCAAAAAATGGTGCAATTGTTACAGGAATAGACCTTGCAGAAGAAGTATTAACCGTAGCAAAATTACATAGTTTAGATGTTGGTGTTAAAGTTAATTATCAATTAATTTCTGCTGAAGAACATGCTCAACAAAATCTTGAGCATTATAACCTTGTGACCTGTATGGAAATGCTTGAACATGTGCCTGATCCAGCAGCAATTATTCAGGCAGCAGCGGATGCGGTTAAACCTAATGGCTGGGTATTTTTCTCAACGCTAAATAGAAATTATAAATCTTATTTATTAGGTATTGTGGTAGCTGAACGAATATTAAATGTGGTACCAAAAGGTACCCATACCCATGAACAATTTATAAAGCCATCTGAACTAAGTGCTATGGCAAGAAAATCTGGCTTAACGTTAAAAGAAGGTTCAGGCATTGAATTTAACCCTCTTTTAAACCATTATGGCTTAAGTAAAAATATGGATATTAATTATCTAATGGGGTTTCAAAAAAATTGATACCTACACACAATATAAAATGTGTTTTATTTGACCTTGATGGCACTTTATTAGATACCTCACATGATTTTGCTTATGCCCTTAGCAAAACTTGCCATAAATTTAAACAACCAGAGGTAAATTATCAACAATTAAGAGCAGTTATTTCTGAAGGTGGCAAGGCTATGATAAAACTAGCTTTTCCACAGGCTAATGACCAAGAATTAGAGATTAGAAAAGAATATTTTCTACAAATATATTCAGAGAATATAGCTAAGCACACCGTAATATTTAAGGGACTAGAAACTGGGTTACAAACTCTAGCGGATAAAAAAATACCTTGGGCAATAGTAACTAATAAACCTGCATGGTTAACTAACAATCTTATTTCACACCAACAGTTTCCATCTGCTCCAGTAGCCGTTATAAGCGGTGATACAGCAAAAAAAAACAAACCTCATCCTGCTCCATTACTAATGGCTGCTAAGGCGTGTAAGGTAAAAGCAGAAAACTGTATCTACCTAGGTGACCATCCAAGAGATATACAGGCAGGAAAAAATGCCAAGATGATTACAGGATCTGCTTTATTTGGTTTTGTACCAAAAAATATTTTAACTAATTGCCAGGCTGATTATGAATTTAATACCGCAGATGAAATGGCATATTTTTTGCAGGAAATAAGATGAAAACATATTTAATTACTGGAGCATCACAAGGACTAGGTAGAAATTTATCTCTTGCTTTAGCCACTGATAATAACAAGCTTATTTTATTAGACAAAGATCTAATTACCTTAAATAAGTTATATGATGAGTTAGAAAACAATAACTGTGAAATAATCTTGCTACCTATGGATTTATTAGGTGCAAACCTTGATGATTATCATAAAGTAAAAGTAAATTTACTTGCTGAGTTTAAACAATTAAATGCAGTATTTTTAAATGCGGCAATACTTCCTTCTTGTACTCCTATTGAACACTTTGATTCTAAACAATGGTATGAGGTAATTCATACTAATCTAAATGCCAATTTTCATCTAATACAAATGTGCTTAGAGCTATTATGTAAAACAAAAAATGCCAAATTAATCGCAATGTTAGATAAAAACATCAAGGACCAACCCGCCTATTACGGAGCTTACGCAGTAGCTAAAGCTGGGTTATAGCAGCTAATGAGAACCTTAGCTACCGAAACTAACCAACTAAGCTGTTACCTAGCCAATTTACCGGCATTCCAGTCAAATACTAGAAGTAAGCAATTTCCAAGTGAAAATCCAAATATAATACCTACCGCACAAACTATTGCTAAACAAATTATTGAAGAACTAAATAATAGTTCTAATAAATTACTAGAAAGATTGTAAAATAAATTTCTACAGAAACATTTCCGCCTACGGCCTAAACAAGGACAAATATGAAAAACACCAGTAGATTGCAATTTTTCCCTGCCGCATTATTTGGTACTGTTTTGGGCTTTTCAGGCTTAAGCACCGCATTTATGAATGCAACGAAAATTTTTGATTTAAATCCTATTATTACCCTTGTTTTAACTATATTAACTACACTTATTTTGTTGATAATCTTTACTATATATCTATTAAAAACAATCAAATACCCCACTGTGGTAATTTTTGAAATATCTCACCCTGTAGTGATGAATTTTTTCCCCGCTTTTACCATTAGTTTAATTATTTTATCCGTCTTGTATATTCCTATAAATGAGAGTTTAGCTAGCTGGATATTTTATATTGGGGCTAGTGGACATATTGTATTAACTTTTTATATAATGCAGACTTGGTTATTACATGATAAGTGGCAAATACAGCAAATGAGTCCTGCTTGGTTTATTCCAATTGTTGGTAATTTTGCTGCCCCAATTGCTGCAGTTAATTTTGCCCCTATAGAATTAAGTTGGTATTTTTTTAGTATCGGTTTGGTTTTTTGGTTAGTTTTACAAGCTATTATAATGTATCGCTTGTTCTTTCACCCACCTATGTTGAAGGTTCTAGAGCCTACTTTATTTATTTTAATAGCCCCACCGGCGATTGGCTTTATATCTTATGTTTCATTGCATCCAAATCAGCCAATAGATGACTTTGCTCGTATTTTATATTACACCGCATTATTTTTTACTCTTTTATTGGCAGGCCAAATCATTAGGTTTATAAAAATCCCTTTTGCTCTTTCTTGGTGGGCATACACTTTTCCTCTTTCTGCTATTGCCAGTGCCAGTTTTATCATGTATGAAAAATTAAAAATAGAGTTATTCTTTTTTGTTGGAGCTTTAATTTTATCTATACTTTCAGCTTTAGTTTTGCATTTAACTATAAAAACTATACTTGCTATTAAACATAAAAAACTTTGCGTTCCCCTAGAACATTAAGGTCAAACTATTATGATTCAATATACTGTTTCAGCTAGTAAACCACTACAGCATTTACTTACGGTATCTATACAGATAAATATACCCGACCCAAGTGGACAGCGGTTAAGCTTGCCTAATTGGATACTGGGTAGTTATTTAATAAGAGATTTTTCTAAACACTTAAATAACATAACTGCACAGGCTATTTCTGGAAAAATATTAAGTATAAAATCACTTGAAAAATCACTATGGCAAGTAGAAAAAACTAATGAAGCTATCTTAATAGAATACCAAGTGTATGCATGGGATTTATCTGTTCGAGGTGCTCATTTTGATCAACACCATGCTTTTTTTAATGGCACTTCGCTGTTTATGCAAGTTTTAGGTCAAGAAGATTGTCCTTGTGCAGTATTAATAGAATCGTCTAACTTTACTGAAGATAATAACTGGAAAATTGCGACAACCTTACCTGAATTACAAATAAATGACCAAGGTTTTGGGCAATATCAAGCCCAAAACTACACTAATTTAATCGAATATCCAGTAGAAATGGGAACTTTCATTGAGTTAAATTTTACTGCTTGTGATATAGCCCATAAAGTTGCTATTACTGGTAAATTTGAACAACAAAAACTAGATAAACAAAGAATAATAAATGACTTAACTCACATTTGTGAAGTAGAATTAAATTTGTTTGGCAAACCCTATCCGTTTAAGAAGTACCTATTTCAAATAATGATTATTGAAGATGGTTACGGAGGACTTGAACACACTAATTCTACTGCTCTACTTTGTGCTAGAAAGCACTTACCTTATCTAAACACCTCGCATCCATCAGAAGACTATCACCAATTTTTAGAACTTTGCTCACATGAATATTTCCATAGCTGGAATGTAAAAAGGATAAAACCAGTTGTTTATAAAAATGCTAAACTAGATAAACCTGTTTACACTAACCAGCTTTGGTGGTTTGAAGGCATAACTTCTTTTTATGATGGACTATTTTTAAACCATGCTGACATAGTTAATTCAGATGAGCACTTAAATAGGTTAGCTAAAGAAATGACTAGAGCTTATCGTATCCCTGGGCGTTTTCAACAAAGTGTTGCCGAATCTAGCTGGCTAACCTGGACAAAATTTTATCAGCAGGATGAAAATGCACCTAATTCAATAATCAGCTACTATACCAAAGGTAGCTTAATTGCCTTAGGATTAGATTTAATTATTCGAGCCAAAACTAATAATAAAAAGTCACTAGATAATATTTTATTAACTCTTTGGAAAGACCATGGTTTACCTAACAAAGCCATAGAAGAATTTAGCATAGAAAAGCTTTGTAGCCAAGTTAGCGGCATAGATTTTACTGAATTTTTTAATAACCATTTATATGGCACTAAAGACCTAAATTTTACAGAACTATTTAAACCATTTGGGATCCAATTTAAGCTGCGTCCAGCGACGAGTATGCAAGACTTAGGGGGCTCAACAGTAACCCAAACTACCTGCATTCAATTAGGAGCAACTTTAACAAATAGCCAAAACCAAAGTATACAAGTAACTAAAGTATTAAATGAGCAAAGCCTATCTAATGCCGGAATATCCTCTGGAGATGAAATTGTTGCAATCAATGGTTATAAGATGAATAACACCAAAAAATTAGCAACATTACTACAAATATTAGATGAAGGAGATATAGTAGAGTGTCATTATTTTAGAAGAGATGAACTTTATACCACCAAAATAACTCTAAATAAAACTATCGCAGATAGAGTAGAGCTAACCAAAACTGCAGACTACGGAAAACTTAAATGGTTGAAAAATTAGAAAAACTAGAGATAAAAATAAGCTATCAAGAAAATACCATAGAAACGCTAAATAATAACTTATTACTACAACAACAAGATATACTAGAATTAAAAAACCAACTAAAAGCCCTAACTAATTTATTACAAAAAATAAAACAAGGGCAAGTTGATAATATAAAACTAGCATCTGAAGAGATACTCGCTCCTCATTATTAGCTGATTAAGGAGACTATGATTAAGGTTTCAAAGCCTGTGCATGGTACTTAATATGTTCACCGATAAAACTAGCAATAAAATGATAACTGTGGTCGTAACCTTCTTGCATTCTTAAGGTAATGTTTTGGCTGTTTGCAACACATGCCTGTTGAAGTTTTTCGGGTAGCAATTGCCCTTCATCATAAAACTCATCACTGGTGCCTTGGTCTATAAAAATATCCTGCACTTTTTTACCAGATTTAACTAGTTCTGTCGCATCATACTCATACCATTTAACTGTATTATCACCTAAATATGCTCCAAAACAACCCCTGCCCCAATCACCTTCAACAGGATTACATATTGGCGCAAAGGCGGAAACACTACGGTAACTATCTGGGGTTTTTAAAGCACAAATTAAAGCCCCATGCCCACCCATAGAATGACCAGAAATTGATTTTATGTTAGCCATAACCGAGAAGTTTTTTTCAATTAATTCAGGTAGCTCTTTAGTTATGTAATCATACATTTTATAATGTTTATTCCAAGGTGCTTGGGTTGCATTTACATAAAACCCTGCCCCTTTACCTAAATCATATCTATCTTCATCTGCAACATCGCTGCCACGCGGACTAGTGTCAGCAAAAACAATTGCTATGCCATACTCAGCCGCATAGCGTTGCATACCTGCCTTGGTACGAGCATTGTCATCACTACAAGTAAGCCCTGATAACCAATATAAAACAGCAACTTTATGTTTTATTGCCTGAGGAGGCAAGTAAATAGAAAAAGTCATTTCACAATTACAGCTAGTAGAGTCATGCGTATAGCGATTTAGATAGCCACTAAACTCTTTAATCGTTTCTATTTGCTTCACAAGATAAACCCCTTTATTTCTATCGTTGATAAAATTAAAAAATAATTACAGAACGAATACTCTCACCCTTATGCATTAAATCAAAGGCTTTATTAATATCTTCTAACCCCATGGTATGAGTAACCAAAGAATCAAGCTCAATTTGACCTTTCATGTATCTATCAACATAACCTGGAAGCTCTGTTCTACCTTTTACTCCACCAAAAGCTGTACCCATCCATGTCCTTCCAACCACTAGATTAAATGGTCTAGTTTGAATAGTTTGCCCTCCCCCCGCTACTCCAATGACCGTAGATACTCCCCAGCCCATATGTGTACATTCTAGTGCATCACGCATAACATGCACATTACCAATACATTCAAAAGAGTAATCAGGTCCTCCATCAAAGGTATCTTGCATATATTCAACAAAAGAACCATCAATATCACTGGGATTAACAAAATCTGTAGCACCTAATTGTTTTGCAAACTCAAATTTATCAGGATTAATATCAATACCAATTATTTTTTCTGCTCCAGCCATAACAGCTCCTTGAATACAAGACAAGCCTATACCACCTAAACCAAACACTGCAACTGTTGAGCCAGGCTCTACTTTAGCTGTATTTAGTACCGCTCCAATTCCTGTAGTTACCCCGCAACCTAATAAACAAACCTTATCAAGTGGAGCATCTTTATTAATTTTTGCTAAGGCAATTTCAGGTACAACAGTATATTCAGAAAAAGTAGAACAGCCCATATAATGAAAAATATCTTTGCCATTTTTTGAAAAACGGCGAGTACCATCAGGCATATAACCAGACCAAACAGTACCAGCTATAGATTGACATAAATTAGTTTTAGAAGATTTACAAAACTTACATTCACCACACTCAGGAATATAGAGAGGGATAACATGATCACCAACTTTTAAATTCTTAACTCCCTCTCCTAATTCCACAACAATACAGCCACCTTCATGCCCTAAAACACAAGGGAAAGATCCTTCAGGATCATCTCCAGATAAAGTAAAAGCATCTGTATGACATACTCCTGAAGCAACTGTTTTTAGTAAAACTTCACCATATTTTGGACCCATTACTTCAATCTCTTCAATAGATAAAGGTTTATTAGCCTGCCAAGCTACTGCTGCTCTTGCTTTCATATTATTTTCCTTTTTATAGATTCTAAATATTGCTTTGTTATGCTACTAAATTTTATTTTCGTACATGGTCTGCACCGATAAATTCTACTTGATAGCCATCAGGATCTTCAGCAAAAGCAATTACGGTAGTTCCTGCATTCATTTTGCCTGCTTCTCTAATTATTTTACCTCCATTATTTTTTACCGCGGTAGCGGCTTGGTAAACATCATCAACTTCAATTGCGATATGTCCATAACCTGTTCCTAAATCATAGTTTTCTACTTCCCAATTATAGGTTAGTTCTAAGACAGTATTTTCTTCTTCATTGCCATAACCCAAAAAAGCCAAGGTAAATTTGCCTTGTGGGTAATCTTTTTGGCGTAATAATTTCATACCTAAAACTTGTGTATAAAATTTTATTGATTCTTGTAAGTTGCCTACTCTTAACATTGTATGTAAAAGTCTCATAATTTAATTCCTTTTAAATGATTCCAAATTGGGTCAACTCCTTCTGGCATAGGTGCTAGCCAACCTAACCCGCGCCAAGTATACTCAAGAGTATGAAAATCAGAGCCAAGCGAGGCATAAAGTCCATGGCGTTTAGCTCTATCAGCCATACCTATTTGTTCAGAACATACTCTAGGTTGATTTACTACTTCAATAGCTTGTCCACCAGCTTGTTTAAAATCTACCAGCATTTTATTAAGTTTATTGGCAGTTATTTTATAAATATGCGGATGGGCTACTACTGCAATACCGCCTGCTCCAGTTATCCACTTAACTACTTCCTCTAACTCTGGCCAAGCTACTGGAGCATAAAAAGGTCTTCCTTGTTTTAAGTATTTATTAAAAGCCTGATTTTGATCTTTAACTATTCCTTGGGCAATTAATTCTTGAGCAAAATGATTACGCCCTATCATCGCTTCTTTAATTTTAGGTCGTATTTTTTCTAGCAAACTGCCAAATCTTTTTTTAGCTTTTTCATCTATTTCTTTAGCCCTTTTAATCCGTAGCTGACGATTATATTCTAAGCCATCTTGCAGAGTTTTATTCTCAACATCCATATCTAAGCCGACAATATGAAAAGTAATGCCTTGCCATTGGCAGGATATTTCTGCCCCTGAAATAAGTTGGATATTTTTATCTTGTGCAAATGGCAGACACTTTTCATAACCTTTAGTTGTGTCATGGTCTGTTACTGCTAAGTGGGTTATATTCTGCTTTAGTGCCAATTCTATCAATTCTTCTGGAGTAAGTGAACCATCGGATATAGTAGTGTGGCAATGAAAATCGGCTTTAAATTGGGACATAGTCTTTATTAAACTTTGGGTATTTTTTAAAATTTTACTTCATTTAATAGGGTTTCCCCATTACAATTACAATTACTTTTTAAGAAACTATTGTTTAGAGAACCAATGAAACTTTTATTTGATTTATTTCCAGTTATTTTATTTTTTATCGCCTTCAAGACTTATGATATTTATATAGCAACGGCAGTAGCTATTGCTGCCTCGGTAATACAGATTTCTTTTGTCTATTTTAAAAACAAAAAAATTGATAAAATGCACATCATCACCTTGTCTTTGATTATTATTTTAGGTGGAGCAACCTTAATATTACATGATGAAACTTTTATAAAATGGAAGCCCTCTATTGTTAATTGGGGCTTTGCTTTGGCATTTTTTGCTAGCCACTTCATTGGCAAAAAACCAATTATTCGTCGTATGCTTGATGAGGCCATTCAGCTACCTTCTCATGCCTGGAATATGTTAAGTAACATGTGGATTGTGTTTTTTATCTTCTCTGGTGTGGCCAATATTTATGTAGCTTATAATTATGATACCGATACTTGGGTTAATTTTAAGCTCTTTGGTTTAATGGGGCTAACACTAGTGTTTATTATTATACAGGGCATTTATATTAGTCGCTTTTTTAAAAACAATGAAGATAAAGAAAAAGTAACCAATATCACCGCTGATGCACTAGCAGAAATAGAAATGGACAGTGTTAATTCCCCTGATAAAACCACAGAAAAAAAGGACTAGACATGTATTATTCTATTTTTGCCCATGATGTTAAAAATAGCTTAGATCTAAGGGCTTCTGCACGCTCAGCACATATTAAAAGACTGCAAGTTTTAAATGAACAAGGCAGGCTTTTATTAGCAGGACCTAACCCAGCAATAGACACTAATGAATCTGGTGATGCTGGCTTTACTGGCAGTTTAATTGTTGCTGAATTTGATTCATTAGAAACTGCCCAAACTTGGGCTAATGCTGATCCTTATATAAATGCTGGCGTATATGAAAAAGTAGAAGTAAAACCATTTAAAAAAGTGTTGCCTTAAAATAAAAAAACTAATTAGGAAAAAATATGACTGATGTAACCTACCTTATTCCAAAACGAAATCAAAAGATGAATTTATCTATTAGTGACCCCATTGAACTAATGGATGCAGATTTTATAGAAATATCTTTATTAGGCTGGACTTCTGCTGGAGAACCAATTCAAATGAACATAGATTATGATACTGTCTGCGTACCACAAACCATGGTCAAAAAAGAGACCTTTGCTTTAAAAGTGAAAGGTAATTCCATGATTGAAGAAGGTATTGAAGATGGTGACATTGTAATTATTGAGCGCCGTAAGTCTGCTGAAAATGGAGAATCTGTGGTGGTTAAAATCAATAATGAAGAAGTTACCATGAAAAAGCTCTACATAGAAAAAAATGGCGTTAGATTACAGCCTGCTAATGCAGAAATGAAGCCTATTTTTTTACAAAATGCTGATATTGAAATTCTCGGTATTGTTACTGGAATTTTACGCCAGCCTAGCTAAAAAATATTTAAATATAAAAAACTGCCTTATAAAAGCGGTTTTTTTGGATAAAAATATTATTTTTAAATAATTACTCCCAAGACCAGCTATGTTCCTCGCTATGTTCTTCGTTATATTCTAAAATAGCTGGAGAATTATCATCCCATGTCCAGCTGTCTGCGACTTCTACTACTTCTTTTGGTGTAGATAACTCAACTTCAGAATCCCAAGCCCAAGAATCAGCGTTAACAGAAACAGATAGTAAAGAAAGTATAAAAATAGTTAATATTTTTTTCATAAGTAAATCTCCATAGTTATATATAATTATATTCTAGCATTAGAGAACTCTAATGTGTGCATTTTAACTATAATTATGATCATGTCAACCTTTTTCATACCCCCAAATCCCTATATAGAAAAAACGAATACCTTAAGTGCCTCCTTATAGACAGTTCATGTATTTTCATCGCTTTTCCTGCAAGTTATCCCTAAAAATATGTCAACTTAAGTTATAATCAATCCCAATCAAAGTTTAAGAGGGGGTTAGCGTGGCAAACATTTTAGTCATCAATGGTCCCAACCTTAATTTGCTCGGTAAGCGCGAGCCTGATATTTATGGATCTCAAACACTAGAAGATATTATTTCTGAACTAGAAGTTTTAGCGGATGAGTATGAGGTTCGCTTATATAGTTTTCAAAGTAATGCAGAGCATGAAATCGTGGACTGTATTCACGACTCTATAGATGATACCGATTTTATTATCATCAACCCCGCTGCATTTACACATACTAGTGTTGCAATCCGTGATGCTTTGAGTGGCACAAATATTCCTTTTATTGAGGTTCATTTATCAAACATTCATAAAAGAGAAAAATTTAGACAAAATTCTTACTTTTCAGATATAGCAGAGGGAGTAATTGCTGGTCTTGGAACTATTGGCTACCAACTGGCTCTAGCCGCAGCTGTAAACAAAATTAAAACATAGGAAACATAATATGGATATTCGATCAATTCGTAAACTAGTCGAAATAGTAGAACAATCTGATATAGCAGAGATTGAAATTAAAGAGGGTGAACATAATATTAGAATTACCCGTAATAAAGAGCCTGTTATGCTTGCTACTCCTGTTGCTCAAATACCTACTGCTACACCAATAGCAACAACAGTCTCCACTCCAGACACCATTAAAAACTCTCCCTCTCCTGTCACTGAAGAAATTTCAGGGCATCAAGTTACTTCACCGATGGTTGGTAGCTTTTATTCTGCATCTTCCCCTGATGTGGATGCTTTTGTGAAGGTTGGTGATAAAATTTCTATCGGCGATACATTATGTATTATTGAAGCTATGAAAATAATGAATCCGATTGAAGCAGAAATATCTGGGACTATAGCAAGAGTATTGGTACAAAATGCTGAACCAGTTGAATTTGGTCAACCATTATTCATAATTGGATAATTAAACTTATAGGTGACCCAATGATTGAAAAAATATTAATTGCCAACCGTGGTGAAATAGCTCTACGCGTTTTAAGAGCTTGTAAAGAAATGGGCATAAAAACAGTAGCTGTTCACTCTGAAGCCGATGCCAACCTTAAACATGTACTTTTAGCAGATGAATCTGTTTGCATAGGTCCTGCTCCATCGGCACAAAGCTACTTGAGCGTTCCTGCGATTATTGCCGCGGCAGAAATAACTGACTCTGAAGCTATTCATCCAGGTTATGGTTTTTTATCAGAAAACGCAGACTTTGCCGAACGAGTTGAAGAAAGTGGCTTTGTATTTATGGGCCCAAAAGCCGAAACTATCCGTATTATGGGCGATAAGGTACAGGCGATAAAAGCTATGATTGCATCTGGTGTACCAACCGTGCCAGGCTCTAACGGGCCTCTTAGCGAGAATGAAGAAGAAAATAAAAAAACTGCCAAAAAAATTGGCTACCCTATTATTATCAAAGCCTCCGGCGGTGGTGGTGGTCGTGGTATGCGTATTGTTCATACCGAGTCAAACTTGATTAAATCTATTGCTTTAACCAAGTCTGAAGCTGGCAATTTCTTTGGCAATCCTGAAGTTTACATGGAAAAATTTCTTGAAAACCCTCGCCATGTAGAAATTCAAATTTTAGCTGATGGTCAAGGCAATGCTATTCACCTTGGTGAAAGAGATTGCTCAATGCAACGCCGTCATCAAAAAGTTGTCGAAGAAGCTCCTGCCCCAGGCATTAGTGAGGAACAACGCCAAAAAATAGGCATGTCTTGTGTTGATGCTTGTGTAAAAATTGGCTATCGTGGTGCAGGAACATTTGAATTTTTATACGAAAATGGTGAGTTTTATTTCATAGAAATGAACACTAGATTACAAGTTGAACACCCAGTGACTGAACAAGTAACCGGTATTGATTTAGTAAAATGTCAAATTGAAATTGCAATGGGTATGCCTTTATCTATTAAACAAGAAGATGTAAAAATTACTGGTCATGCGATTGAGTGTCGAATTAATGCAGAGAACCCATCTAACAACTTTATGCCATCACCAGGGACTATTGAAAGACTGCATATAGCAGGTGGTTTAGGGGTAAGATGGGATTCTCATATCTACACTGGCTACCCTGTGCCTACCCATTATGATTCGATGATTGG
>DBOE01000020.1 GCA_002299585.1 Hydrogenovibrio sp. UBA654 | reverse complement strand
CTTTTTTGGCATAAAAACTAATTATTTTATAGTTACCATTTTTGTAGTCTTTAAAAATTGGAGTTATTATTTTTGCCTTTAATTGTTTTTTATTAATTACTCTAAAGTATTCGTTAGAGGCTAAATTTATTAATACTTCATTGGTTTTTAGTTGTAAATTTAGCCAGTCAGTTATTTTATTACCCCAAAAATCATAAATATTTTTCCCCTTGCTATTTGCAAAATTTGAGCCCATTTCTAGGCGATATGGTAGGATTAGGTCTAGTGGTTTTATTGCTCCGTAAAGCCCAGACAAGATTACTAAATTTTGCTGTAAATAGTCTATTTCTATTGCCGATAAACTTGCCACAGACATTCCTTGGTAAACATCTCCTTTGAATAAAAAAATAGCTTGTTTAGTTGCTGGGTTGGCTGTACTTAGTGGTAGTTGCCAATTTTGAAAGCGATTATAGTTTAATTGTGCTAATTTTTCACTTAAACCCATAAGATCACCTATGGCTACTACATTTAGTTTTTGTAGTTGTTTTATTAACTGTTGCGATTCTTCTGCAAAATATACTCCTGAACTTGGCATATCTATAAGTTCTGTTTCATCTAGTGATTTAGCTGGTGAAATTACCATTAACATATTTTTGGGTTTCCTCTAATCTAGTTTTTGTACCTATATCACTCCAATATCCTTGATATAATTCGCCTTGTATTTGTTGCTTAGTTATTGCTTGCCTAAGTATTGGAGCTAGCTTTAATCGAGCTAATTCTATACCATCAAATAACTTAGGGTGCAAAACACTTATTCCCGCAAAAGTTAATTGCTGGTTGTTATTTACTATACCATCTACTAACCCAAAGTCTCCTTGCGTTTTAAAACTCGGATTATTTACTAAAACTAAATGGGCTAGATTTTCTTTTGCTAGGGTTAATTTTAAGTTATTAAAATTATACTCTGTATAGATATCACCATTTATAACTATAAAAGGTATATTTCCATCTGTCAATAGAGGCAAAGCGTTAATTATAGCTCCTGCGGTTTCTAAACCTCCAGCAGGCTCTGCTGAGTAGGTTATATTTAAGCCAAATTTATTGCCATTACCAATAGTTTTTTCTATTTGTTTACCTAGCCAAGCAAGATTTATTACTACTTCTGTTATTTTAGCTCTTGCTAGCTGCTCTAGATGATATACAAGTAATGATTTACCTGCTATTTCTACAAGAGGTTTTGGTATGCTATCAGTTATAGGTTTTAATCTTTGCCCTCTACCGGCACTTAAAATTATTGCTTTCATTGCTCTATTCATAATCTGGGGAGTATTTTTTGTTCTATCCATTTGGATAAAAATGATAATTTTGAATATTTATTAGCAGTTTTTGTTAAATAATTTAAGGTTGTGGGAATATCATTTAAGTAGTTTTCTTTACCATCTCGATGATAGAGTCTTGCAAAAATTCCTGCGGCTTTTAGGTGGCGTTGCACCCCCATTAACTCAAATGATTCTTGAAAACCTTGCCATTGATTTTTATTAGTTATATTTTGTGAACAAAGCATTAAAAAATATTGCCTTGTCCATTGTTCTACTTGTTGTTCATCCCAAGAAATATAACAGTCTTTTAACATAGAAACCGCATCATAGGTTAACCCACCTTTTAATGCATCTTGAAAATCTAAAATACCAGGGTTGTTCTGTTCAATATACATTAAATTACGACTATGATAATCTCTATGTACTAATACTTGTGGTTGTTTTAATGCTGATTTTATTAAAGTTTTTTGTAGATCTTGCCAGCCTATTTTTTCTAGCTTATTCATCCCTAAATTTAAATGTTTTTCTCCTAACCAATCATTAAACATTGCCATTTCATTTTGTAAAATGCTCCCATCAAATATTGGTAATTCATTAACAAACAAACTGCCCCTTACCTGCATAGTTACTAGGCTAGTTAAAGCTTGGCTATAGAGTTTTTCGGCATTTTTTTCATCTAGTACAGATAAGTAGGTTTGTTTACCTAAATCTGTTAAAAGTAAAAAACCTAGTCTTAGCTCTTTAGCAATAACTACAGGTACATTTAAGCCAATGCTTTTTAACTGTTTAGAAACTGAAATAAAAGCAGTGGAGTTTTCATTTTCAGGCGGAGCATCCATAATAATTAATGATTGTGCGGAATATTTATCTAGTTGGTTAGCTAAATCTATGCGAAAGTAACGCCGAAAGCTTGCATCACTTGATGCTTTTTGTGGCTGGCTATAAGTGGTATGTTTTAATTCATCCAAACTCTCTAGCCAGACCTGCATTAAATTAAATCTTTTATCCACTAAATCTGCTCATTAACTAATTATATCTGCCATATAATAAGTTCTCAGTTAAAATAAGTCATTATTTTTATTTTGATAATTTTGTAAATACTTTTGAAAACTACTATAAGTCACCTAACTTTTATCTTTGCATTTTTATTTTGCCCCTTAGTTTTTGCTGTAAAACTAGACTTAATAAATAAAGATAATTATATTTTTAAACCAAAATTGCTTGGGTGTTTTCCCGATCCTATATCTAAACCAGTTTCTTTAACAGGTGAAACAATAAAAACTAAAGCCCTTGCTGATAAACTTTTCCAAAATGATAAATATAATTTCCATTTAAAAGGCAATGTTTCTTTACAAAACTCTAAGATTTTTTTAAAGGCTGATGAAATGGAAATTAACTCGCTACTAAAAACCGCACATACCTTTGGCAATGTTAAAATTTATACTAAAGAGTTCGTTATCCTTGCTAACTCAGCTATTTTTGACCAAAAAAAATCTACTGTTACAATACAATCACCTGTTTATCAGCTAACTGAAGCTCAATCTCATGGGACAGGAAAAGACTTTTTTCTCGATAATCAAAATAAGCTATCTACTATAGCTAATGCTACATTTAGCTCTTGTAGAATAAAACAATCCAATAAAAATTTTGACTCTAATCAGCTAACCGCAAATCAAGTCGATTGGATGTTAAATGTGAATCTTATAACATTAGATAATGCAAAAAAAACTATTTCTGGTAAGCATGCTATCTTATATTTTCATTCTATACCTGTACTTTATACCCCTTATATTTCTTTTTCTACAGAGCAGAGAAAATCTGGTCTTTTATTTCCAAGCTTTGGTATTATTAAATCAATTACTCAAAATAGATCCGAAAAACATTCATCATTTCCTGTTTATTTTAACCTAGCCCCAGAATTTGATAATACCCTAACCTTTACTGACATGGAATACCGTGGAATATTACTTGGCAATGAATTTCGCTATTTAAAAAAAAATCATAGTGCTACGTTTACCAACCATTTTATAGAAGATAGCGTAGCTAAAAGAGGATATAATCCAAATAACCTAAATATAAAACCAATAAAACAACGCTGGAACATGGCTATAAAATCACAACAACGCTGGGGCAAAAATGTATCTAGTGACTTTGACTGGCGTAGAATTTCAGATAAATATTTGTATGCTGATTTACCGATTACAAGTTTCCTAAATACTAATTCATTTATTAGCCGCCATGCTAATATTAACTATGCTGATAATAATATCAATGCTAACATAACTGTATTAGATTATCTGCGTTTACAAAATAACCCTAATATTAACTATACTAAAAGACCAGAAGTTGGTATTGATTTTTTTCACGCATTTGATAATCAATATTTACAACATTTTAGCTTTAATCTAATGACAGAGGCTACAGAGTTTGAAATTTCAGAATCTGTACATACTAGACCAGAGGCTTTAAGAACGGTACTTTCACCATCTTTGCAATATAATGTTATAAAAACCTACGGTAATTTCAAAACAGAAGTTATTACCCATAAAATACATTATTTTATGCAAGATAATGGTTTTAATAATACAGGGGCAACAGAACATGACATAACTGTGCCACAATTTGTATTAAATGGTGGCTTAATTTTCACTAGAGACTTTAAAATAGCTTCTAATAACTTTAGCCAAACTCTTGAACCACAAATTCAATATTTATACACTCCCTATCAAGACCAAGCAAATATACCTATATTTGATACTAATGAAACTAGTTTAAATTTTAGTAATCTATTTGTTTATAACCGCTTTTCTGGTTTTGATAGAATTGCCGATAGCAAGCAAATATCTATGGCATTAACCTCTAAAATTTTAAACCAAACTGGAAGAGATATTGCCGAAATAGGAATAGGACAAATATTCTTTTTAGCCGATAAAAAAGTGCAGCTCATAGGTAATCAAATCAACACCGATAATGTTTCTGATTATTTTATTGAACTTGGTTTTAATACAAAAGCCTTCTCACTAAACACAACTACCCAATTTTCTAAAAAAAATTATGAGCTGAGTAATTCTAATAGCCGTTTAAAAATAGATATTGACCAAAAATTTCTATTTTTACTAACAAGCACTATAACTGACTACAATCAAGCAACAAAAACGGAAGAAATTTCCGCAGGTTTTAACTGGCAAATAAATAATAACTGGACAGCAGGTAGTTATATAAACTATGATTTTACTACTAATCGTAAAGAAAGAAATATTGTATCTGTTAGATATGACAGCTGTTGCTGGGCAACAGAGGTTTCAGCAAAAGAAACAAGATTAGATAACGGCCTGTTTAATTATTCTTATAATTTTATGATAGAATTAAAAGGATTAAGTTCCACAGGAACATCCTTCCAACAATACTTGACAGAACAACTGAACTTTTAAATTATGACTTTACAAAAAAATATAACTATCTTTACTTTTATCCTCATAACCCTATTTAATACATATGCTACAAATTTAGTAGCTGCAGAGAAACAAGATATTTTATTGGATAAAATTGTAGCTATAGTAAATGATGATATTATCTTAAAAAGTGACCTAGATAACTCGTTACTTGACGCAAAAATAGAACTACAAGTTCGCAATATTTTAATCGACGATGATAAAGAGTTAGAATTAAAAGTGCTAGATAATCTAATAATAGAAAAACTACAGTTACAAAGAGTACAACAACAAGGCATAGAGATTTCCGATGACGAATTACTGGTAAGTATTACCGAAATCGCTAAAAACAACAAACTAACTGTGTTACAAATTCGTAATAGATTAAATGCTAATGAAAAAAATGGTTTTGAAGCTTTTAGAGAAAAAATACGCCTACAGTTATTATTTCAAAAGCTACGCCAGATAGAAGTTTTATCCCTTACCCAAGTTAGTGATAATGAAATAAATAATTATCTACAACGCCAAAATCTTATTAATAACAACTTAAAATATAACCTCGGCCACATAGTAGTGAGTTTACCAGAATCCTCAACCCCTAAACAAAGAAATACCGCCCAAGCTAAAGCAGAAAATATATTAAAAAAAATAAATAATAATGAAGATTTTAGCCAATTAGCCGTTCGTCATTCTCAAGGGTCTAAAGCTCTACAAGGAGGTGATTTAGGTTGGTTAAGTTTAGAACAAATACCTACTTTTTTTTCAGAAGCTCTAAACGGCATGCAAGTAGGTGAACATAGCCAAATAATTAAAAGCCCGATTGGCTTTCATATAATAAAATTATTAGGTAAAAAAGATCTTAATACAAACATAGTTACCCAATACCATTTATATCGTTTTACCATACTCTCTGATGAAGTAAAACAAAATACTAATGCCACTGCTCCAAAAAATATAATTAAGCTTTCTAAAAGCATAAATAGCTTACAAGATTTTCAAGATTTATGGAAAACATACCCAGAAATACCAGCAGAAATTAATACTAATAGTGATCTAGGATGGGTTAATCCAAAACAAATTTCACAAAAATATTCCCAAGCTCTATTAAATATACAACCAAAGCACGCAACTTTACCAATCTCTTCAGAACAAGGTTGGGATATTATTTATTTAGATGCCACAAGAAAAAAAGATTTAAATCTAATTAATAAAAGACAACAAGCTATTAATACTATAAAAATGAAAAAAGCTAATGAGACCTTTGAAATTTGGCTAAGAAGATTAAAAGATGAGGCTCTAATAGACATTAGAATATAAGCCTATCTAAACTATGACCACCAAAATTAAAAAAATAATTATAAGCTCAGGAGAACCAGCAGGCATAGGCCCTGAACAAATTATAAAACTAGCACAATACGACTATGATTTTGAGTGGGTTGTATTAGCAGATAAACAACTACTAAAACAAACAGCAAAGCAACTTAATTTGCCCGTTATTTTTAAAACTTATCAGCTAGGACAACCACCTAAAAAAAACACCAGTACAATGGTAAAAATAATTCATATTTCCCTTAGGGAAAAATCGGTTGCAGGAAAGTTAAATATAAAAAATACCGATTATGTATTAGAAATACTCACGACAGCAGTAAAATTATGTATGGATAATAAATTTAATGCCCTAGTTACAGCACCAGTCCACAAAGGAATTATTAATAAGGCAGGCACTTTATTTACTGGGCATACTGAATTACTAGCTGAGCAGTCCAATAGCAAACAAGTAGTAATGATGCTAACCACACCAGGGTTAAGAGTACCACTAGTGACCACCCATTTACCTCTAAAAGATATTTCAAGGTCAATCACTGCCAAGCTGCTAGAAAGTGTTATTCGTATTTTACATAATTCATTACAAAACCAATTCAACATAGCAAACCCCAAAATATACATTATGGGGCTAAACCCCCATGCAGGAGAAGATGGGCATTTAGGTATGGAAGAAATAGAAACTATCAATCCAGTAATTAACCAGCTAAAAAAAGAAGGTATGAATTTGATCGGCAGCCTACCAGCTGATACAATATTTAGCCCAAACAACCGTAAAGATGCCGATGCTTTTTTGGCCATGTACCATGACCAAGGATTACCAGTACTAAAATATGTAGGCTTTGGTAATGCCGTAAATGTAACCTTAGGTTTACCATTTGTTAGAACCTCAGTTGACCATGGCACAGCTCTAAATATAGCTGGCACAGGTCAAGCAGACATAAAAAGTTTTCAATATGCAATGCAGGTAGCTATAGATATGATTGGTAAAATTTAATTTAAACATCTAAAAATAGTTATTTATAAAGTAGAATACTATCTTTTAGTAAACTCGAGTATACGGCATAAGTGCAGAGTGAAACAACACAAACACAAAAAAAGATTTGGGCAAAACTTCCTTAATAATCAACAAATAATCGACCAAATAATTGTATCTATTAGACCACAATCAACTCAACATTTAGTTGAAATAGGCCCTGGGCAAGCAGCGTTAACTAGACCCTTGCTAAATATTGTAAATAAACTGGATATTATTGAAATTGATAATGATTTAATTACCCCTTTAATGACTAAATTTGGTAAATATCCTAACTTTAACCTACATCATACCGATGCTTTGGGCTTTGATTATTCAAATTTATTAGTAGGGACTAAACAAGAAAAAATTTTACGAGTTGTCGGTAATTTACCCTATAATATTGCTAGCCCTTTGATGTTTCATTTACTTAGTTTTGCAGAGATTATTCAGGATATGCATTTTATGCTACAAAAAGAGGTAGTTGATAGAATTACTGCCAACCCTGGCTCTAAAACCTATGGCCGCTTAAGTGTAATGATGCAATATTCATGTGCTACAGAATTTTTATTTAATGTTAATTCTGAAAACTTTACCCCCCCCCCTAAAGTTACTTCAGCTATTATTAGGTTAATCCCTTATAAAATAAAACCCTTTAAAGCCCAGTGTGAACAAACTTTTGCAAAGCTTGTTAAACTATCTTTCTCACAAAAAAGAAAAACTTTGCGTAATAATTTAAAAGAATATCTTTTAGTTAAGCAAATTGAATCTTGTAATATTGACCCTAGCATTAGAGCCGAAAAATTAGGTCTAGAGGAGTTTGTTAAACTAGCAGATAAATTATTTGAGGTTAAACAATAATATGGCTACTTATGTTATAGGAGATGTGCATGGTTGTTATGAAGACCTGCAAAAACTATTAGTAAAAATAGATTTTAATCCTAAAAAAGATAAGCTTTGGTTTGTGGGCGATATCATTAACCGAGGTCCTGATTCGTTAAAAACCTTACAATTTATTATGAGTTTGGGTGATTGTGTTCAAATGGTATTAGGAAATCATGAATTTAACCTACTCGCATCCTATGCAGGTCTGCAAAAATTTCAAGATAAAACCAATACCCTAAAATCAATACTTGAGCATAAAAATGCTAAAAAGATGATCACTTGGTTACGCAATAGGCCATTAATTATTCGAGATAAAAAACTTAATATGGTGGTTGTTCATGCGGGTATTCCCCCGCAATGGTCGATAAAAAAAGCTCTTAAAAAATCTAAAAAAGTAGAGAAAATTCTACAGCAAAAAAACTGGCAAAAATTTGCCACCAAATATCTTTTTAGTAATGATCCAAATTACTGGTCAAAAAAATTATCCAAATGGGAAAAAATACGCTACACACTAAATGCCTTTACTAGAATGCGTTATTGCGATAAAGATGGTAAATTAGATTTCGATTTAAAAATGCACCCTGATAAAACTCCACGCAAGGCGGAACTAAAACCTTGGTTTATTTGGAAAAATAGAAAATCCGCTAACTATGATATTTATTTTGGTCACTGGTCAACTCTTGGTATAATTGATGCTTATCAAATCCATACTACTGATACAGGATGTCTTTGGGGAGGTAAGCTAACTGCTTATCATATAGAAAAACACACAAGAATTACTATAAACTGTAAAAAATAATGGCTCAAAAATCTGAACAAGTAGGTGACACTGAAGAAGAATTTAAAACAAACCAAACACCAACAGCAGAAGTGATGTTAGAAAGACTAAATAATATTAATATTGCTGATTTAGATATTATCACAAACATGGACTTATTAAAGGGCAAATGGAACTGGCTTTTTATATTAACTATGCCAATAAGTGCCATTTTTTTAGTATCCGTTACTTTATTTGGTTTATTTATTGGTGATAACTTTATTATAAGCTTTGTTATTGGTGCATTAATAATCTATGCTATAGCTAAAGTTATTGAGGGTTATGAACAACAATTTAAAATACAAGCTAGACACAATATCATGCAAAAAATTGCAATGATTGAAAGTGATTTTGGGTTAATTCATCATTTTAAAGATTTTTTACCCGTTAAATACCGTCACTTATGGCAAAGTGTTCGAAACAAAAACTTTATGTATATAGCACAATATAGCATTGCTATAAAGTTATTACAAAACAAACTTGATCATAAAAAATTTAGTGACCTATGGTTGTTAAAGAACCCTATTAGCGACCTAGAGGCCTCTGATTAAGTATCATATTACCCCCATTCTTTGCCTAGAATTAACCTGTTAGAAGTCCCTAAAATTTTTATGATACTTATTCAGATACTCCTTTACAAGGTGGAGAAGTTGTGCTTCCTTCAAAGTCATTCCACTGTTCTACACTAAATAAATGTAGAGCTAAAGCATGAAATTTTGGCATAATTGCTTGTAAAACTTTATAAACTAATTGATGCCTCTTAACTTTATTTAAACCAATAAAATCGTCGGTTACTAAAATCATTTTAAAATGCGATTCTGGATTGTTACCACTGTGCATATGACTTTCATTCTCAAGCACAAGCTTTATTACAGAAAAACTATTATTAATTTCTGTTTCAATTTGCCTTTGAAGTTTCATCTAATAACCTTATAATGTGTGAAATATAATAAGGAAATTATAATGATAAAAAATAATATCTCAATTTTAATGCCAATAACTTTACTAATATTTTTTTTCTCTTGCACCGCATGCAGCGCAGAAGATAAAAAAATCTTTAAATTAAAACCTGTTCCAGAGTTGCAAGATACAGACTCCGACAGATTTCCAGGAGATCCTGCCGAGCACAAGGCCGTTTATATGTGGAATAAAGCTGATGCTGATTATCAACATGGCATTTTAAATTCAATAAAAGCCATGATAAAAAGATACGGTGACAATGTGGATATAGCAATAGTTGCAATAGGGCCTGGTTTACATGTTTTAGCAAAAAAACCTAAAAGGAAAGTTAACTCTTTAACCTATGAAAGAGTTGCTAGTTTCGCTAAAGACTATAATGTGCGATGGATTGCTTGTGGTAATACAATGAAAACAATACATTGGGAAGATAAAGATATGCGCCCTTTTGCTGAGTACTCCGAGGTAGGTGCTGCAGCTCTTATGGAACTACAAGAGGAAGGATATAAACTATTGGTGTGGTAAATTTAATCAGCAGTATCGGCTAGTATTTTTTTAGTAAAATTTCTAATTTTTCATTTACTTGCTGTATTTGTTGTTGTAGACGTGACTGATTTTTTTCAGTCTCATCTTCTTTTTCCTTTTCTTGTGCAATATTTATTTTTTTGTGTTCTTCATCAAGCACTTCAACCACTATCCCTATCATCATATTCAGAAATACAAATGCAGAAAGAAAAATAAAAGTTAAAAAATAAATCCAACTTAAACCATACACACTCATGGTCTCATACATTACATCAGTCCAATCTTCAAAAGTTGCTACCCTAAATAATGTAAGTAAAGAATGCCCCAAATCCCCCCATAAAACAGGGTTAATCTTTTCAAACATTAAATTGCCAACTACTGCATAAATATAAAAAATTATAAACATTAATAAAGCAACATAGCCCATTCTAGGCAAAGCCGTTAATAAAGCATTAACCAATACTCTTAATTCTGGGATAAATGATATTAAGCGCATCACCCTAAATAGCCTAAGCATCCTTGCAATCAAGGCATACTCTGAATTTTCTAATGGAATTAAGCTGATAGTAACTATAATAAAGTCAAAAATATTCCAGCCTTTTTTAAAAAAGTTTAAAACATTTTTTTCTGCCGCTATTCTAATAATAATTTCAATTAAAAAGAAAATTGTTATCGCATAGTCTAACCCCCACAAAATCTTTAAACTTAATTCTGATAAATTATAAGTTTTAGCTCCAATCATTACCGAAGAAAAAAGAATCACACTAATAACAAATATCTCAAAGACTTTGTTGTCTCTAATTTTTTGTAATTTATCTTGTAAGTTCATATCTTATCCCATATAAATTTATCGCTAAAACATAAAAATCCCCATCAAAACTGATGAGGACTTTAGACTTATTTATTTACTAAAAATATTTAGCTAAATAGACTCAATAGACTCTAGTTAATCATTGAACGATATTTTTCTACCAATGTTGCTGGCAAAGGAATATAGCCATCTTTAACTACATTATTTTGCCCTTGTTTTGAAAGAACTAGATTTAAAAATTCTTTTACTACTGGGTCTAAAGGTTTGTTTGGTTGTTTATTTACATAAATATATAAAACACGAGCCAGAGGATAAGAACCATTTATTGCATTTTCTGATGTTGGATTAATAAAAGGTTTACCTAGTTTTTTACTTAAATATAATGCTTTTACTCCGGCAGTTTTATAACCTATTCCTGAGTAACCTATTCCATTTAATGACGCTGACACAGATTGCACAACAGAAGCAGAGCCAGGTTGTTCATTTACATTTGGGCTAAAATCACCTTTACACAAGGCTTTTTTCTTAAAAAAACCATAAGTGCCAGATACTGAATTACGCCCATACCTTTGAATTGATTTTTCCGCTAATAAACCGCTTACTCCTAAATCAGACCAAAGTTTAACGGCAACATCCATACCACATGCTCGGTTTTCTGAAAAAATTGCATCAACTTGCGGAATTGTTAATTTAGTTATTGGATTATCTTTATTAACATAAATTGCTAAGGCATCTATAGCAACCCCAATCGCTAAAGGCTTATAGCCATGCTGCTTTTCAAACATTACCATTTCTTTTGATTTCATTTTACGGCTCATAGGGCCAATATTAGAAGTTGACTCTGTTAGTGCAGGTGGAGCAGTTGATGAACCTGCTGCTTGAATTTGAATGCTTACATTTGGGTAGGTCCGTTTAAATTCCTCTGCCCAAAGAGTCATTAAATTAGCTAAAGTATCTGAACCAACCGATGATAGTTTTCCTGAAATACCTGATACCTTCTTGTATTCATCCATAGAAGGCTCAACTCCTCCTGAGGTTACTGGTAAAGATATAATTAACGCTGAAATACCTAATGATAGTACTAGTTTATTTTTCATTTTATTCTTCTCTTTAAATTATATATTCGAAACTATATTATGCTCGCAGATTGTAACAAACATATTAACAAAAAATTACAGTTATACTTAAACAATCGTTTAAAGAGACACTGAATAAGCATCATAATTTCTGGCAACACCAATTTTTCAGCGTCAAGGTATCATTTTGCAATAATAGCTAGCTATTGTAAAAAATGATAACGTATATGAACTTGGATAAGAGCCGTAGGGTAGAGCTTCTAGCTTATAAATTGGAGTTTGGGATCAGTTAATAGTTTCAGCATTTATTGCTAAACTGACCGGAAATTTGCAGGTAAATTTTGAACCTAGTCCATATTTACTTTCCACAATTAACTTTGCTTTATGAGTTTCTAGTGCATATTTCACTATTGATAAACCAAGCCCTGTACCACCACCTTCTCTTGATCTTGCTCCATTTACTCGGTAAAACCTTTCAGTAACTCTTGCTAAATGTTTTTGGGTTATTCCTATGCCATGATCTTCTACTGAAAATACCACACTATTGTTAGTTTTATACCACTTTATTATAATTACCCCCCCCTTTGGCGAGTAACTAATTGCATTGTAAATTAAATTAGAAAAGATACTGGTTAATGGCTTTATATAACCATTTATCAGTAGATTTTCATCAACATCAAAACTTATTTTATGGCTGTCTTGTGATATTTGAACACTGGTTTCTTGCTGAATATTTAACAACTCAGGAACATCTACTATAGCTAATTCCTCAGCAACATTTTCAGATTCTAAAGATGATAAAGTTAATAAATCATCAATTATTGATTGCATACGAGCAGATTGATTATGCATTTGCTCTAATGGTTTTTGCCATTTATTTTTAACATTTTCATCAAGCATCACTTCTACATAACCATTTATTACCGTTAAGGGTGTGCGTAACTCATGTGAAGCATTAGCTATAAAGTCTTTATGAATCTGCGAAGCATTATATAGTTCGTGGATATCTTTAATTATTATTAGTCTATGATCTTTATAATATGAGATTATAGCAATGCTTACTGTCCCTGGTATCCCTTGTAATACATGCAGTATAAGAGGTTCAGGATTATTATCTTCATTAAGGTACTTAATAAATGCTGGAATTCTAACTATCAATTCTATATTAGTAGCTATATCCTTAGTGTTTAATTTTAATTTTTTACGGGCAGTCCAGTTAAACCATTCTATTTTACCCCTTGCATCTAATGATACAATTCCATCCTTTAAACGCATTAAAGCTTCTTTATTTTGCTCTGCATTGTAGTGTTGTAAATTAAGCTTACTACTTAATCTACGAATTTTATTGTCAACCAAATTGATTACTTCTGCCCAAAGACCAGAGCTTGGAAAATCTACGCTTAATTTATCTTCTCTTATCCACCGCTCAAATTTTTGTATACTTAATAAATTACGGGTTATATAAAAGACAATGTATGAAAATAATACCAGATGAGTCGCATCCCAAAGCCAACCAAGAGTAACAGCTATGCTTAATGTTGAAAACACCCAAACTAGCTCTTTTGAAACTCCAATAGTCATTAATCTGAAAAGCGGTATCCTGCTCCGCGCACAGTTTGAATAGTATCAGAAGCATTAACTTCTTCAAGTAATTTTCTTAATCTTCTAATATGCACATCAACAGTTCTTTCCTCTACAACCACATTAACCCCCCATACTTGGTTTAAAAGATGCTCTCTTGAATAAACTCTATTAGAATGAGTCATAAAAAAATGCATTAATTTAAATTCAGTTGGTCCAAGTTTAACTTCTACTTCATTCACTGTAAAACGATAACTATCTAAATCTAACAATAAATTAGTAGTTTTTACAATATTAGCTAAAGACATTTCTGCTTTAGATCTTCTTAATAGAGCTTGGCATCTTGCAACTAATGCCCGTGGGGAAAAAGGTTTTACAACATAGTCATCAACACCTGCTAAAAAACCTTTAACTTGGTCTTCTTCTTCGCCTTTAGCCGTTAACATCATTATTGGAATTAAACTAAAATCAGAGTTTTTTCTTATTCTCTCAACAAAAGAAACCCCACTAAGCCCTGGCAGCATCCAATCAACTATAATCAACTCTGGTTGATCCTTAATTAAAGTCTTCCATCCGACCTCCGCATTAGCAGCTTCAATAACTTCAAACTCAGCAGACTGTAAAGTAAAACTTAGTATGTCTCTAATAGCCGCTTCATCTTCTACAATTAATACTTTATATTTTTTCATTATTTAATTTAACCCATTTTTTTCTATTCTTTCCATCTTTTTCATTAATTTTATCATCGATTTATTATCTAAAACCCTAATATCTTTACCATTGATTAAATAAACAACATTTTCAACTATATTTTTTATATGATCAGAAACTCTTTCCGCCGCTCTTGCTGATAAAAGCATTTGTACCATGCAATTAGCTCTATTTGGCGTATCTTTAAGACCTTGAATAATTTCTTTATAAGCATCTTTATAAAGGGTGTCAATAATTTCTTCTTCATCTATTACCGATAGTGCATTGTTTACGGTTAGCCTTGCAAAACAATCTAAAGCAACTTGTAACATTTTTAACGAACGGTGAGACATGTCTAATAAACTAGAATAGCCTGGAAAATTTTGCGTTAAAGGTTCATCATTTTTTATAAAAATCTTTACCATTCTTGCCATTTTTACAACTTCATCACCAATTCTTTCCAAATCTATAGCAATGCGAATAGAGGCAATAGTCAGCCTAAGATCAGAAGCTGTTGGTTGCTGTCTAGCTAAAATATTAGCACATAATCTTTCTATTTCAAATTCTGCACTATTAACCACCTTATCCAAAATAATAACTTCATCCGCACGACTTTTATCACTGCTAGCTAAAGCATCTAAAGTATTATCAAGCTGGCTTTCTACTAAACCACCCATCTCTAAAATACTATTAAAAATATCTTCTAAGTTCTTGTTCATCCTATTAGATATATGCGAACTAAACTCTTGTTTATCCATTTTTTGGCTCCTAGTTTAACCGTAACGACCAGAAATATAATCTTCTGTGCGTTTTATTTTTGGATTGGTAAATAAACTGTCTGTATCTTTATATTCAATTAAATCACCAAGATACATAAAGGCAGTGTAATCTGAAACTCTAGCTGCCTGTTGCATATTATGCGTAACTATTAAAATAGTAAACTCCTTTTTTAGTTCAAATATCAACTCCTCTATAGCAAGGGTCGAAATTGGATCTAATGCTGATGTAGGTTCATCCAATAATAAAACATCAGGTTTAATTGCAATTGCTCTAGCAATACATAGTCTTTGTTGCTGACCTCCTGATAAACCTAAAGCATTCTCATCTAATCTTTCTTTAACTTCTTCCCAAAGTCCTGCCCCTTTTAAAGCCCATTCCACGACTTCATCCAAAGCAGTCTTATCATTAACTCCTTGTAATCTTTCTCCATAGCATACATTTTCATAAATTGACTTAGGAAAAGGGTTGGGCTTTTGAAAAACCATACCAACTTTTCTTCTAAGATATGCAACATTCATTTTCTTTGCATAAATGTCCTCTCCATCTAGCAGTATTTCTCCATCAACACTTACAACATCAATTAAATCATTCATCCGATTAAAACAACGCAATAATGTTGATTTACCACAACCAGATGGCCCTATAAAAGCGGTAACTCTATTTTTAGCAACTTTCATCGAAACAGAGTTTAATGCCTGTTTTTTTCCATAAAAAAGATTCCAGTCTTTTACTTCTAAAAGAATTTTTTCATCTGCTAATTTCATTTTAGCTGTTTTTATCATATTAGGCTCTCGATTAATGACTTAAAGATTTATATTGTTCTCTTAATCTATTGCGAATTGAAATAGCTCCTAAGTTTAAAGAAACTATAATAATAATTAACAATAATGAAGTGGCATAAACTAAAGGTTGCGAAGCTTCCACATTAGGGCTTTGGAATCCTACATCATAAATATGAAAGCCCAAATGCATAAATTTTCTATCTAAATGAATAAATGGAGCATTAAAATCTATAGGTAATTCAGGAGCTAACTTAACTACACCGACTAACATTAAAGGTGCAACCTCTCCTGCAGCCCTTGCCACTGCCAAAATTAAACCTGTCATGATTGCTGGCAAGGTCATAGGTAAAACAATTTTCATAATTGTTTCGGATTTAGTAGCTCCTAAGGCTAAACCACCTTCTCTTAAAGCTATAGGTACTCTAGAAAGACCCTCTTGAGTGGAAACTATTACTACTGGTAAGGTTAATAGAGCCATAGTTAAAGATGCCCATAACAAGGCAGGAGTACCAAATGTAGGGTTAGGTAAAGCATATTCATAAAACATTTCATCAATAGAAGCACCAAGAATATAAACAAAAAAACCTAAGCCAAAAATACCAAACACAATTGATGGGACACCGGCTAAATTATTTACAGAAATTCGCACAATTCTTAAAATTATACCTTCTTTTGCATATTCAGACATATAAATTGCCGCAATAACTCCCATAGGCATAACGAACATCGCCATTAACACCACCATGGTGATAGTTCCAATAATAGCAGGGAACACCCCCCCCTCTGTATTGGCTTCACGCGGATCATCTATTAAAAAACTGGCGATTGAACTAAAAAAATAAGCTATATCACCAATAAAAGACATCTCATTTGGCTGCCATAATTTAATAATATTTTTAATCGGTATATAGATTTTTTTATCACCAGCAATAGTTAAAATTAATTCTCCCGTTTCATTATTTTTTTTATATAAAGCATCTAACTCTTTTTGCTGATCCATAAAATCTAGATTTAACTGCTTTTTTTGTAAAATAAAATTCTTTTCTATTTCTTGTGGAAACTCATTATCCAATTCAAGTTTTTTTTGTTCAAGCCTTAATTTTTCAATTTTATTATTAATACCACCAATAATTATTTTTTCTATATGATTTATTTCTTTATGTATACCATGTGAAGCCGTTAATAAATCATTAAGTCTTGGCATATAAGAGTCATTAATTTTAATTTCTTCTCCATTATGTTTTATTGAATGAAGATTTCCATAAGAATTACCCCACTCATACCTTTCAACCACTACCACTTTTTTAGCAAGTCGCATTTCTTTATTAACAATATCGGCTGAGCTTATCCAACGAAAATCAATCCCATAAACATCACGATTACCTACCTTAAGAAGATGTTGAACGATTTTCTTTTCCTCTGAGGTTTTTTCATCAACTTGTACAAGAACCTTTTTAAATTTTTCTTGGTATATTTCTCCAACAATTGTTTCAATATGCCCATTTGTATTTAATTGAAAAGTGTAAACTTGGTGTGGCCAAAAATGAATAAGTCCCTTATAAGTAATCATTGAAATCAGTCCGACAACTAAAATCACACTAACACTTACCGCAGAAGCACTAAACCATACCCAATGTTCACCTTTTTTAAACCATTCTTTCATAGCTACAAATCCTACTAATTATTTTAAAGTGAACCATATTTTTTACGCATTCTCTCACGAACAATCTCTGCAATAGTATTAAGTATGAATGTAAAAATAAATAACAACAAACCAGAAAGGAACAAAACTCTATAGTGCGAGCTATATAGCTCAGTTTCACCCATTTCAACTGCTAAATTAGCTGATAAAGTTCTTAATCCTTCAAATATATTAACATCCATTAAAGGAGTATTTCCTGATGCCATTAAGACAATCATTGTTTCACCTACTCCACGCCCAAAACCTAACATAATAGCTGAAAATATACCTGGGCTAGCGGTAGGCAGAACCACCCCCACAATAGTTTGCCAACCACTGGCTCCTAAAGCTAATGAACCATTAACCAAATAAGAGGGTACATTATAAATGGCATCTTCTGCCACAGAAAATATAGTCGGAATCAAAGCAAAACCCATCGCAAAACCTATAACCAAAGCATTCCTTTGATCAAAATCAATACCTGCTGTCGCTGTTAACCAATGTCTCATATCACCATCAAAAAATAAATTTTGTATAGTCTCATCTAAAGCAAAAGAAAGCCATCCCAAAAATAAAATTACAGGAATCATAAGTAATGACCTTGAACCAATTGGTACCAATAAACTAATGCGTTCAGGTAACTTAGAAAAACCATAACCTACTATCAATATCCCCAGAGAAACAACAAACACTAAAGCAAAAAAGCCAGAAAGATGAGCCTCCATATAAGGAGCCAACCACAAGCCTGCTAAAAAACCTAAAATAACAGTTGGTAAGGCTTCAATTAACTCAATAGCAGGTTTAATTACCGCTCTTGATTTACTGCCCATAAAAAATGCGGTATAAAGGGCTGCTAAAATAGCGATAGGTACCGCAAAAAGCATAGAATAAATAGCCGCTTTTATAGTACCAAAAGTTAAAGGAACCATTGAAAACTTAGGCTCATAATCAGCATCTGCTGACGAAGACTGCCAAACATAAGCAGGCTCTGAATAACCCTCATACCATACCTTGCCCCACAAACTAGAAAAAGAAACATCAGGATGCTCATTTTCCACATCATAAACCACAACCTGACCATTTTCTTGCTCTATTAATAGGCCATCATCTCTTGGAGAAATTTTAAAATAAGTGCCATTGTCTTGTAATTTAACCGTTGCCAAATGCCTTTGTGCGGTTGAATGGAATATATTAAATTCTTTTTTATTATCCACTGTCGCAAAACCTTTTCTTGCGTTCTCAACATTTAATTGGGTTATTGTTTGATCCTCATCTAAATTAAATTCTCTAATTTGTTGTAGCCTAAATAAATTATCGTCACCTCTAACAGGAAACCACTGTAAAATTCTACCTTGATCTGTGCCGATCATCAAAGAAAAAGCTCCTAATAGAAAACTAACTGAAGTTATTTTTTCTTTTTTTACTACATCCGTTAAAAAAACTGCTTGCCTTAACCTTAAATTATCAAAGTCTGCAATATCATAATATTGAGTTTCACCAGTAATTTGTACTAAATACAAATTACGCATAGACTCATCTAACAAAAGAGCGGTTAAGTCTTCAGTATAATTAATTACAGTTTCAGATGATTCTTCAAGAGTGACAGATTCAGAAAACATCGACTCTGTCTTATCAAACTTTTTAAGCCTAACAAAATTATCTCCTTTTGTTTTTGTAACAATAATCAGCTCAGAATCACTGTCTCGAACTGCAACATTGCTAACTATACTATTAGATACATCCATTATTTCTTCGCCAAATGGATAACTTATTTCCATTTCTATTTTTCTTTTGTCATTAGGAAAGCTTACTTTAAAATTAAATTTAGCGATTAAAATTCCACCGCCAGATAGCCCAAATGCCATTAAATTTTTATGGTCAGAAACTCGGGTCTTACTAACAATTTTTTCTCCCGCTAGACTTAGCTTTTGTTTAAATAATATATTACCTGATGCTAAATCAAAACTAACAACTTCACCATTTTTATCAACTCTAATTGCGGTTTCTTTATATTCATC
>DBOE01000074.1 GCA_002299585.1 Hydrogenovibrio sp. UBA654 | reverse complement strand
AGAATAAAATAAAGAATAAAAACATGAAAAAGCCATTAAAATTAAATGGCTTTAAAAAGTATATGGTGGAGATGGGCGGAGTCGAACCGCCGTCCGCAAAGCCTCCATTTAAAAATCTACATGCTTATTTGACTAATTAATTTAAGCTAAATACTACCCAGTCAACAGGGATCATACAAGACGAGTTTGTAACTTTTAACCGCCTTTATCCAAACACATAAAGACTAGCGATTCCGCGTGAGTCGACACAGAACTAGAAGCCACGAACAACTGATCTAGCCTGCGCTAGCGGGATTAAGCCGCTAGAGCGTAGTTATCGTCGTTTGCAACTATAACAAATTGAAATAATGATTAACGAGCATCATTCAGGCTCGACATGCATTTTAAACTTTGAACTCCTCGTCGAAACCAGTGCACCCCCAAAGATAAAACTCTTGGCACTATTATACAGTTTAACCATCAAGCTATCTTGTCATTTTTAATATTCGTTGCTTATCTCTATTCCAGTCTCGTTCTTTTTCACTAGCTCGCTTATCATGTAATTTTTTACCTTTAGCAAGACCTAGTGATAGCTTAATTTTACCCTTACTCCAATGCAAGTTTAAGGGGATCAGAGTAAATCCTTTTTGAACAACCATTCCAGTTAGCCTATCTAGCTCTTTTCTGTGCATTAGAAGCTTTCTAAGCCGCAATGGATCCTGCTTAGTATGAGTAGAAGCTGAAATTAGTGGAGTTATCAATGCACCAAATAACCAAGCTTGATTATTTTTTAATAAAATATATGATTCATTTAGCTGTATTTTGCCTGCACGCAGGCTTTTAACTTCCCAGCCTTGAAGCTCAAGACCTGCTTGGTACTCTGATTCTATAAAGTACTCGAACTTAGCTTTTTTATTAATAGTTATACTATTGGGATTGTTTTGTTTTTTGTTTTTTGCCATAATCTGCAGATTATAACTAAATAAATGTTTTGTAAATGAAAAAAATAACCCGTAGTGCTATTCTTCCCTACTCCTGTTTAGAGATGTTTAAAATAGTAAATGATGTAGAAAATTATCCTGATTTTTTACCTTGGTGCTCAGGCAGTAAGATTATAAACTCAGAACCAAATTTATTAATAGCTAAAATTGATATTGGTAAAGCAGGGATAAATCAATCATTTACAACATCAAATATATTATTTGAATCTAATCTAATCGAAATTAAATTGGTAGATGGCCCTTTTTCTCACCTTGAAGGCACCTGGCAATTTATTACTCTTGATGAAGACTGTTGTAAAATAATTCTAAATTTAGAATATGAGGTAAGCAATAAATTATTTAATTTTGCTCTATCAGCCATTTTTGAACAAATAGCTTCTACCTTGGTGGATTCTTTTTGCAAAAGGGCAAAAAATATTTTATGAAAATTGAAATCGTTTATGCTTTAAAACACCAACAATTTTTTTATACAGAAAAGGTGAAAGAAAATACTACCATAGAGAGTGCTCTTAAAAACTCTCAATTACTAAAGGATTTTCCTAATTTAGATGTTAGTAATATAGGTATTTTTTCCAGAGCTGTCAAAAAAAATGAAATATTACAAGAAAACGACAGAATAGAAATTTATCGACCATTAAAAATTGACCCAAAAGAAAAAAGAAGAGAAAGAGCAAAGAAAAGTTCTGGGTGATTTTAAAAAATACCCAAAATATTATATGCTCTCAAAAATGCGTAATTAAAGTAGGGTTAGAATTAGACTGAGAAAAAAGTGTCGCTATTTTTACCAGCATAAAATAATCATACTTGATTGCACAATGACAATGCAGAGGCTATAAACTCGGCGTTACCAGAACTTCAATCCGTTGTTAAGTGCCTCCTTAACCTTCTGTTAATCCATAGATAACTAATGAATGGTTAGCTAGCTTATAACCTTTTTCTTTTGAGATTTCTTTAATCCTTTCTTCAATAACAGAGTCGGTGAATTCTTTTACAAGACCTGTTTTAATGCAAACAAGGTGGTCGTGATTATCGCCAGTATCTAACTCAAATACTGAAATGTTATTTTCAAAATTTAACCTCCTAACTATTCCTGCTTGCTCAAACTGGGTAAGAACACGATAAACAGTTGCTAAGCCAACCTCTTCACCCTGCCCAATTAGTTTTTTGTAAACATCTTCAGCGGTTAAATGATGCTTTTCAGACCTTTTTTCTAAAATCTCTAACACTTTTAATCGTGGAAGAGTTACCTTTAGTCCAACTTTTTTTAAATTTTGACTGCTCATAAAAACAAGCCTCCTCAGTAATTAATTTTTAATTTATATATATTATCAGTTTTATTATATATTTGAGTATAATAAACTAAATTTAAACTTTAATTTAAATAAAAAAACCTAAAAAAATGGCTCTATTACAAAAACTATTAATGCTAGTATTAATCATAATGATATCATCAATTAGTGGTTGTACATTTTTTACCCCTTATAAAACCCCAATAACACAAGGCACTATAATCAATAATGAGGCTATAGATACCTTGCAAAACGGGCTAACTATGGAGCAAATTAGGCAAATACTTGGACCACCATTTGGGCAAAACCCTTTTGATCCTCGCCATTGGGAATATATGTTTTATACTACAGATAAACTTTTTCAGCCTAATATAATAAAACATTTAAAATTAATCTTCGATGAAGAAAACTATCTAAAGGACTGGGTAATTATAATTAACGAAAACCCTACTGATAATTTAAAAAATAGCTAGTCTAGGCAAGATAATTTTGGTGTATTAAGGAGCCTCTGACTAAGTATGATTGTTTATTTGAAATAAACTTCGTAATCAACTTGGGCTTGTTCGTAGTCTGGAATATGCCCTATATCTAGCCAGTATTCTGTTAAGGGAAAACCGCCTGTTTTTTGGCTTTTTAGTTGTTGATCTGCTACTAGAGTTGGCATGTCATAAAAATGATTTTCAGGCATTTCCTTGATAAGATGCGGTAGCAAGCAGTAAATACCAGCATTTACAAAATAATTATAAATAGGCTTTTCTACCATTTTAGATATTATTTGCCCCTGCATTTCTATAACTCCATAAGGAACTTGATGGGAATATTCTCTAACGCAAGTAGTTATAGTATTTTCATGTTTAAGATGAAATTTAAGTAGTGAGATAAAATCGATTTTTGTTAATAAATCACCATTCATAACTATTAGCGGTATATTGGGTAACTTAGGCAATAAACTTAAGGCTCCAGCAGTACCCATGGGTTTATTTTCTTCTATGTAGGTGATATTTATCCCCCATTTACTACCATCACCAAAATGTTGCTTTATTTTTTCGCCAAGATAACTAATGCAAAAATAAAATTCTGTAAAGCCTTGTTCTGCAATATGTTTTACTATTGTTTCTAAAATTGGTTTATTGCCAATAGGTAACATTGGCTTTGGCATAGTTTCGGTTAAAGGTCTTAGACGCATACCTAGCCCCCCTAACATTAAAACTACTGGATTTTTTACCTGTAGTGTGTGCTGTGTTTTATGATAATACAGGCCTATAACTTTTTGTTCATCATTAATAATTGGTAAATGCCTGATAGATTTGCGTTTTATATGTTGCATCCAAACTATTTGGGTTTCTTTTTCTAAACCAACCGTTGGCAGGGTATTGACAATTTTTGCTACTGAGCTATCAAGGGTTTCTCCTTTTAGTAGTCCCCTCCTTACATCACCATCAGTTAGAGTTCCTATTAATTTATCTGTTACAGATACTACTAATACAATTTGCATTGCTTGTTTGTCTAATATCCCCAAAGCATCTCTAATTGTAGCGTTTTTATCTATTGCAATTTTTTTCCAGTCAACTAATTTCATTATCTAGCCTTTATTTTCTTGCTTTAAGTATTGATTCTGCTTGAAAAATATCTGTTAAGTCATCAATATCTACCCCTGATACCGCATCCATTACAAATAACTCTGAATCTCCATCACTAGTAAAACTAGCTTTTTCCCTTAGATATTGGGTAGAAACTACATAAATAGCTCCGTTTATTACATAGTAGCCCTCTGCATAATCTTGCCTACGCGATACTTTTTGCTTTGGTTTGGCAAGATAGTCCCAACCTGCTGTGGTTTTTTTTATACATTTAAAGGGGTGTTCTTTCATTTTTTGCACGCTTAGCAAGGAGTCTTTCGTTGATGCTAAAAACTGGGCGATAGCTTTATCAATTTCTTTTGTGGTTCTTAGTGGTGATGTTGGTTGCAGTAGCACAACTATATCTGGCAATTGTTGATTGTCTTCTAACCAGTCTAAAACATGTAATACTGCACTAACTGTAGTAGAGTTATCTTCGGCTAGTTCCTGTGGTCGGATATAATCAACTTGCACCCCTAGAGATCGTGCAAAACCATTAATAGCTTGGTCTTCACTAGTCATCATAAGCTTGGTTATTAGGCTACTTTTTTGTGCCTCTTCAATGGTGTATTGCAATAGAGGTTTGCCTAAAATAGGGTATAAATTTTTACCTATTAGGCCTTTTGACCCCCCCCTGGCAGGAATCAGTGCTAGTATTTTTGGGTTTTTTTTCATTAATATCATTAAACTTTTTTGGGGTTAATTTATTGGTTGGCAAACTTAAAAAAACTTTAATCTGTGCAATAATTTTTTTTGCTGTTTGCCCTGCTCCATATAAACTTGTTGTCTGTTTAGCCTTTTGTTTAAAATCTTCACTAAGGGCTTTTTTTATTGCTTGTGCTATTTCTGCTTGGGTTTCTCCACAATCTATTATTGAGCTTGCTTTTAAACGCCCATCTTGGCGTTGACCAATATTAATTGTTGGAACTCCAAAAACAGGAGCTTCAATAATGCCACTTGACGAGTTACCTAAGACTAAATCAGCAATTTTCATTACACTTAAATATTTTTGTGAACCTAATGATTCAATAAAATAAACATTGGGTTGTTTTTTTGTCCATTGCTTTATTGTTTTGTTTAGCTGTTGTCCTGATGCATCATTATTCGCCGCTGTCCAAATTACAGTAGCATTTTTAATACCAATTATTGCTGCAAACAGTTTTTTTAATACTAACTTACCCATAGTTGAGCCCCAGGAAACTGGATGATAGGTTATTAGAACTATTTTACCCTGTAGCTTAAAACCAAAATCTTGCTCTAATTGTGGTTTAGTTATAAACTCTATAGCGTTAATTACATCTAAACCCACTGCACCCACATTAAAAACTGAACTTTTTTGCTCTCCCATTTGTAGAACTCGCTGTTTATATTCTTTGGCTGCTACAAAATGTAAATTAGCTAATTTAGTTATACTGTGCCTTATTGCATCATCCATAGCTCCTGTGGTTATTTCACCTCCGTGAATATGTGCAATGGGAATATGGCTTAATAATGCTGCAGAACAAATACCTAATAGTTCGTATCTATCACCCAGCACTATTACTATATCTGGTTTATAAATAGCAAACGCCTCAGCAAAACCAGCGAGAGCTTTACTGGTTGCTATGGCAGTATCTAAATATGAATTGGTATCTTCTTCTAAAATTGGAATAGTTGCGATAATATTAAATTTGTCTTTAATTTGAGATAGGGTATTACCTTGCGATTGAAGTAGATGCGAACCTGTTATGAAAAGCTGTAAATTAAACTGACTATCGTCATCTACTTGCTGAATTAAATTACTAAGCAGCCCAAATTCTGCACGAGTTGCACTAACTATTGCGATATTTTTCACAGACAAATACCTTCATCTACTACAAAATATTTTATCGCTTTCTTACCAATAACTTTATCCCAATTTACCGCAGGCTCTCCCTTTTCTGACCGTTTTAAGGTTAAGTTATCTGCGGTTAGGGTTTGCCCAAGATTAATTATTTTTTTAGCAACTATTTTTTTGCGTGCTATAGATTTATTAATTTTTTCTGAATTAGATACTAGCTTTTTGCCACTGCCCATGGCTAGTTCTACATTACGAATTGAGTTTACCATTTGTTGTAATTCTTGTGGTTCTAAGCTTGCCTTATGGTCAGGACCTGGTAAATCCCTATCTAAAGTAAAATGTTTTTCTATTAGTGTTGCTCCTAAGGCTACAGCAGCTATAGGAATTTCAATACCCAAACTATGATCGGATAAGCCTACATTAACTTTAAATTTTTTTTTAATTCTTAACATTGCGGTTATATTTACATCTTTATAGGGTGTAGGATAGGCAGTATTAGCATGTAAAATTGTTAGCTTATTTTTATCTAAGCCGGCTTTTAATAAGGTTGTTAGGGCAATCTCGATTTCATCCAAGTCCCCCATACCGGTTGATAGAATAGTTGTTTTATTTAATCTAGCTATTTTTCTTAAATAAGGGATAGATAACAACTCTCCTGAAGGGATTTTCCATTTTTGCATCTTTAACCGACTTAAAAGACTAATGCTTTGATCATCAAATGGGGTTGACATAAACTCTATATTATTCGCTTGGCAATGCTTAATTAATATTTTATGCTCTGGCTCGGTTAATTCTAAGCTCTTTAGCAATTGATATTGACTTTGCTGTTTGCCAGTATTTTTAGTTTGATATTCAGCTTGTTGTAAAGTTTTAGAAACTAAGTTTTTAGCTTGGAAAGTTTGAAACTTTACTGCCCCTGCCCCTGCTTGCACCGCTACATCAATTAAAGCTAGAGCCTGCTCAATATCACCATTATGGTTTACCCCCGCCTCGGCAATAATAAAGGTTTTCACAATTTCCTCGCAGGGTTGCCAAGATAGGTACCAGCACTAGTAATATCTTTAATTACTACTGTGCCTGAGCCGATTACTACATTACTACACATACTAACATTATTAGCAACCACTGCCCCACTACCAATAAAACATTCATCGCCAATGCTTACACAGCCATTAATGATTGCTCCTGTCGCAATATGGCAATGTTTGCCGATATTGCTTTCATGCTCTATTAAAGCCTGATTGTTAATAATTGTGTTTTCACCAACTACCACTAAGTGGCTAACTATAGCATGGTGCATAATACAAATACTATCTGCCAATTTTACTGAACTAGCTATTCTTGCAAAAGGGGAAATAATATTAGGTAATACATAGCCTAAATTTTTAGCCTTCTTAAATAAGTGTTTTCTAGTTTGTGCAGATTTAATTTGTCCAACGCTAATAACACAGTTGGGGGTTTTTTCGATAAACTCTGCTAACTGGCTATCATCACCAAGCACAGGATAACCTAATAACCTTTGTACATTAGTATCGACTATACCTTTTATTGCAAACTGATTAGTCGCTTCAATAACATCAACCACTGACAAAGCATGCCCTCCACCACCAACTAACAGTATAGGTTGCTTCATGCAACACCACTGGGGATATTAACTAGGCGTTCAAATAACCATTGAGTATTAGGCATTAGCGTTTGTATTTCATGTTTATAAATATCTAACTGATGCAAAGGTGTCCATAAAGGTCTAGCTTGAATTTGTTGTGTTTGTGCTTGTGCTAAAAATAAATCTCTTTGCTCAACACTATCAAGCACAAGAGTATTTAACCAATAATTAGGGCTTTGCCCCGTTTTTGCTTTAAATACCCCCCCCTTTTTTAATGACTTTGCCGCACAGTTTTGATACTTTTTAGCTAACTGATGTTTTTTAATTAAAAATTCATCTAATTTACGCATTTGAGCAACCCCTAAAGCGGCATTTAAATTAGGCATGCGTAGGTTATAAGCTATTTCATCATGTTCAAACAGCCATTGGTGAGGGATTTTAGCGGTGGTACTTAGGTGCTTGGCTTGTTTAGCTAGTTGGTCATTATTGGTAACTAGAATACCCCCCCCTCCAGTGGTTAAAATTTTATTACCATTAAAACTAAATATGCCAAATTCAGCAAAAGTACCAGTGTGTTGCTGTTGATAAAAACTGCCTAAACTTTCTGCGGCATCTTCTACAACCTTAATATTATATTGCTTACAAATTGCGACAATTTTATCTATCTCAAGTGCAAAACCTAGCGTGTGCATTGGTACACAAGCAGAGATTAATTGTTTAGTTTGTTGATGATAAGTTTTGCCACTCTGCTGATAGGTTTGGGTTGCTAAAAAATCTGCTAAAACTTGTGGGCATAATCCTAAAGTCTTTTGGTCCACATCTAAAAAAACAGGGTTTGCTCCCAACATGCTAATAGCATTAGCGGTTGCCACAAAAGTTAAAGACTGAGTAAGCACTAAATCATTGTTCTCTACCCCTACCGTTTTTAAAGCTAAAAATAACCCCATAGTACCATTAACAACCGCTATTGCATGTTTAGCTCCTGTAAAACTAGCCACTTGTTGCTCAAACTCACCAACAAACTCACCAACCGAAGATACAAAAGTTGAATCAATACACTGATTTAAATATTGTTTTTCTAAATCATCAAAACAAGGGGCGTGTAGAGGAATAAAACCATCGGTTTGATAGTGTTCTCGAATTAAAACAAATAACTCTTTATACATTATAAATTTCAGTTTTATAACGCTGTAAGTTTTTTGGGGTTACAAACCAGTTAATAGTTTCTTCTAAACCTTTTTTTATCTCATATTCTGGAGCAAAATCAGTTAATTCTTTAATTAAAGAATTATCACACCACAATCTAAAAACTTCCGAATCTTTTGGTCTTAGTCGTTGTTCATCAATAATAAATTCAACATCAGAATGCATAATTTTCTTGATTAGATCTAAAGTATCTTGTACCGAAATCTCAAAGTTTGAGCCTATATTAACAGCCAGACCAATAGTCTTATCAGCCTCAGCTATTGCCATCATTCCTGCACAAGTATCTAGCACAAAGTTAAAATCACGGGTAGGTGTTGTATCACCAAGTTTAATTTGTTTTGCTCCATTAGCTATTTGGCTAATTATAGTTGGAATAACCGCACGAGCTGACTGTCTTGGTCCATAAGTGTTAAAAGGTCTAGCAATAGATACGGGCATTTCAAAAGCATTAAAATAAGACATAGCCATAGCATCCGCCCCTATCTTACTGGCACTATAAGGCGATTGAGCTTGTAAGGGGTGTGCCTCGTCAATCGGTACATACTGAGCTGTACCATAAACCTCAGAAGTTGAAGTATGCATTAATCTTTGTACCTTGTTTTCTAAACAAGCTTGGGCGATGTTTAAAGTACCATTTACATTAGTTTGTACATAAGAATCTGGTGCTATATATGAATAGGGTATAGCAATTAATGCTGCCAAATGGAATACTGTGTGACAATTTTTAGTGATTTTTTTACATAAAAAAGGGTCGCGAACATCACCACTAATAACTTCAATCTGCTCTAAATAAGGTGAACTCTCTAACCAGCCCCAGTCATTAAATGAGTTATAAACCACCAAAGCTCGAACTTTTGCCCCCGCCTTCAGCAAAGATTCACATAAATGCGAACCTATAAAACCATCTGCCCCAGTTACTAATACTTGTTTATTTTGCCAATAAGCTGATGTTTGCATGCTAATTTAAGACCTTTTTAATGAATATCTTTCTAGTGGGGTATTTAATAATTTTTTATACTTTATATCTGCTTGTAAAACCTTATCTAAATAATGTCTAGTTTCTCTAAATTTATGCTTAAACCTTAACCTATTATAAACTTGCTTAGGTCTCATTCTATTCACTCTAGCAATCGCCTGTTTACGAGTTTTACCAAACAAAGATACAACATTATTTAAACCGCCATTATAGGAAGAAATAGACATCATTTCTTTTATTTTTTTATTTTTAACATCGGCAAAATAATTATTAGTTAATAAGCCCAAATAAGCAGAACCAACCCTTATATTATTCTCAGGGTTAAATAACTCGCCTAAACTAGGCTTACCAACTTTACGATCAACCAAATTATGTACATCTTTACCAGCCGAATTTGCTATTACCTGCATTAGCCCTATAGCTTTAGACTTGCTAACTGCCCTAGGATTAAAAGCACTTTCTGTTTCCATAATCGCATAAACCAGCGAAGGTTTTATCTTAAATTTTATACTATAATTTTTTACCCAAGAATGATACTTTTTAGCTTTACTCGGTAAGGAGGGCTTTGCTAATGGAATCCGTACTGATACAAAACCTTCTTCCTTATAAGAAAAATACTTATCCATATTTTGAATTAAAAAATCAGTATAAGCATAGGCTTGTGTTGGATAACGAATTGAATAATTATCTTGATCTACAATTTTTTTATAAAAATATGGTTTTTCTTTTAGATTAAACGCCTTAGCGGTAAGTAAATTTTTCTCTTCATGCGGTTTTTTTGCTAATAAAACCCTTACTACAGCCCGTTTAATATTCTTAATAGTTGCTATTTCTTCGGGAAACTCAATTATAATTTCATCATTATAAACCACTAAAAAAGGCGACAAACTTAAACTTATATCAAGCTTTGGCTTCTTTATACTCACCTTTTCTATATTAATATTATCATTAACTAAAGTTATTTTTTGCTCTAGATCAACAGCTATATTTTTTACAACAACGGACTTATATAACTCTGGCTTATTGTTTAAACCAACATTTTTAAATATATTTATTGCTAGGGGTTTTTCTTCTATGATAATCGATCTAATACCAGAAGTAATACTAGGAGATTCCAAAAGATTATCTACTTTTGTGCTAGCTAGTGAGCTTTTTATAAACATAAAACCACCACTAACCAAAGACAGTAGCAACATAAACAAACTAAGATAAGAAATAATTTTTTGATTAAATGTCATTTTTTGCTAATTTACTAAATTAATTAATTAGTAAATTAGCAAAAACAAAGCCAATTTAAGAAAATACTGATCTAAAAACACTATGCCCTAAATAAATCTTGATTTTTTAAAACCTAAAATTTCTAAAAAAGGGGGGGTATGGAATAGCTATGCGAGTTCAAGTATCTAATAAATTTCTATTTTTCACAATAACATTCCTTTTTAATATGCATTTTTATGCATAAATCCTCTAAATATAGTTAAAAAAATAATTTTTAAATCTAAAAAAATTGACCACTTACGAATATATACTAAATCAAAATCAACTCGTTTTTTCATTTTATCAAGAGTATCTGTTTCCCCTCTAAAGCCTTTAATTTGTGCTAGACCAGTTATTCCTGGCTTAACTTTATGCCTTAGCATATAGCCAAGTATCATTTTTCTATATTCTTCATTATGTGAAACGGCATGAGGTCTGGGTCCAACTATAGACATAGTGCCTTGCAATACATTTATAAACTGTGGTAACTCATCTAATGATGTTCTGCGAATAAACCTCCCAAAAGAGGTAGTTCTAGAATCATTTTTTGTTGCCTGCACCACATCATATTTATCCTCCATAATATTCATTGAGCGAAACTTCCATACAGCAATTATCGCCCCCCCTCGCCCATACCTATTCTGCTTAAACAAAACTGGCCCAGGAGATGATATCTTAACTCCAATAGCAATTATTAACATAGGAATAAGAATGATTGTCAATATTATAACCGATAATACAATATCTTCTACTCGCTTCACAAAAGAGTCTACTCCAAAAAAAGGCGTATCATATATGCTAACAACAGGTATACCTCTATAATTCTTAATTCTTGAGTGTAGCAAATCATAAGTAAATATATCTGGTGCTACATAAACAGAGACTGTTGTATCTGCTAATTTTTTTACTATATACTTTATTCTTGTCTCTGCTGCTGCCATACTTAAAGTGATATAGACTCTTTCTACTTTACCTAAATAACACTCTTTAAATAGGTCATCCATCATTCCTCGCAATTCGACCTTTTCACGCCTTTCATCAACAACATCCTGACGATCATCATAAAACCCCTCAAATACAGCCCCACTGCTCGGCATTTTTTTAAAAGCTACTGATAAATTTACCCCTAACGGTGTGGCTCCATAAATGATAGATTTTCGAGTGTTGAGCCCTTTTAAGCTTGCATACTCTAATAACAATCGGATAAATATATGAAAAAGAACTATAAAAACAGGAATAATAATTAAAAAAGCAAGCCAAAAAGAGCTAGAAAAACCAGTGACATGAACAAAAAATATATTTATTAAACTAATAAACAATAGTGCGACAAACCAAGAGATTATTATGCTTAAAGCTCCATCAAAAAACGAACCATCACTTAATGAATGGTTAGCATGCTGAGAATCTGCCAGATAATTATAAAAAATAATAAATAATAAAAATAACCCATAGATACTATCATTTTGCTTATCAAACAAAAAAAAGCTTACCCAATAAATCACTAATAAAATTATAAGATTGTCAACTAAGCGAAATAGGGAATTTATTTTCACATTATGATATTTAATTTCTTTCTCTTTCATCATTATACAAAAACACCTAAACTAAAAATTGTTACTAACCCACTATTAGATGCCTCCTTAAAGGAGGCACTTAAATTAGCAATATTAAAAAAAATCTGTATTACACTCTACACTATTTTTTATGTAAAAAACAAACTAAATCACACTTTATTTTACATAACTAATATTACTCTAAAATACAACTTTAACCCTGACTTTAAAGGGGATTTATAGACAACACCATGTTTTAATTAAATTTTTTTATAGAAATAATAAGGTGTTTTAATTGTTAATTTAAGATACTGTCTTAAGGAGAAACTGATACCAACTACATATGGTATAATTTTTGTTAGTAACTTTTTTAAAAAAAATATTCACTAAAAATAGGTTAGATATGGAGTTTAATGGATTCTTAATCGCATCATGTTTTTAATAAAATTAAGTAACGAAAGGTATCTTTGGGTGTTTTTTGCATTTAAAATACTGTAATCTTAAATAAGCCTTGATTAATTAAAATGAAACACGGTGAAAAACTAAATACAATTACTCACTTCATTGCTACATTGTTTGTTTTTCCCGCGATGATTTATTTAATTGTGCTAGCCTCACAAACAGGAGATGTTTGGAAAATAACTAGTGTTAGTATTTACGGAACTACTCTATTTTTACTCTATTTTTCTTCAGCTTTTTATCATGCACATAATGGTCGTTTTAAATACCTACTACAAAAACTTGACCATATATCTATTTACTTATTAATAGCTGGAACCTACACCCCATTTATGTTAGTTACCTTGCATGGTGCTTGGGGCTGGTCAATTTTTGGTGTGGTTTGGGGTTTAGCGGTAATAGGTATTGCTCTTGATATTTTTGCCAAACAAACTGAAAAAGCAAATAAACGCATCTTGCAACTTATCATCTATCTAGTAATGGGCTGGATAGTTATTATACCGATTGGTGTTTTAGCGGAAAAGTTGGCTAGTGGAGGTATGACTCTTCTCGCTCTTGGTGGTATATTTTATACAGTAGGCGTGATATTTTATGTACTAGATTACCGACTAAAACATGCCCATGGAATTTGGCACTTATTTGTAATAGGCGGTAGTGCTAGCCATTATGCGGCAATTAGCGTTTATGTGGTTTAAAAATATGGTTTAAAAAATTTTTAATCACTTTTTAACACGAAAGATATTTGCTCTTTTGCCTCAGGTAGTCTTAAAGCTAATAAACATCCCGCGTATTGTAAATCGGTTTCTTTTTGATAACTTAGTTCAGCATTACCTTCTTTGATACTGTTAGCTAAATCGGTTACTTGTTGTTTTAAATAATCTAATGCTTCTTGCCAGCACATTCCATAAAAAACGCTTTTTTCCTTTTCGGCAAGTTTTTCAAAATCCAACTGATTTTTGTCTGTAGTAGGCTTAAAACGTTCTTCACAAGAAAGGCTAGAGAACTTTACCTCATCATCACTGCGAATTAAAGCATATCCCAAGCCTGCGACATCATCAACTTTGGCATGTAAATAAACCGCTAACTGTGGCTTAACTAAAGGCTGCTTAGTTAATTGATTAATAGATGCACTACCTGTTTTATAATCTAAAACATAGTGTTTTCCAGCTACTTTATCAACTCGATCAAGCTTAATTTGAAAAATTAACTCCGCTATATTTAACCCATAATTCCCTTCGACTTTAATAACTTCAAAACTAGGTCTGGTTTCTTCAAGCTCTAGCCATTCAACAATTAAATTTAAAATCCTTTGGTGTTCTATCTGTAAAAAATTCTCTTGATAAGAGTTTTTTACTAGCTCTAGTTCTTCACCAACAATTTTATCTACTTTGCTAGCAAAATCATTATCGGCAAGTAATGCTGATTGAGTTTTAACCTCTTGCCAAAATCTTTCTAATATCTTGTGAACCAAAAGCCCAAGATTATTTTTTTGAACCCCCTCCTCTACTGCTTCTAGTGTATTTTTTGCCCCTAAACGATAGTCTAAAAATGCCATTAATGGGCAAACCGCTTGGGCAGCAATAAAGCCTGCACCACCAGTAACTTCTGTACCATCAGCTAGCATAGGAGCTTTATTATCTAATACTTTATCCAATGGTTTAGCTATCGCGAAAGCTTGCTCTGCTAGAGTTTTATATGCTTGTTGTTGATAGCTAGTAAACTGGTGTTTAAATGGATTAAGAACTGGTGATTGAATTTGTTCTCTACCCTCAATTAGCTTTGCAAAAGACCAAACTATATTAGCTGAAGACTTGGATAATCGTTGGCTTAGGGTCTGTGCATAGGCTAGTTCACGACTGGAACCAGCTCTAGGAACTTTATATTCTCGTTGTAAATTTATTGGTAAAAATGGGTTAGGTTTTGCATCTCTTGGCCAAGCCTCACTAGTCATGCCCATCACCCACAAACCATCAAATTGTTGCCCTCCAGCTTCTAGCATACCCATAATTTGAATTGGCGATTGTCCAATATTTTTAGGCTGAAATATTTGCTCAGCTAAAAACTTTTCTACTAGATTTAACCATTCAGAAAAACTTTGTTGTTCTTGTGGGAAAAGATTATTTTTAAAAACCTCTAAAGCCGAAAATAAAGCTTCTTTTTGTTGATATTCATGGCTAGTTAAACCTCTATCACCCACTTTTTCAGCCCAATGCATGCTAGAAAACATTTTAAATACTAGCTCTACAAACTCAAAACTAGAAACTTTACCTCCGCTTATACTTTCCAAACTACTAATAATATTGCTATGAAGTTGCTTAGAAAACTTATCTTTACAATCTTCATGCTGCATTTTATCAACAACATTATTTAAAGATAATTTTGCCCATTGCCATTTACGCAGATTAAAATCTAAACTTTGTCTAGTAAGTAAATTACCGGTGGTATAAGGAGAAACTAACCAGCTAGAAAATAATTCATAATCTATTTTTTTTTGCCCACTTAATAACACCTTAACCAATTGTAAAGCATGCTTTACTAAAGAAAAACTGCTCAATGACTGACCTAAAGAAATATTGTATAAAGGCGAACCCTGCCAATTTTTTTGTAATGATTGCAATGGATAGTTTTGCTGTGACCACATTAGCTCATCTAATGCCCAGCTAAGATTTTGCTGCACCTCATCAATGTTTGGGGCAACTATGGCAATGTTTTTATCGCCTTTTTCTACCAAATCATACGCCCAACTTGCCGCCTGTTGAGCCTCTATTGTTTGGCTACTAGCAACACATAAATTCATAGTGCTGTGCGTGGTTAAATCAAACTGTGCTATTTGTTTAATAACCACTCCCCGTGCTTGCAAGCCATCTAACCAACTTTGTAAATAAGGCGTTTTTTCATCAAATCCATACAAGTTTATTTCTGCAAATTCTACTGGTGATTGTGCAATCCAATCTAGCTGCTGTTTAATCTTTAAGCTACTATCCCAATAATTATTTTGCTCTAAAAACTCAATATAATTTTTTTTTAACTGCAAAAATAAATTAATTTCTTCAGTCTTAAACGACTCATGTAATAAATCATAACTAAGATACTCACTAAAAACCTGCCAAGCCTGATACAGTTTTTTTGCCATCTCAGTTTTATTTAATAATGCTGATACAAGCGGATCTTCTTCTAGCAATCTTTGCCAGATTAATTGTGCCTCAAAGTTGGATAGAGTTCTACTAGGCAAATCGCTAACTGACAAATTACCCAACAACATTTGTTGCTCTTGCCAAACATTTAAAACCTGTTGCCAAGTCATGACCTGTGGGGTGATTGCTACTTTAGAGTCCACAAAAGAATCATCTAACAAATAAGACTTTAAAAACTGAACTAAACGGCTATTAACCGCAAGATGTAGGGAAGGTTTGCTTATCATAATAATACCATGGCTGAGCACTAAAAAAATTTAACTAATCGACAATTATTACAACCAATTGTACCCTTTAATCTTAGCAATGATTAGTTAAACTTAATGTATCATTATGCTACAATTTTTAGCTTATAATAACATGTTAAAAAAGAGCATAATGTGATTAATTCGGTTATTTTAGTGGCGGTTATAATGGCTTTTTCATCTATAACCAATGCCCAAACCTCGCCAATTATTTTCGGTTCTAACCTCTTGCAACCCTCCCCATTTGATAACTGGAAAACTCTTAAAACTGAACATTTTAATATAAATTACCAAGCCAAAAACTTGGCTTTTGCCCAGCGGATGGCAGTAATTTCAGAGCAGGTACATAACAAGCTTGTTCCTTTTATGAAATGGAATCCCACCAATACGCAAATTGTTATTAATGATTCTGTTGATTCTTCAAATGGTGCTGCCACTGTAGTTAATTACAATACAATTTTTATTTACATGAATACTCCTATTGATGGTGAACTGATGGATCACACAGGTTGGCTTGAACTACTTTTTACCCATGAATACACTCATATTCTACATTTAGATCAAACATCTGGAATACCAAAAGACATTCGCAATATTTTTGGTCGTAGCATAAGCATAAGCATAGGTATTTTCCCTCAACTATTTGCTCCTAACTGGGTTAGCGAAGGGATTGCAATTTATAATGAGTCAAAAAAAGGCTTTGGCAGAGGCAATAATGCTTTATTTACCTCTAAAATGCGCCAAGAAGTTATCACTGGCTTAAGAAGTTTTACCGCAGAAAGTTATGAAGGTAGCTACTCCTCACGCTGGCCATTTGGGCAGATATATCTATATGGAGCTTATTTTTATCAATTTGTTGCCGATAAATATGGTGAGGATAAGGTAATTAAATATATTACTAACTACAATAGGAGCATTATACCATTTCGAATGGATAGCCGCTCTCAAATAACATTTGGCGTTTCATCTGCTCAAATGTGGGAGCAATATCAAGCATATTTAATTAATAAATTTACCCCTCAAATTGAACATATTAAAACTAAACCAACTCAACAATTAACCACCGTGGTGGATGATAAATACATTAACCATTTAATTACAACAGGTCCAAATAATAGCGTTTTTTACTATCATTTTAATGGTTCTAATAAAGCAGAAATTAGGCAGGTTGATGCTAAAGGCAATCAAACTACTATTAAAGCTATTAATAATGTTGTTGGCTTAAACTGGCATCCTAAAAAAGGCTTATTAGTTAGCAGAGAAACAATATGTGATAACACCAATAAATTTGTGGATTTATACCAGCTCAATGTTAAAAATAAAGATAGCCTGCGTTTAACAAAATGTCAAAGGCTTCCAAGAGCTATCTGGCATAGTAATGGCAAAGATATTTTAGCTGTTCAGGTGGGTTCTGGTATGACAAATTTAGTATCTTTATCGCCAAACAATAAAAAAAGTCTATATGGAGATCCTACAATTCTTAGCCACTTAGGGTTTGGTGAAGCTATTGGTGATTTTAATGTTAACCCAGCTGGCACAGAGTTAGTTGCTAGTGTAAAAAGAGCCAAAACTGGTTGGAACCTAGAATTATTTGACTTACAAAAAAATAGCTGGCGTAATTTAACTGCCAGCCCAGCTAAAGAAAGAGCTCCAGTTTATACAGCAGATGGGCAGGGCGTGTTATATGTATCTAATACAAAATCTAACCAACAATTAGAACTATATCGCTTAAATTTACAAGATAATACCTTTGAACTAATGACAAACAGCCTTGGTTATATTAGTGATGTTTCCATCGCTGATAAGCAATCTGCTTGGGTTGTAGAATATACAGGAACCAATCAACAAATTCGTTTTATCACCCAGCTAACTAATATAGAACAACTCTCTGCCAACAAAGTCAACTTTGCTAAATTAGACACATTAATAACCTCAGAGCCTAACTTTAACCCCTCTAGCATCCAAAAAGGCAATGATTACAGTGCCTGGAATACATTAAAACCTGTAGGTTGGTTACCTATTATATACAGTCTTCCCAAATCAACTGGGATAGGAATTTCAATAACTGGCAAGGATGTATTAGGTTTCCATAAATGGGCTGCTACGCCTATGTATTATAAAACTTCAAAGGTCAGTACACTTGGTGGATCTGCCTCCTATAGCTACTACAACCGTTTTAATCTTTTAGTAAACAACCAGCTTATTACCTACACAGAGACTAACAGCAATAACAATATCAAAATTTCCAGTTATGACGAGGTAACCTCCGCTCAAGCAATGTTAAACTATCCAATAAATAGTATGTATTGGGCAGTAGACATAAGCTTAGGTGCAGCACACTCAACAAGAAACAATACCAGAATTGTCAATAACAGCATAATAAAAAATAAAAATAATATTATTGGTGGCAAAATTAGTTTTAATAATTTCAACTATTATAACTACAGTATTTCTGCGTCAGAGGGAATTCAAACTTCAATTATTATGGAAAGTTATGACCCTATTGCCGGTAGTGATAATAAAGGCAGTGCGACTATAGCCGAACTAAATGGTTATATCCCTCTAGGAGGGACACATATACTGAAGCTTGCTGGGTTAACCGCCAGTGGGGGCAAATATATTCAACCATTTCAATTAGGAAATAGTTCTGATTCTCTTAGTTATTTAGGAAACTTTACACAGCTAGGAAAAAGAAATTTTTATCTGCGAGGTTATAGAAACTCACCACAATTATCTGGAACTCAGATAACCCGAGCAACAATTGAATATAGGTTTCCTATAGCCGTTATTTATGATGGATGGCGAGTATTCCCTGCAGGATTAGGTAAAATTCATGGTGCTATATTTAATGACAATGGTTCAAGCAACATAAATAATAAAATTTATAGTAGTGTTGGTGCGGAATTAAGTGCTGAAATATTATTTGGCTTTGACCTAATTAAAATCCCAATTACACTTGGCATTGCCCAAGGAAAAGATAGTAAAATAGGCGGATCGCAGCTATATTTTAAATTGGGTGGGCAATTTTAATTTAATGTTGATTAAATAATTAAATACAAAAAAAGCAGAATATAAAAACTAAAAAAAACCCAAATTTTAGTAACTTGGGTTTATGAATTGGTGCGGAAGGAGAGACTCGAACTCTCACACCAAAGGCACCAGAACCTAAATCTGGCGTGTCTACCAATTCCACCACTCCCGCGTACGATATGAACTAGTTTAAAAAACTAAATCAACTTTCAAAATATGGTGGCCGCACCTG
>DBOE01000057.1 GCA_002299585.1 Hydrogenovibrio sp. UBA654 | reverse complement strand
CGCACGACCCACCATTTTATTACTTTAGATGCTTATCTGCGATTTCATTTAATTTTTTTACACTTAAACCAGCTGCCTTAGCTATGTTTAAAGCTCTGTTTAATCTTGCTGAGGCTGATCTACCCATGCAGTTATGTTCAGGATCACCTGCAAAAGATTCCAGCATGCCTTTAATAATTTTTTCTCGCTCATTAGTTATTAGAGTTAAGCTATCTTGGATATCTAAAACATCATTCGCTACGGCTAACATCAGTTGGTTATGATTTTCTGCTAGTTCTTTTACATTGCCACCTACTTCTAAGCCTGCTATATTGGTAGTTAATATATAACAGTTTTTCCTTACTAATTCATATTTAAGTTGTTCTAAGTTATCTAATTTTTTAGCAGGAAGATCTAAAGTATCTAATGCATCAACGACTAGTTGGCTATGTTTGCCAAACACTGGTGAGGTGGTAATAATTTTGGTATCGATACCTTTTTTCTTTTCAAACCAAATAGAAATTACGGTAGGTTCATTTAATCCAGCATTTAACCAGTCTTTTGGTAAGAGTTCATTTTGGATAAGAATAGTATATTGTCGCCAAAAGTTAGGTATATTTTGCATTACTCGATGAATATCAGCTTCACCAACGGCGATTAAAACCGCTGTTGGTTTAGGTATTTTTTTAGCTATTTCTACCATAGATGTTTTTCTAGTAATCGCTTGTACAGAGTAGCCTAGTTTTAAAAAACCACGGGCAAAAACACTACCCAGCTCTCCCATTCCTACAATAATTATTGAATTTTTCATTTTATTTCCTCTTGTTATTATTTTGTTTTAAAATAGCTACATTAATTAAATAAGGATATTACCTAGTGGCAAACAAAAAAGCAAAATTTACTTGGCATTATTATTTTATGGCATTTGGTGCTTTACTAGTTATGTTAGCTATTACCTTATCCACATGGAGTGGAGTGGTTGTAGCGATGGCTTTTATAATTATGAGTCATCCTCTAGTTAAATTACCAAGTATTGGTAGGTTTATTGTGCTGGTTATACTTTTAGTATTTTATGTGTTTGCATTTCCTGATGCAAATGTGGTTAAAGAAATGATGTCTTTAAAGCTAGGTAATAAATAATGTTAAGTAAAGCTTTTGAAGATTATTTGAAAATAATTTATAAGTTATCAGATAAGAATATAAGCCCTGAAAATAAGGGAGTAAGTACTTCTGATATTGCCGATAGATTATCAATCTCTCAAGCATCGGTTTCTAATATGTTAAAAAAATTAGCAGAGCATGACCTTATTAGCTATGAACCATATTATGGTGTTGAGCTATTGCCTAAGGGTAGAAAAATAGCTTTAAATATTATTAGAAAGCATAGAGTTTTAGAACAATTTTTAGTAGAAAAACTTGGTTATTCTTGGGATGAAGTTGATGTTGAAGCAGAGGTATTAGAGCATGCAATTAGTAATAAATTTACTGATAGGATGTGGGAATCATTAGGAAGGCCTTTAAGAGACCCCCATGGTTCTCCTATTCCTGACGAGAATGGTGAAATAATCTCCGATGATGTTGTTCCCTTAGTGGAATTTCCTGAAAAAACTATTGCACAAATAATTCGGATTCAAAATCGTACTCCTGAAGAGCTAAGATATTTCTCCTCTATTGGCATGATTAAAGATGCACAGGTATTAATCCATTCAAAATCACCTTTTAATGGACCATTATCGATAGAAATAAATAAACAATTTTTCGCTTTAGACTATAAGCTTTCTCGATCAATCTTGGTATGTTAATTTGAAATATGAGCCAGTTCTTTCAGAAGCTATTAGCTTAGAAATACTTTTAGGTTTAACAACTGCTGTTATTTGGTTAGATAAAAATGAAGATGTTCGGTTTATTAATTTAGCAGCATCTGAGTTGTTGCAACTTAGTGTAGTAAAAGTAATTGGTGTAAATTGGCGTGATATACTGCCCAAACTATTAGATGAAATTAAAGCCTGTGGTACGGGTAGATTAACTTTGCATGATTATGAGGTAAACCTTCCTAATAATAAAAAAACTTATTTAACCTGTAATATTTTGTTTTATGAAGTATCTGGCACAGATGGTTGGTTAATTGAAATGTATGATACCAAACGACTACATAGGATTTCTGATGAAGGAGAACGATGGCATCAATATGAAGCAGGTAGATTGTTAGTTAAAGCACTTGCTCATGAAATTAAAAATTCTTTAGCTGGAATTTATGGCTCCGCACAATTATTAAGAAAAAGAATACCCCGTAATGAAAAATCAGAAAAATTTATAGGAGTAATTACCAATGAAGTAAATAGGCTAAAAAACCTGGTTGATAGAATGTTAGGACCATCAAAATATGGGCTTAAAGAAAAACGCGATATACATGGCGTTCTTAGCTATGTTTTAGAAGTTATTGATGTTGAAAAAACCGATAATATTTTAATAAAGTTAGACTATGACCCAAGTATTCCAGAAATTTTTATGGACTTTGAGTCTATGGTGCAAGCTTTTTTAAATATTGTTAAAAATGCAATACAAGCCATGCAAAAATATGGTGGCCTTTTGACAATAAAAACTCGTGTTGAGACAAGATTTACCTTAAGTTCCAAAACCTACCCTGTAGTAGCAGTTATTAGCATAATAGATCAGGGTGAGGGTATTTGTCCAAACATTTTTGATAAAATGTTTTATCCAATGGTAACTTCCAAAAAAGAAGGGACTGGCTTAGGTTTACCTGTTGCACAAAATGTCATTAGAAATCACCAAGGTTTAATCGTTGCAGAAAGCAAACCTGGCAATACAATTTTTAATATTTATTTGCCAATAGAGGTTGTAAAAAATGAAAGCTAATTCAGCAAATGAAAATAAGAACCCAGTAATATGGATAGTCGATGATGATGCTTCTATTAGATGGGTTTTAAACGAATCTATGGATGAAAAGCCCTATAACGTTGTGGTATTTAATTCAGCAATAGAAGCTGTAAAAAAATTAGAAAAAACCCCTCCAACGGTAATTATTTCAGATGTTCTTATGCAGGGAATGACCGGTCTTGAGTTTATGGATTTAGTTTATGATTTTGATAAATCGATCCCTTTTATCTTAATGACGGCTAATGCAGATCTTGATACAGCAGTAAAATCTTTTCAAAGTAGTGCTTTTGATTATTTACCAAAACCTTTTGAGATTGATGATGCCCTAGCAATTATAGATAGAGCAATAAGAAAGAAATTTTCAAGTAAAAAATTAAAACGTCAAATTAAGCAAAAACATCAACCGTTAAATATTATTGGTTCTGCTCCTGCTATGCAAGAAGTATTTAGGATATTAGGTAGGGTATCCAAATTAGATGTAACAGTTTTAATTAATGGTGAAACAGGAACTGGTAAGGAATTAGTTGCTAGAGCATTGTACAATTTAAGTAACAGGTCATTAAAACCCTTTGTAGCCATTAATACTGCAGCAATCCCAAGAAACTTATTAGAATCAGAATTATTTGGGCATGAAAGAGGATCTTTTACTGGAGCTTTAACACAACGAATAGGCCGTTTTGAAGAAGCAAATGGTGGCACATTATTTCTTGATGAAATTGGTGATATGCCAATAGATATGCAAACCAGACTGTTACGAGTGCTAAATGATGGTAGTTTTTATAGAGTAGGAGGTAAAACACCAATAAATGTGGATGTTAGAGTTATTGCAGCTACTCACCAAAATATGGCAGAGATGGTTGGCCAAGGTAAGTTTAGAGAAGATTTATTATATCGTTTAAATGTTATTCGTATTCAGGTACCTGCTTTGCGAGATCGTAAAGAAGACATTATTCTAATAATAAAATATTATTTAGAGCAAGAAGCAAAGCTCTATTCTTTAGAGCAAAAAAAATTAAATAAAGAAGTTGAACACTATTTAACCCTGCTACCTTGGCCTGGTAATGTACGGCAAATAAGAAGCTTGTGTACATGGTTAACTATAATGGCCCCAGACAAAGTAGTCACTATGGAAGATATGCCATTAGACTTGCAAGCTAGCGATATCTCGCCTATAACTATCAATGATGGAGTTGACTGGAAGTCTTTATTAAAAAGTTATGCTGATGATTTCTTAAATTCAGGGAAAATAGAATTACACACTTGTTTAGAGCCAGAATTTGAAAAAATATTAATCCAATCAGCAATGGAAAAAACAAAAAATCGTCGCCAAAAAGCAGCCAAATTATTAGGCTGGGGTAGAAACACTCTAACCCGTAAGACTCAAGATTTAGATTTTTAAAACAGGAGTTTTTAACCCAAATCGCTACTTAGAAAGTTGGCAATGGGAAACTCCCCCCCATATACTAGAATCCCTTAGTGGTATTAAACAGGTTCATAGTGCATAGATTGGGTGTTTCTGTTTAGTAAAATTTATAGAGCTTCAACTCCTGATTCACCAGTGCGGATACGGATAGTTTGCTCAATAGGAGTTACAAATATTTTACCGTCACCAATTTTTCCAGTTTGTGCTGAATTTATAATGGTTTCTATTGCAGAATCTACCTTACTAGCTTCTATAGCAACTTCAATTTTTATTTTTGGTAAAAAATCTATAACATACTCCGCTCCACGATACATTTCTGTATGACCTTTTTGGCGACCATAACCTTTAACATCGGTTACGGTTAAACCGTTTATTTCAAGGTCATGCAAAGCTTCACGAACATCATCTAATTTAAAAGGTTTAATAATTGCAGTAATCATTTTCATGTATTGTTCTCCGGGTTATTTTCTGTTTTATTTTTTAGGTAAGTTTTTATGTCATCTTTTATGTGGTGCTCCACATCAGGTTTTAAATTTAGGTTCAAACTTGGAGTAATGGTTGGTTGTACTTCTGGTTTTACTTCTGGTTTTACGTCAATTTTTATATCGTAACTGCTTAAAAACTCGCCCATTTTAACGGGAGTTTTCTCTGCAAACTGACCTAATTCCACCATAATGTTTTTAGGTATCAGCAGAACAACGGTAGAACCCATATTAAAACGGCCAATTTCATCGCCTTTTATAAAAGAAATATCCTGATCAGAATAGTCCCAATGTTGAATTGTTGGTTTGTATTCAGGGGTTATTTTACCCTCCCAAACTGTTTCCATACTACCAACAAAGATAGCTCCAACCATAACTAAACAAAATACACTTTTATCATTTTCGAATCTAATAACTAAGCGCTCATTACGAGCAAATAAGCCATCAACAACCTTAACAGTAGAAGGGTTTACTGCAAATAAATCCCCAGGAATATAAGTCATGGAAACCAGTTTAGCATCACAGGGGCAATGAATACGGTGATAGTCTTTTGGTGATAAATAAATAACCGTACTGTCACCATCTTGAAATCGTTTAGCATATTCAATATCGCCACCGACTAATGCTTCGGTAGTATATTCATGATATTTTGCTTGAATCATTTTGTTGCCGTTTATTGGCTGTGATTGGCTTATCAAACCATCAACAGGGCTACACCAGGCATCTGGCGTATTATCTATTGGCCTTGCCTCAGCTTTTAATGCTCTAGTAAAAAAAGCATTAAAGTTTATATAGAATTCAAGGTCTTCATATTTTGCTTCAGAAACATCTATTTTAAAAGCCTTTATCATTAGTTTAGTTATTGACGTTTTAATCCAAGGTTGCTCAATTTGCATAAACCAGTGCATTAGGGTTGAGGCAAAATGCTTTGGTAAAATATATTGTGGTGCAACTTTTAAATAATCTATAAAATTCATAAATTCATTACCTTAATTTTATGCTAAAAATATTAGGTAATTTTAATGTATAATCCGCACAATTAATAGACTAGTTAGGTAAATAATATATGTCGCAGGTAAAAAAAGTGGTTTTAGCCTATTCTGGTGGCTTGGATACTTCAATTATTGCAAAGTGGTTACAGGATGAATATAACTGTGCAGTGGTAACTTTTACTGCTGATATTGGTCAGGGAGAGGAGATTGAGCCTGCTCGTGCAAAAGCAGAAGCGATGGGTATTAAAGAAATTTACATTGAAGATTTACGAGAAGAATTTGCGAAAGACTTTGTTTTTCCTATGATGCGTGCCAACGCGATTTATGAAGGGGAGTATTTGTTAGGAACTTCTATTGCTCGCCCATTAATTTCTAAACGACTGGTTGAAATAGCTAAAAAAGTGGGTGCTGATGCCATTTCTCATGGAGCAACAGGTAAAGGCAATGATCAGGTTAGGTTTGAGTTAAATGCTTATGCACTAATGCCAGATGTTAAAGTAATTGCTCCTTGGCGTGAGTGGGATTTACTTTCGCGCGAAAAATTAATGGCATATGCAGAAAAGCATAATATTGCGGTAGAAAAGAAAAAATGGCAAAAGTCGCCTTATTCAATGGACGCTAATTTGTTGCATATTTCTTATGAAGGGGGGGTTATTGAAGACCCAGCGAATGAGCCTGAAGAAGATATGTGGTTATGGACAGTTGCTCCAGAAAATGCACCTGATAAAGCCACCTATTTAGATATTGGTTATGAAAAAGGAGACATAGTTGCAATTAATGGTAACAATATGTCACCTGCAACTGTGATGGAATATCTAAATAAAGTGGGTGGTGAAAACGGAGTTGGTCGTGATGACATAGTAGAAAATCGTTTTGTAGGTATGAAAGCCCGTGGTTGCTATGAAACTCCTGCAGGAACGATAATGCTAAAAGCTCATCGTGCGATGGAGTCCTTAACGCTAGATAGAAATGCGGGCCACTTAAAAGATGAACTTATGCCCAAATATGCTGAAATGATTTATAACGGTTTTTGGTTTTCTCCAGAGCGGGAAATGTTACAAGCATTGATTGATAACTCGCAAGAGTTTGTAACTGGTAATGTGCGTTTGAAGATATACAAAGGCAATGTTAGCATTGTTGGTCGTAGTTCTAAGTTTAGTTTATTTGATGAAGATATAGCTACCTTTGAAGATGATGGTGGAGCTTATGACCACTCTGATGCGGAAGGTTTTATTAAGTTAAATGCTTTGCGACTAAGAACTGCAGCAAAAAAGCGTAAGTAATTTGTTAAACCCAATACCTAGCTTTAGTCAGTTAGTTAAAAGCCCAGTGTTAATGTTGGGTTTTGGGTTTGGCTCAGGGCTAGTACCTAAGGCTCCTGGAACTTTTGGAACTTTACTTGGCTTGTTATTATTTATTCCTATCCTCTTATGGAGCGAAGCGGCGGCGATAGCTCTATTTATATTCAGTATTGTTTTTGGCAGCTACATTTGTGGTAAGTCGGCGGAGATAGTTGGTGTACATGACCACGGTGGAATTGTCTGGGATGAATTTGCTGGTATTTGGTTAGTATTATTATTTCTACCAGAGCAAAGTTATTTATATTGGGTTTTGGCTTTTATTATCTTTCGTGGATTTGATATAGCTAAGCCTTGGCCGATTAATTTAGCAGACCAGGAAATAGGGGGGGGGGTAGGGATTATGGTTGATGATATTCTTGCTGCAGTTTATAGCATAACTATTATTTGGGCTACCCATAATATTTTCAGTCTTTAATGACTATAAAATACCATACAATATGGTTCAAATTTTGAGAGAGGAAAATAACATCAATGTTTATTTCATGTGAAGATACAAAAAAATTAATTAAAGAAAAAAACGCTCAGTTTATTGATGTAAGAACACCTGCTGAATTTTTATCTAGCCAATTGCCTAGTGCGGTTAATATACCATTACAAGAGCTTGAATCTTCAGTAGCTACTCTTGATAAAGATCTTCCAGTAGTCGTATTTTGTCGTTCAGGAAATCGTTCAGAAGTAGCAATGCAGTTTTTACAATCTTTAGGCTATACAGAAGTATATAATATGGGTTCTTATATGTATTGGAAATAATTCAAGAATAAAGTATAAATAAAGTTAAAAATAATAAAAAGCACTTTAAAGTGCATTTTATATATGAGATCTTTGCACTAGGAGTTTCTGAATAAGTAGGGAGCGAAAGAAAAATTAAGGTAAAATTATGAAATTAGCACTACACTGGCAAATATTAATAGCTTTAATTATAGCTGCAATTTCTGGTTATTTTGCAGGAACAGATGCTACTATTTTTGGGATTACTTGGTTAGCTATTTTTAGTTTTATAGGAACCCTGTTTCTAAATGCTTTAAAAATGATTGTAGTACCGTTGGTTATAGCAGCTATTATCACAGGAGTTGCTAATGTTGGTAGTAGTGGAGGTTTTGGTAGTCTAGGTTTAAAAACTCTTGGCTATTATGTTTTAACTAGCTTTATTGCTATTTTAATCGGTTTAGTAATGGTTAATCTAATCCAACCAGGAGTTAGTGATAATGGCGTGCCAGTATTAGAAACAAATGAGCAGGTAACCAATGCAGTGGCAGGTAAGTCAGCTGGCGATGTGGTAGATGTTTTTTTACGGATGATACCTACCAATGTTATTGATGCCGCGGCACAAGGGCAAATGCTTGGGATTATTTTCTTTAGTATTCTATTTGGTTTTTTTATGACTCGCCTAAAAGGCGGCTTAAAAGAAACTATGAATAACTTTTGGCAGGGCGTGTTTGAAGTAATGATGATGATGACTAATCTAATCATGAAATTTGCACCACTAGGAGTATTTGGATTAGTAGCCACTTCAGTTGCTAAAACAGGTTTTGATCAATTTGGTAACCTAGCCTTGTTCTTTATTACTGTAGTAATTGCTTTAGGAATTCATTTATTAATAGTTATGCCCGTGCTATTAAAAACGCTAGGGAAAGTTGATAATCCATGGCTACATTTTCAAGCTATGGCTCCAGCATTATTAACTGCCTTTTCAACCAGTTCATCATCATCAACCCTACCCGTAACTCTAAACGCTTTAGAAAATAGAGCAGGTGTTTCTAATAGAGTATCCAGTTTTGTATTGCCATTAGGTGCAACTGTAAACATGGATGGTACAGCACTGTATGAATGTGTGGCAGCTGTATTTATAGCCCAAATGTTCGGAGTTCCCTTAGATTTTAGTACACAATTGTTAATTGTGGTAATTGCTCTTACAACTTCAATTGGCGTGGCAGGTATTCCCTCAGCAAGTTTAGTCGCAATCAGTATAATACTAGTAGCAGTAGGGTTGCCTGCTGAAGCAATAGGTTTACTGTTAGTTGTAGACAGGTTACTAGACATGATGCGTACCGCCGTCAATGTCTTTAGTGATTCGGTTGGTGCGGTAATAATAGCTAAATCGGAAGGCGAAAAAAATGTTTTGACTTCAAAACATTTTTAAATACCAAAAAATAGTTATTTTTTATGCTATTTTCTGAAGGAGAATTTTGCCCTATTTTAGGGGGGAGTTTTATTTAGGGAGAAATTATATGAGAAAAGTTTACTGTGTGCTACAACCCTAATTGTTCCTGTTGTGGTTTAAAAAACTTATGCATTGCTAATAGATTAAATTGTTTAGATACAGATGAACTTGATAAACTAGTCATAACTAAACCATCTATTTACAAAAATGAGTACCTTTACCAAGCGGGAGAGGTTCTAAAATCTTTTTTTGCGGTTAAAACAGGAATGTTAAAGGTTTATTCATTAGGTGAAAATGGACAGGAAATTATCCAGGGTTTTTATTTACTTGGAGATGTCTTAGGGTTAGATGCCTTAGCTAATCAAGGTAATTATTTTAATGCGATTGCCTTAGATGTTGCTAGTGTTTGTGAAATTCCTTTTAACAAATTGACACAATTAACTAAAGAAATACCTAATCTAAATTTACAGCTATTAAACATAATGAGCCAAAAGCTAGCACTTTTTATTTTTCATATGTCTTTAAAGTTTAAAGCTATAGGTTATCAACATAACCGCTTTATATTAAACATTCTCCATAAAGATGTGGCTAATTACTTAAGCTTAACTCCAGAAACAGTCTCAATAGCTTTGACTAAATTTAGTCAAAAAAAGGTTGTAAATTGGACAAAAAAAGAAATTAATATTTTTGATGAAAAAATGTTAAAAAAAATGGCAGGAGAAGATGATTTGTATTAGAATGTACCAGCACGTTTAGTTTTTTAACACACAAGGAAGTCAAATGAATATTTCAAATTTAAAAAATATATTATTAGTAATATTTTTAGGTAGTGCTTTAGTTAGCTGTAGTTCAGAGCCAGTTAAGGAAGAAATGACAGAAGAATTTGGTGAAGAACCTGGTCAGGAAGCAGTTGAAGAAGTAGTTGAAGAAGCAGTTGAAGAAGGTTCTTCTGCAGAAGACATCTTATCTTCTATTGAAGGTAAAACAGTTAATTTTGAGTTTGATCGTTCAGAAGTCCAATCATCTTTCAGCGAGTTAATTAAAATGAATGCTGATTATATGGAACTAGTAGAATCAGCTAAACTTAATGTAGAAGGTCATGCTGATGAGCGTGGAACTCCAGAGTATAATTTAGGTCTAGGCGAAAGGCGTGCTAACGCAGTTAAGGATGCTTTAATAGCTGAAGGAATTAGCCCAGAGCGTATTTCTGTAATTAGTTTTGGTGAAGAGAAACCAGTAGATTCAGAAAGTAATGAAGCTGCGTGGGAAAAAAATAGACGAGTTGAGTTTTCTTATTAAATAAAATTTAGTCTTACAAAAAACCTTCCTACTAGGATATTATCTGGTAGGGAGGTTTTTTTATTTATGGAGTTTATCAGATTAGATTAACTGATTATACTTAGACGCAAAATTGGCTAAGAGCCATTTTATTTTAGTTGTTCAGAGGTTTAATTATTTGAGGGCTAAATAAATATTAATCATCTTATTCAGAGACTCCCTAGTAAAAAGTTTTAAAAACTTTGGAAGTAGAAGATAATTTGTATTAGAATATTAATTGTTAGTTTATTAAATCACAAACAAAAGGAAATGAAATGAACGTTTCAAATTTAAAAAGTATATTGTTAGCAATATTTTTAGGTGCTTTTTTAGTGGGCTGTAGTTCAGAGTCAGTTAAAGAAGAAATGCCAGAAGAATTTGGTCAAGAATCTCATTTGGAAGAAAAAGAGTATGTTAAGGAAGAAAACGTTGAAAATGTAGGTCCTACGGCAGAAGAAATTCTATCTTCTATTGAAGGTAAAACAGTTAATTTTGAGTTTGATCAAGCAGAAGTTCAACCATATTTTAATGAATTAATTAAGGTGAATGTTAATTATATGGAGCTAGTAGAATCAGCTATGATTACTTTATCAGGTCATGCCGATGAGCGCGGAACTCCGGAGTATAATTTGGCATTAGGTGAAAGGCGTGCTAATGCGGTTAAGAATGCTTTGATGGTTGAAGGAATTAGCCCAGAGCGTATTTCTATAATTAGTTTTGGTGAAGAAAAACCTATAGATGTAGATCATAATGAAGCTGCGTGGGAAAAAAATAGACGAGTTGAGTTTTTTTATTAAATAAAATTTAGTCTTATAAAAAACCTTCCTACTAATATATACCTGGTAGGGAGGTTTTTTTTTGTCAAAAAAGGTAATTATGTCTAATCCAATAACTCCACCTACTATTTACTTATCTGACTATAAAGAGCCATGCTTTCAAGTGGACTCAATTTACTTAACTTTTGAGATAGAAGAAAAAATTACAAAAGTTAAAAATGTAATGCAAATTAGTCGTTTATCAGCAGACATTAAGTTACACCTAGATGGCGAACACTTAGAATTAGTCTCAATTTTTAAAAATGGTTTAGAACTTTCATCTAGCGAATATAGATTAAGAGATACTTATCTGGAATTAAATTGTAAAGAAGAGAAATTTGAGTTAGAAATTAATACTATAGTTAATCCAAAAAATAATACTAGGCTTGAGGGCTTGTATTTTTCAAGTGGTAATTACTGTACCCAGTGTGAGGCAGAAGGCTTTAGAACAATTACTTATTATTTAGATAGACCAGATGTGTTGAGCTTATTTACTACAAAAATTATAGCCAATAAAAATGATAATAAAGTTCTTTTATCTAATGGTCATTTGATTGGACAAGGAGATTTAGAAAATAATCAACACTATGCTATTTGGCAGGACCCACATAAAAAACCTTGCTATTTATTTGCTTTAGTAGTGGGTAATTTGGAAGTAGTAGAAGATTGTTATAATACTTTAGATGGAAGGAATGTTGCTTTAAAAATATATGTCGAGAAAAATAATCTCGATAAGTGTGAGCATGCGATGTCGTCTTTAAAGAAGTCAATGCAATGGGATGAGCAAAGATTTGGATTAGTTTATGATTTAGATATTTTTATGATTGTTGCTGTAGATGATTTTAATATGGGGGCGATGGAGAACAAAGGTTTAAATATCTTTAATTCAAAATTTGTTTTAGCAACACCTGATACTGCTACAGATGTAGACTTTGAAGGTATAGAGGCAGTAATAGCCCATGAATATTTTCATAATTGGACTGGCAATCGAGTTACTTGTAAAAACTGGTTTCAATTAACTTTAAAAGAAGGATTAACTGTTTTTAGAGATCAAGAGTTTACAGCTGAGATGCTTTCTCCAGCAACGAAGAGAATAGAAGATGTAAAAAAGTTACGAAGTAATCAGTTCCCTGAAGATGCTGGACCAATGTCACACCCTATCCAGCCACAATCATATATAGAAATGAATAATTTTTATACCATGACTGTATATGAAAAGGGGGCAGAAGTAGTTCGTTTGTATCATACTTTACTTGGAGAAAAAGGCTTTAAAAAAGGTATGGATCTATACTTTAATCGGTTTGATGGACAAGCCGTAGAGGTTGAAGATTTTAGAAATGTTATGGCAGATGCCAATGACAAGAATTTACAACAAATGCACAATTGGTATGTTCAATCTGGTACGCCTATGGTATTAGTTAAACATTGTTATAATTATAAAACTGAGCGACTAGAAATAGTATTTTCCCAAAAATTAAATAATAAGCAAGAACATATTGCCTTTTTAGTTCCAATTGTTTTTGAAATTTTAAGTAAAAAAGGTGATGTTTTAACTGCCGTAGAGTTAACTTCAGCTAAAAATAAAAATATTAGCAGAACCAAGAAAGGTTGGTTGTATGAATTAACTGATTTTGAACAATCTATAACGTTTAAAAATATTAAAGAAGATGTGGTTTTATCCGTTTTTAGAGGATTTTCTGCACCAGTAATAGTTGAATATGAGTTAGAAGAAAAGATGCTAATAATGTTAGCAACTAAAGATACCGATAGCTTTGTAAGATGGGATTCAGGACAAAAAATAATTTTAAATAATATGGCAAAAAACTATTATCTTTTAAAGTCTGGGAAAAATATAAATTTGTCAAAATCAGTTATATCTATTATGGATAGCGTGATAAAAAATAGTTTATTAGATAATTCGTTAAAAGCTTTAGTACTAGATATTCCAGATGAACAGTATTTTATTGAGTATTTAGTCGAACAAAATGAAAAGGTATTAATAAACATAGTTACAGCAGTAGTTGAATTTATAAAGATAGAAATAGCACAACAATTTGAACAACAATTTTTAGCTATTTATAACCAATTTCACAATAATAACAAATATATATATGATAAAAAAGAAATTGGTGATAGAGCATTAAAAAATCGTTGTTTATCTTATTTAAGTTTATTACCTAATCAAGAAAATATTATTATTGGTCAATTTAAACAACAATTGCATATGAGCGATGTTTTTGCTTCTCTAATGGGATTAAAGCCTTTTATAACGGTTGATTCTAAGCAATGTTTAAATGAGTTTTATAAAAAATGGCAAAAAAATTCATTAGTTATAGATAAATGGTTTGCTTTACAGGCTTCTTGTGTATCCCTTGAAAAAATTAAAATATTAGTTTGTCATGATGACTTTAGTTATACCAATCCGAATAGATTAAGAAGTGTGTTGGGAGTTTTTAGTAGAGTGAATTTAAAGCATTTTCATAAGGCAGATGGTAGTGGGTATAAGTTTTTGGCATCAGAGGTGCTTA
>DBOE01000050.1 GCA_002299585.1 Hydrogenovibrio sp. UBA654 | reverse complement strand
AAGACTACAATGACTATGATTCAATTATGTTAAAAGCACTCGCAGACAGATTCGCTGAAGCTTTTGCTGAAACATTACACGAAATTATTCGTAAAGATGATTGGGGATACGCCAAAGATGAATCCCTCTCAAACGAAGATTTAATTCGAGAACGCTATATCGGTATCCGTCCTGCTGCAGGTTATCCTGCCTGCCCCGACCATACCGAAAAAGGTACGATGTGGGATATTTTAAAGCCAGATGAAGCAATTGGACTTGAAATAACGGACAGTTTTGCAATGTTTCCTACGGCTGCTGTATCAGGCACTTATTTTTCTCACCCTAACGCACGTTATTTTGGGGTTGGTTCAATTGGGCGAGATCAAGTTGAAGATTATGCTGTGCGTAAAAACTGGACAATTGAAAAAACTGAAACTTGGCTAGCACCAAATCTGGGCTATGATCCAGAAGATTTTGCTACTTAAGATACTGTCTTAAGGAGCCTCTTAATAACCGCGATTAGAATTTTACTAAGAAAAAAACATTCCATAAAAAAGACTTATGCACTTCTTTAAAATTTATTGTTGCTCAAAATAGAGTAAGCAACTAGAATAACTGATACTAAAAAATTTAAGTAGTAAAAAAATGGAAGTACTGGTTTGGGAAGCATGGATAGCAGGAGTGGTACTAGGTGCTTTTGTCATGACACATTTCTGGTTAATGGGTAAACCTGCTGGTTGCTCTACCGGCTATGGAAACCTATGCGGAATGATGACAAATCGTATTGAGTTTTTTCAAATAGGTGAATATGCCGAAAAAAACAATTCAAAATTATGGTTTCTATTAGGCATTCCTATTGGAGGACTACTTAGTGGACTTACCTCACCAGAACCTTGGAACTTCTCATTTAGTATGGGCATGTATGATGAAATCTTACCACAAACCTATGCAGGAAAAGCCATGTGGGTGATGCTGGGTGGAGCTTTATTGGGCTTTGGGGCAAGACTAGCTGGAGCCTGCACCACAGGGCATGCACTAGTTGGTGGGGCGATGTTAAACCCTGCTAGCTTATTAGCAGGAGCGGTATTTTTTGCTAGTGCCTTTTTTACCACACAACTACTGTTTAAGACTTAAAGGCAAAAAATAAATATGACTTCTTTTAAGTTTCGTAATAATTTATTTGGCTGGATAATGGGCATAGCTTTTGGCTTCATAATGAGTAAAGCTGGGGCAACCACCTATAATTATCATGCCAAAATGTTTTTACTAATCGATTTTCAACTAATCGTGGTGATTAGTGCGTCAGTAATGATTTCAATTATTGGTGTTTTCTTCCTTAAAAAATTTAAAATTAAATCTATCGTAACTAGAAAAGAAGTTGATTTTGTTAAAAAACCCTACCAAAAAGGTCTTATTTTAGGTGCATTTCTCTTTGGGACAGGTTGGGGAATGACTGCTTCTTGCCCTGGTACAATCCCTGCGATGATAGGCGAAGGAAAAATTGCGGGTATTTTTGCCTTTATCGGAATTATTATTGGCACCATGACCTATGGAATATTAAAAAGCTACCTAATGATGGAACGAAGATATGATGGAAGCCGTCAAACTAAAAAAACCACCTGTGATGATAATAACTGCAACTAAGCCTACTAGACCTCATCTGAACAATTACTTGATGCTACAAACTTGACCAAGCCCCGTAGGGTGTGACTTATAGTCCCTCACTTGGTCATTATGTTTCTTGACAATGGAATCCATTGCCTGTAAAACATGCCTAGAATTGATAAGCTAAAAGCTCCATTAGCATTTAATGGTACTTAATTATAAATTCCTGTGGTATTTTTCATTGATTAATTACCAAAATAAACTAATTATTTCAAATAATTAAAATACTTAGCTTCTTCTTACCTTTGCAAGTATAATACGCATTTTTAAAATCCTAGAGACTGTAATTATGAACGCAGACCATATTCGTAATATTGCGATTATCGCCCATGTTGACCACGGTAAAACTACCCTAGTTGATCAACTTTTAAAACAATCTGGTACTCTAGATAATGTTCATAAAGATGTGGACGAACGCATGATGGACTCTAACGACCTTGAAAAAGAAAGGGGTATTACAATTCTTTCTAAAAATACTGCTGTAAACTGGAATGACTATCGCATCAACATAGTAGATACTCCTGGACATGCTGACTTTGGTGGTGAAGTTGAACGGATTCTATCAATGGTTGACTCGGTTTTATTGTTAGTTGATGCCGTTGAAGGCCCTATGCCTCAAACCCGTTTTGTAACCGAAAAGGCTCTAAAACAAGGCTTAAAACCAATTGTTGTTATTAACAAAATTGACCGCCCTGGGGCAAGACCTGACTGGGTACTAGATCAAACTTTTGACCTATTTGACCGTTTAGGTGCAGACGATGAACAAATGGATTTCCAAGTAATTTATGCTTCGGGTTTAAATGGTTTTTCTGACTATGATGAAGAGGTTCGTGAAGGTGATATGGAGCCTATCTTCAAAACTATTACAAATACAGTAAGGCCTCCACAAGTAGATGCAAAATCTCCATTTCAAATGCAAGTTATCTCTTTAGATTATGATAACTATAAAGGTATTATTGGTACAGGTAGAATTAAAAGTGGTATTGCAAAAGTAAACATGCCAGTTAAAATCATCGATACCGAAGGAAAAATTCGTGGCGGTAAAATGGGCGAAATATTCGGCTACCTTGGTTTAGAAAGAATCAATACTGATAGTGCAAATGCTGGTGACATCATCGCTTTTTCTGGTTTTGACCCACTATTTATTTCTGATACTCTCTGTGATCCAGACAATGTTGCTGCCTTACCTGCACTATCAATTGATGAGCCTACGGTAAGTATGACTTTTCAAGTAAATAACTCTCCATTTGTTGGTAAAGAAGGCAAACTATTAACTTCTCGTCAAATTCGTGAAAGACTAGATAAAGAACTATTAACCAATGTGGCACTTAGAGTTGAAAATACAGAAGATGCGAATAAATTCCGTGTATCTGGTCGTGGCGAGCTACATCTTTCGGTATTAATCGAAACTATGCGTCGTGAAGGTTTTGAGATGGGTATTTCTCGTCCAGAAGTTATCTTCCGTGAAGTAGATGGGCAAACACAAGAACCTTATGAAAACCTAACCGTTGATATTCCTGAAGAAAATCAAGGCACCGTAATGGAAAAACTAGGTACTCGTAAAGCTATTATGGAAGATATGATTCCTGATGGTAGTGGTCGTGTGCGAATTGACTTTGTTATTCCATCGCGTGGCTTAATTGGTTTTAGAACTGAATTTATGACCGCAACTCAAGGTAACGGTTTAATTTTTTCTAGCTTCTCCCACTATGGTGAAAAGTTTAATGGCACTTTAGGTGAACGCCAAAATGGCGTATTAATCTGTAATGCACAGGGTAAAGCTTTAACCTTTGCCTTATTTAATCTACAAGAACGCGGTCGTTTATATATTGGTCACGGTGAAGAAGTTTATGAAGGCATGATAGCAGGGCTACATTCTCGCGCTAACGACTTAACGGTTAATGTACTAAAAGGCAAGCAACTAACTAATATGCGTGCCTCTGGAACTGATGAAGCACAAGTGCTTACCCCCCCTATTCGCTTTTCTCTCGAACAAGCACTAGAATTTATTGATGATGATGAGTTGGTTGAAGTAACCCCTAAAAATATTCGAGTCCGTAAAAAAATTCTAACCGAAACTGGCAGAAAACAAGCTTCTAGAATCTCTAAAGGATAATATATAGAAGCTGTAGCTAAAAGCTACATCAGATACGGGATAGTAAGACTACAGTTTACAAATATATTTTAAAAATCAACAAAATAAAGGATTAAAATGTGTTACAAAAATCACCCTCTAAAACTCTACTAATCTTAACTTTAACACTAATATGTGCAACAGCAAATGCACTTGAAGGGATTCCAAAAACAGTAACTGCCGCAGAACAAACTCTTACTCTTAATGGAGCAGGAGAAAGAACTAAATTTTTTATGACCGTTTACAATACGGAATTATATTTAAAGCAAAAAAGTCAAGATGCAAAAGATATTATTAAAGCCAACCAGCCTATGGTTATTCGCATGAAAGTTGTTTCAAGTTTTGCCACAGTTGAAAAAGTAAAAAATGCCTTTCTAGAAGGGTTTAATAATGCTACTAATAACAACACATCCTCAATACAAACAAAAATTGATCTATTCCTAAAACAAGGTTTTTCTAGCCCGATTATAGTAGGAGATATTTTTGAATTTATTTATACCCCAAAATTTGGCATACAAACTATTAAAAATAACGAGCAATTAACAATAACCAAGGGCTTAGAATTTAAACAGGCATTATTTGGTATTTGGCTATCTGAAAACCCTGCCCAAGAATCATTAAAAGAAGAACTCTTAGGGCAATATTAATAAATATTAGGCAATAAACTTATAAGTAAAAAATGGCGGTGACGGAGAGATTCGAACTCTCGATGAGGCTACAAACCCCATACTCCCTT
>DBOE01000051.1:77018-77214 GCA_002299585.1 Hydrogenovibrio sp. UBA654 | reverse complement strand
TCTCTTTTCTGCTATACTCTCCAATAAGGAGTATAAATGCCTAGAAAACCACGTATTGAAATTGCAGGCTATTATCATATCATCAACAGAAGTGTAGAACAAAGAGTTATCTTCAAAGAGCCTGCTGATTATGAATGCTTTGAAGAACTGATGTGCTTTCATGCTAAAAGCTACGGCATCACAATACACAATTATT
>DBOE01000051.1:58105-76630 GCA_002299585.1 Hydrogenovibrio sp. UBA654 | reverse complement strand
TCAAAGTATATGCGACAGCTCAATATGAATTATGCTATCTACTTTAACAAAAAATATAAAAGAACAGGACACCTATGGCAAGGAAGATTTAAATCATGGTATGTCACAGATGAAGCGTATTTTTATACGCTCATGCTCTACATAGAACAAAACCCACTCAAAGCAAACATGGTAAAACAACTAGAAGAATACCCATACAGCTCATACAACTACTTTTTAGATAGTGAAAATGTCCCTGAGTGTTTAAAACAATCATGGATAGTGCAAAACTATAAAGAAGATACAGACGCTATAAAAGTATTTTTAAATACTACTGTGAACACCGCACAACTAGAAGAGATGAGAAAAGCCGCCAGTCTAGTAGAAGCCCCAAATAGTGATAAAAAGCCAGGTGAAGCTAAACTAAAAAATCAATTTTCAAAAATAAAAGAGTTAAAAAAGAGAAATGAACAGATAGTCAAAGCCTATAAAGAAGGTTACTCTCAGCAGATGATTGCTAAAGTATTGGGTGTATCACAGCAGGCTATTTTTTCTGTAATAAAGAGGAGTAGAGGATGAGTTGTAGTTGTTACCTGACCCCTAAGTTTCTAAGTTTTAAAGCCAAAAGCAGTTTTTGTGAACTACTTTTGGCTGAGATAGATATTTTTAGATAAATATCTTAGGGTATTGAATGTTGCTTAACTTTTAAAGTATACAAAGCATCAAGCTTAGTTTGCACTGCTTTTAGGCTATTTTTGTAAGAATTTAAACCTTCAGCATTAGTAGTACTTTTAGAGAAAGTATTTGCAGATACCCCATTAACTTGGCTACCATCTTCTAATACTGGACCGTAACCTATTATACTATCAATTTCATCAAACTTAGTTTTGTTGATTTTAGAAACTGAACCACCATATTGTAATGATAACATAAAGCCTTTTGCTTCAGCCCAAGCTTTAAAGTAGCTTTTTATTTTAGTGGTATCACCAGCATTTTGTTGTAAATCTACTATTTTTTCATGTGTTTGCCCTATATATTTATATACAGCTTCAGCTAATACCATTTCCCAGTTACTTTTAATAATAGTAGCTTGAGCAACTAGATTAACACGCTCGGCATCAGTTAGATTGCGTGCATTACCACTAGCATCAACAGTATTGGTGATTAAAGTACGACCAGTTAACCAAGCACTCATCATGTCTGCACCGTAGGAGCTAGGAGTGATAGGAGTGGTATCCTTATCAAAAGAGGCTGTGTAATAAGCTGGGCCTGAAGTATATTCAGTGTAGAGTGAAACCTTGCCATCTCCATCCCAGTCAGCATTAGCAAATACTGTTCCATCTTGTTTTTTAACTTTATAATTTTGCTCAGCAGTTAGCACACTATAGTTAGCCGCAGCACCAAAATAGCCAAAACCTTCATCCCATGAATGTTCTTTACCTGTGTAGTGTTTGCCAGGTTTATAGGCTGTGCCATTATCTTTTATACTAGGGGTGGTTATGTATTCATCAAGATATTTATCAACTGCCTGATTGTAGAAAACCGCACCCATAATGAATTTAGGGAATAACTGTTGATAGTCGTAACCAAATTCCATGTCAATATAACCACCGGAGGTACTAACATGATTACGGGCAAAGTTAGCTACCCATAAGTCCATAACTTCTTTGGCAGTTTTATTCCCTGGTACACCCATGGTGACATTTCTATCAGTATTACTAACCCCTGGGATTGGATCTGCTTGGCTACCACTAGCATCGGTATCATACAAACTATTATACAGACTTTTACCTGTTGATAGTTCATTTAATAAAGTTTCTTTTATATCAAAATAAGTGTTACCTACTGGAGCAATAATTGATATTGCATCAGCCGCGCCATCGGTATTTTTTAGATAAAGATTAACCGCCTCTATCGCCTCTGCTTCTGTAGTTGCGTCAGTAACTTTGATAATTTGTTTAACCTGCTCACGCAATACATGACGAGCCATTTGACCTTTATAGGATACAGATGTGCCTGAAGTGCTTGTGCCACCTGCTAAAGTGATAGGAAAGCCGGTATAGGTTGAAGGTTTTTGAAAAGCTTGGGGGCCACTAGGACTACTAGTTTTGCTGTCTCCACCACAACCTGAGCCAAGTACAGATACTGCCATAGCTGTTGACAATAAAGTAAGTCGTTTTTTGTTAAACATAATGTTCTGCCTTTAAAATAGTTTAAAAAATTGAAAAGCTTTAAGTTAAAAACTTATGATTAGATATTAAAACACAAACCATTATCACTTGCAAAGAGTTTATTAATTGTAAATAGTTATTAGGTAGAGTGCAATATATGTTACTCTTAAATAATTCTAATTTAAAATAAGATTTTAGTTAAAATGAATCGTCAAATAATACTTAAAAATATAGCTCCTAGATTAGTCTATATAGTAGGCTTTAGTCTAGTTATACTACTAGCTTTGGGCAGTGTTTCTTGTGATAGAAATTCTGTGGATAACAACAGTGGTAGTAATTATGTATCTAAATTCACTAAGCATCAGCAGTTGATTGAGAATTCTGCGGACATTATGTATGCAGGTTATGGGCAGTTAGCTACTGCAACAATAACATTAAAAAGCAGCATTTATGAATATTGTGCTAATACTACTAGCATTGCCAGTTCAACCAAAAGGCAGGCGGCACAAAATGCTTTTAAAGCTGCAATGCCTGTGCTACAACACTCCTTATCACATAGTGCAAAAGAACAAGGGCTTGGCCCAGCTTTGGATGGTGAACGGGGTATTGAAGTTGTTTATTCTTGGCCCTTAACCAGTAGTTGTAATATTGATTTTAAACTAGCAGAAAATAATGCAAATCCTGGCTATGCAATCAATAGGCGAGGCATGGATGCACTTGAATATTTATTATTTGTTGATCCAAACTCTAATCATACTTGTGATTCAACTGAGATCCAGCTTGAAACTTTTAATGCTTTATCTGAAGCAGTAAAACAATTGCGTCGTTGTAATTATATGAAAGCAGTTATTGCTGATGTGGTTATTACTACAAATAAAATCAAAGAACGCTGGGATCCTGCCGATGGTGATTTTTTAGGAACCATGAAAAATTCACACCTTGATGTTTTGGTTACTTTAAATAATATTGCTGATGCTATGTATTATTTAGCGGATGTAGGTAAAGAAGATAAGTTAGACCAGCCTATGGGGGGGGGTAGAACTGGTACAACACCAAGTTGTGGTACGGATGCGGTTTGCCCTGCAGATGTAGAATCACCGAATGCTAAAATTTCTTTGGATAACTTAATCGCTAATACTGTGTCTTTTCAAGAACTTTATTATGGTGGTAGCCCCGCAAACAAGGCAACCAATGTCGGTTTTGACGATTGGTTAATAGCCGAAGAAGGTAACAACACTCTGGCAGAAAAATTAGGTACTGATATAACAACGGTGCTTAGCGATCTAAACTTACTTAAAACTCATTGTACAAGCTTATATATGGCTACATCCACTGTTACTTCTGATTGTTTTACACGGTTAGAGGAATTTTATGATGGACCATTTCAGAATATGACCCAAAGTTGGCGTGATGATGTATTACCAATACTTAGATTACAACCTCCGCAGGGATCATTGAATGATGCTGACTAAGATATCACGCCGTAGCTTTCTGGCTACTATTACTTTATTGCCATGGCTATCAATTAAGGTTGACTTAGCTAGAGCATCAAACCCCTTTATTAAAGTTAAAGATTATTTTCTTAATGGCCATCATAATCAGGCAGGTAAATTTTATGTTAGCGGGTTTAATGCTATAGGCAGTGAGCAGTTTCGTATGCCTTTGCCAGAAATGCCTCATGGTTTTGCTATAGATCCTAGCAAAAATAGTAGGCTAGTTATCTTCCCTGGTTTACTAGGCACTAAAGCAATAATAATGGATATTATTGGTACTAAGCAACTAGCCGAGATAAAAATTCGCTCTGGTAGATGTTTTAATGGTCATGGTGTTTTTAGCCCAGATGGTAAGCTGTTATTTGCTACCGAAAATATACTAGAGACTTCAGAGGGGGTAATTGGGGTATATGATGCCATAACATTTGCGTTTTTGCGTGAGTTGCCAGGGCATGGTTTAGGACCGCATGGCATACGGATGCTACCTGATGGTAAAACTCTGGTAGTAGCTAGCGGTGGTTTGCGTACTTATCCTGAGACGGGTAAGTATTATCTGGATCTTAATAATATGCACTCAGCACTATTATTTATTGATGCTCAAAAGGGCAGCTTATTAGCAAGACGAGAAATTGCTGTTCATCGTCTGTCTATTCGTAATATGTATTTTGCCGCTGATAATACGATATTAGTTACTTGCCAGTATAAGGGCAAAAGAGAAATACCAAAATTAGTTGGTATTATGCAGGGCATGGGCGAGATAGAAATGCTTGAAATTGATGATGATAATCTATGGTCAATGCAAAACTATACTGGTGGTTCTGCTGTGGTTGGTGATGTTTTTGCAGTAAGCTGCCCACGGGGTAACCTACTAACGCTTTGGGATTTGAAAAGCAAAAAATTTATTAAAAGCGTTAAAATTAAAGATGTGAGTGGGGTGCAACCCTGTGATCAAGGGCGTAATTTTATTGCCAGTGCTAATACTGGTGAGCTGTATAAAATTGATGCTAAATCGCTAAAGGCTACACGGCTAGATGAGGTGTGGGAAAACGCAAAATGGACTAATCATATGGTTAAAATGACTGTTTAATTTTAGTTACAGATAATAAATAAAGATGAATTCATTGCCAATAAAAATTAAACAAAACTTAATTGCTTTATCCCTCCTACTAACAATTATACCTGCCCTTGCTCAGCAGGATACCAAAGAGCAGGCCAGTAGTGTACAGCTTGATTCTGTTACTATTACTGGTGATGCTGAAGATCGTTCACGAGCTTCTGGCTCAATCCACAAGATAGATGAAGCATCGCTAAAACAATGGCATTATTCTGATGTGAATAGAATACTAGAAGAAGTACCAGGAGTTTATTTGCGTCAAGAAGATGGCTATGGGCTACGACCAAATATAGGCATGCGTGGTTCAGATGCTAATCGCAGTAAAAAAATAACCTTAATGGAAGATGGAGTTTTATTTGCCCCTGCTCCTTATTCTGCCCCTGCAGCCTATTATTTTCCAATGATGGCTCGAATGCAATCGGTAGAGGTTTATAAGGGTCTATCCTCAATAAAATATGGTCCTAACTCTGTAGGGGGAGCTATTAACTTTGTTAGCCGTAATATCCCTGTCGATTATAGAAAAAACGGTACCAGTACTGTAGATTTGTCAGCAGGAAGTTATGGCTTCGGGCAGTTGCACGGTTTTTATGGAAATAGCTATGATAACTTTGGTTGGTTATTAGAAGGGGTGCATATGCAATCTGCTGGTTTTAAGGAACTTGATGGCGGCGGCAATACTGGCTTTGACAAAAATGATCTGTTGCTAAAGTTTCGCTTTAATAACGACCCAACGGCTAAAACCTATCATCAATTAGATATTAAGTTGGGCTATGCTAATGAAACCTCGCACGAAACCTATCTAGGCTTGAGTGATGATGATTTTGATGCCAATCCATATCGTCGTTATGTAGCTAGTAAAGAAGATCTTATGCAGTGGAACCATCAGCAGATTAATGTTAATTACTTCTTTGATCCAGGCGGAATTTATATTATAAATACGGTTTTGTATCGGCGTGATTTTTCTCGTATTTGGGATAAAATGAATGGCTTTAGTGGTAATGCACCACTGGTAAGTGAAATATTGCTTAACCCTAATACTCCATTACACAGTGTGTATTATGAGTTATTAACTGGTAGTGCAAACTCTACTGGACCCCACGAAAATATCCTGGTAGAAGCCAAAGATCGTGATTTTATTTCTCAGGGTATTCAAAGCCAAATTGACTGGGAATTAGTTATCGCAGGCTATAAAAATAACTTAAATTTAGGGGTTCGTTATCATGAAGATGAGGTTGTTCGAGATCATTCAATACGAGAATTTGAAATTATAGCTGGCGATTTTTATGAAATAACCAGTATAGCACCACGCGATACAGTCCAAAATAATGCTAAAGCACGAGCCTTATCGGCTTTTGTGTTTAATGAAATTAGCTTAGCAAATCTCACTATTAGTGGGGGGGTGCGTGGCGAGCTTATTCGTACTAATCACCATAATAAAATAGATAATAAAATTACCAGTCTAGAAAACTTTGTAGTGCTTCCAGGGGTTGGTATGAACTATAAGATAACCGATTCTCTACGCGTATTAGCAGGGGTGCATAAGGGGTTTGTTTCAGTTACACCAGGCAGTGACGCAAGTGTTATCCCAGAGAAAAGCATTAATTATGAAGCAGGTTTTCGTTATGCTGAGCCAACACTTAGTAGTTCAGTAATTGGTTTTTTTAGTGATTATCGTAATTTAAGCGGCACCTGCACTTTTTCTTTAGGTTGTGCCGCTGAAGATGTTGACCAAAGTTTTAATACTGGCAATGTTGATATTTGGGGGGTAGAATCTGAGCTTAGAAAAACTTTTGCAAAAGTTTTTAATAGTAGCTTTAATTTACCTTTTACCTTGGTATATACCTATACTGATAGTAGGTTTAGAAATAATTTTTCTTCCCCGCGACCAGATCTTGTTGATGTAAAAGTTGGTGACCAATTACCAAACTTACCCCAACATTTATTGACCACAAGAATGGGTTTATATAATGATAATTGGCAAGGGGCTTTAGCTTTTAATTATGTACCAGAAATGCGTACTATTGCTGGTATAGATAAGCCAAGTAAAAAAAATAGAACAGACTCTCAAACAGTGGTTGATTTTAGTTTAAATTATTTTTTAAGCACTAAGAGTACAATTTATCTAACTGCTAATAATCTCTTTAATAATGTGGCTATAGTTTCTCGTAGACCATTTGGAGCAAGACCCAATAAACCCCGCACTTTTCTTATAGGGTTGAAGTTGAGTATTTAGTAGAGATTATATCTCGTTGAAGTCTTTTTCAGTTTCTACTTAAAATAAAATAACCACCAATAATAGCTAGCAAAATTTGGATTGTGCTTTGATACTCTCCGTAGTTTATTAGTTGGCTTATTAGAGGTAGTATTGCGATGGTTATTAAGATTAAACCTAGATCTCTATTTTTTTGTTTTTTGTGCTGTTGTTGTAGCTGCTCTTTTAGTTCAGCCACTTGGATTGCCGTTTGGTTAAAATCGGCATTGGAAAGTTTGTTTAGAGTGTTGTGAATTAGAGTTGGTAACTGTGGGGCTTGTTCTATCCAAAAAGGTAGGTTTGATTTTACATTTTTAACTAGGCTTTTTGGGCCTACTCTTTCGTGCATCCAGTTTTCTAAAAATGGTTTGGCTGTGTCCCATAAGTCTAGTTCGTCATCTAGCTGTCTACCTAAGCCTTCAATATTTAGTAGGGTTTTTTGTAGTAAAACTAGTTGTGGCTGAACCTCCATGCCGAAGCGACGGGCAGTTTGAAATAATCGTAATAGAAATAAACCAAAAGATATTTCTTTGAGTGGCCTATCCCAAATTGGTTCACATACTGAACGAATTGCTGATTCTAGTTCGTTTACTCTGGTAGTTCTTGGTACCCATTCTGACTCTATATGTAGCTCGGCTACTCGCAAATAATCACGGTTGAAAAAGGCTAAAAAGTTTTCGGCTAGGTAGCGTTGGTCTTCTGGGGTTAAGGTGCCCATTATGCCAAAATCTATTGCCGCATAACGCCCATCTGGTAGTACAAAAATATTACCTGGGTGCATATCAGCATGGAAAAAATTGTGCTTAAATACTTGGGTAAAAAAGATGGTAACACCCATTGATGATAGCTTAGTTAGACTAATGTCTTGTGCTTTTATATCATCTATTTCAGAAATTCGTGTACCATATATTCTTTCCATAGTCATTACATTATCATTGGTATGTGACCAGTATATTTCAGGCACATAGAGTAGCTTAGAGTTTTTAAAATTGCGTCTTAGCTGAGTAGCATTTGAAGCTTCACGCATCATGTCTAGCTCATCTAGGATAGTTTTTTCAAATTCTGCAACTATTTCTACTGGGTGCAGGCGTTTGGACTCTTTTACGGTAATTTCTAGTATTTGAGCTAGTGAACGCATTATCGATATATCTTGTTCTATTACGGGTTTAATATCTGGGCGTACTACTTTTACTACCACATCAGTGCCTTTATGCAGGGTGGCAGCGTGAACTTGGGCTATTGAGGCTGATGCCATAGGCACGGGATCAAAACTAGCAAAGGCTTCTAGAATTGACTTTTTTAGACCTTGTTCAATTATTTTTATCGAGTGTTGCTCATCAAAAGGTGGGCAGTCGTCTTGTAGCTTACGCAACTCTACGGATATATCTTCTGGCAATAGGTCTCTTCTCGTAGAAATTGCTTGACCTAGCTTGATGAAAATTGGTCCTAGCTCTTCAAGAGAACGACGGATTCTTATGCCTCTGTTGGCATCAGATTTTGCATACCAGTTCCAAGGTAAAATTAAATTAATAATTATTAGCCATGAGTATTTGGTCTCTGCAAGAACCATCTGGTCAATTTTATAGTGGGTAAGTACCTTATTTATTTTTATAATACGAGATACTTGAGTAAAGATTTTTTTTAGTTTTTTCATATTGATTTTTTAATAATTTTTATTTATGTATATTTTGAATGCGTTTTTCAAGTTCTTCTACTGCCGTTGCAGTTTGTTGTACTTGTTTTTTAAAACTATTTACTTGTAATTTGGTGGGTAGAAGGTCAATTTCAAAATGTAGATACTCTTCAATAATTTTGCCAACTTTTTGCTGAGATGATTTTATTTTTTCTTGACCTTGTCGAAGCGTATTACCAAGTTTAAAGGCAATAAAATCACCAGTATATTTAGATATTGCTTCTTCCCAATCTATTGCTATATTGTAGATGGCGTTGATAAAGTATCTACCAATTTCATCATCTTTTTTAGCGGTTGTTTTATGGCTTATCCAGTCAAGAAGGGTGGTTTGTAGTTGGCTGTCTGCTTGACCAAGTAAGTGGGTTTGTACTATAAAATTGCCAGTAGTTTCTGGCTGTAATGAGCTTTGCGAACTTTGGTAAATAATAAAAAAAGTTTGTTCTAAATCGGTAAATGATAGTTGAATTACTTTTTCATCAATTTGGTTAAAATCAGCTCCTTGCTGGTCATCAAGTTTTAATTTTTGATTTAAAATTAGTTCAAATGCTTTAGATAAAGTATTACTAATTGTTTCTTTAATCTCCATTAGTATTTCCAGCCTCTGTGTAGGGCAACTATGCCGTTGGACATGTTTATATATTCTGCCTTATCAAACCCCGCACTTAGCATCATGTTTTTTAGAGTTTCTTGATCTGGGTGCATGCGAATTGATTCAGCAAGATATTGGTAACTTTGTTCATCATTAGCTATAAATTTACCTAATTTTGGTAGTATATTAAATGAATAAAAATCGTAGGCTTTTGCCATTAATGGCTGGGTTACTTTGGAAAACTCTAAGACCATTAGTTGCCCACCTGGTTTTAATACTCGGCAAATTTCATTTAAAGCTTTATCTTTATCGGTTACATTGCGTAAACCAAAAGCTATAGTTACCAAATCAAATGAGTTATCAGCAAAGTTAAGAGCCTCAGCATTACTTATAACATATTCAACATTGCCAATTATCCCTGCATCAGTTAGTCTATCTCTGCCAACTCTGACCATGCTTTCGTTAATATCTGCAAGTACAACCTTACCCGACTTACCAACTCTTTTGGCAAATTCTTTAGTTAGATCACCCGTGCCACCTGCTAAATCTAATACTATATTACCTGGTCGAATACCACTTAGTTCGACAGTGTAGCGTTTCCACAATCGATGAATCCCTAGTGACATCACATCATTCATAATGTCGTAGTTATTAGCAACAGAATCAAAAATGCCTTTTACTTTTTTTACCTTATCTTCAATAGCTACTTCACTAAAACCAAAATCAATTGTTTTTTTTTCAATACTCATTTTAATTCCTTTGCGTTGGTTGTTGCCTGCCGCACTTTATTTAGATATATTTGCCAATATTGGTGCTTATTTTTGCCAAGATCATATAGAGTTTCCCAACTATAAATGCCCGAGTTATGAGGGTCATCAAATGTTAATTGAATTGCATAATTGCCAATTGGCGTAATGGCATCAATATTGACATTTTGTTTGTTTAATTGCAAAATTTCTTGTTCGGGTGTATGCCCTGTAACTTCTGCTGACGGGGAATGTACCCGTAAAAACTCACAGCTATATTCAAAGACTTCACCTGTATCAAACTTAATCATTAATTTACGAGATTTATGTTTTAATTTAATATCAATTGGTTGAAACATAGCTAAAATTTACCCCGTAGTTTTTTAGTCAGAAGCTCCTTAGAAAAGATATTCAGTTTCTCCTTATGCTAAGTCGATTATTGTAGTTTAGCTTGTTTTAGTAATCAATAGTGGAAAGTTGGAAAACAATAAATTAAGCAATAAAAATAAACTTGTGCAACACGAAAAAAATCAACAGGTTGACATATTAGCAAATGATTATATAATGTCTACACTAAAATATATTGGTAGATGCCAATATTATTATAGGTTTGCTTTATACTTATTTTATTGTTAGTGTATTAAGTGCCTCCTTAATAACTAACATAAATTATGGCTAAGCCCTCTAGTATAGGCATAAAACTAGCAAAGGATAAAAATGCAGTTTGGTATTAAAAATAAATTAAGTCAGTTGGTTTTATTAATGGGCTTGTTTCCCGTTATGGCACTTGCACAAGTTTACACATTTAAGCAATGTGTAGAGACCACTCTAGGGCAAAACCCTTCTTTGGAGGTGAGTAAATATAAGTTACAGCAAGCAAAATCGGCATTAAGTGAGGCAAGCCTTAGTAGGTTACCACAGGTTACTTTATCTGCTACTGCCACTCGTTCTAATAATGCGTTAAATGTATTTGGGATGAAATTAAGTCAACGAGATGCATCATTTAGAGACTTTGGTTTTGCAGAATTTAATGCTACCAATCCCAATATTATTGCTGTTAAGCCTAAAGATTTGAACAATCCAGATGCCCACAATGACTTTAGTACTCGATTAGAAGTTTTGTTTCCTGTTTGGAATGGTGGTAAAGTTTCAGCCTATCAGGGTAAAGCTTCTGCGATGATCAAAGCCGCACAGCACGGAGATAACGCGCTAAAACAATTTTTAATTTTTAATGTTTACCAAGCTTATGAAGCGGTACATACGGCAAAAGCATTTGTGCAGGTAGCAACTCAGGCAGTTAAAGCATCTCGTTCTTATGTTAGAACAACCAAAAATTTATTAAAACAAGGCATAGTGGTAAAAAGTGAACTACTTAGTGCTAAAGTAAGCTTGTCACAGGCAATGACTTCTTTACAATTAGCAGAGGCGAAAGTTTTAATAGCTAAGGATAATCTTAGAAGCTTGATGTTTATTAATCCAGACTCCCCTCTTAAAGTAGGGTCAAGAAAAGATATATCTTTACCTAATAAAAATTTGGCAGAGTTTATTGGCATGGCGATAACTAAAAACCCTGAGATTAAGGCAACTAGAGAAGATGCTCGTTCTTCAAAAGTTGCTGTAGCCAGTGTAGATGCAGATAATTATCCTAGTTTTAATGTTATGGCTCGTGGACAAACAAATGATGCTTCACTTGGTTTTAATAGTAACTCTTATACAGTTGCTGGTGTTTTATCTTGGAAATTAACTGATTTTGGTGTTACGGCAAGTCGTGTTGATAGAGCCAATGCTTTGGCCAATGAAAAACGCTCTAAATTAGTAGTTAAAGAAAATAAAATCAAGCTAGAAATTTTAAAAGCCTGGCGTATGCTAAATGTTGCCAAAAAGCGTTTTATTTCTAATAAGCTATCAGTAGAACAATCTAAAGAAGCACAAAGATTGATATTAAAAAGGCACAGGGGGGGGGTGGCAACTATTGCTGAGGTTTTGGCTGGACAAACTCAATTAGATAAAACTCGTGCTGATTTAGTGAGTTCTAAGTATGAAATTAATTTACAAAAAGCCAAAATTAAGTTAGCTATTGGTGCTATGAATTTAGAGCAATTTTAAAGGAAAATGAAAATGAAAAATATATATTTATGGTTGTTAATATCTGCGTCTTCATTTGTTCTAATCGCTTGTGATACAGAAGAAAAAAAGCTTAAATATTCGGCTTTTTTAGAAAGTATTGAAGTAGAAGCCATTCCAGTAATATTAGGAACAATCCCTTTAAAAACTGTGGCTCCTGGCTCAGTGGTTTCTGATCAAAAAGCACAAATTTCTTCTCGTCTAGTTGGCTATATAAAAAACTTTGATATTAAAGAAGGTCAAAATGTTAAACAAGGTGATCTGTTGTTTTCCATAGATTCTACGGATGTTAGAAGTGGTATTTTACACGCAGAATCTGCTTATCAGCAAGCAAAAGATGCTTTATTGGATGCAAATTTAGACTATAAACGCTTTAAGAAATTGTATGAAGGTGAGTCAGTGTCTAAACAACAATTTGATAAAATTAGCTTAAAATTTAAGTTGACAAAAGAACAAATGATCGCGGCAAAAACTAGTTTAAATCAAGCAAAGTCGCAACTCAAATATGCTAATGTGACAGCTCCTTTTGATGGGGTGGTGGTTAAAAAGTTGGCTTCGGCAGGAGATCTTTCTGCCCCTGGTAGACCTGTGTTGTCACTTGAAAATAAATCTTCTTTAAGTGTAAAAACTCAAATTTCTCATGATTTATATGCTGTTATCAGAGTGGGTGATACTGCAACTGTAATTTTAGATGGAGTGGATAAACCTCTAATGGCAACTATTTATGCCACAGTTAGTGCAGCTGATCCTAAAACAAGAACTCACACTATTAAGTTGAGCTTACCTAAACTATCTAATGTAAATAGTGGAGCTTTTGCAAGAGTAGTTTTTACCAGAGGTGAAAGACAAACAATGATTTTACCTAAGTCGGCAATCTTAAACCGTTCAGGAATTGAAGGTGTGTTTGTTGTTGAAAATGATTTGGTTTATTTTAACATGGTTCGTTTGGGTGAAATAATTGGCGATACTATTGAAATAAAATCAGGGGTTAATTTAGAAGACTTGGTGGTAGTTAGTAACAATGAAAGTTTATTAAATGGCGACAAGGTAGTTATAGCTGATAGTAGTAATAAACAGTAAAATGGGGAATTGTAGATGAAGGATTCAACTGAAATACAAAATAATAAACTTAATTTTTCAGGTAAATTAGCCGCCATTTTTATCCATTCAAAAATAACTATTATGATAATGGTAGCTATAACTCTAGCTGGAAGCCTTGCCTATATAGTCACTCCTAGGGAATATAATCCACAAATAGTCGTGCCAGCTGCAAATATTATTGTACCTAAAGGCGGGGCGACTCCTGAAGAAGTAAATAATATGGTAGTTAAGCCTTTAGAAACTATTTTAAATGCCCTACCTGGGGTTGACCATACCTATGGTTATGCTAGCCAAGATTTTGGGGTGGTTACTGTTCAGTTTAGGGTTGGCGAAAGTCAAACTGAAAGCTTAGTTAAATTGTACAACCAGATTATGCAAAACATGGATCAAATGCCACCGGATACGCAACAACCATTGATTAAACCGATTAATGTTGATGATGTGCCTATTATGACTTTAGCAATAACATCTAAAGATATGAATAGTTTTGATCTACGAGACATTTCGCTAAAATTAGTTGAAAACTTAAGAAATTTGCCTGGAGTTTCTTTTACTAATGTGGTTGGTGGCAAGCCTAGAGCAATTAGCATTTGGCTGGATGCACAAAAAATTGCTTTGATGGGTATGCCTTTAGAGCATATTAGTAAAATGCTTAAAGGTAGTAATGTTTCTTTACCAGTAGGCGAGCTGGTTAATAATAATTTATCTTATCCTGTAAGAGTAAATGGTTTTTTAGGTAATGCTAAAGAAGTGGGTGAAATTATTATTGCAGTAGAGCAAGGTAATCCGATTTATTTAAAAGATATTGCCCGCATTGAAGACGGTCCTGTTGAGATAGATACTATTAGTAGAATTGGTTATGGAAAATATTCAACTAAGGTTACTAATGAAGAATATTCTGCGGTTACTATAACTATTGCAAAAAAACCAGGAACTAATGCGGTAACTGTGGCTAATACGGTTTTAGAGCAGTTAGCATTTTTAAAAACAACAACGATTCCTGCTAATGTTCATGTAACGATTACTAGAAATGATGGTAAAAAAGCCGATGCTGCGGTAAATATTTTGATGGAACATTTAGCCATAGCTGTAGGCTCGGTATTTCTTATTCTTATTTTATTTCTTGGTTGGCGTGAAGCTAGTATAGTTACTGTTACGGTGCCGTTAATTTTATTTGTGGTACTTTTTGTTGGTTATTTATTTGGGCAAACTATTAACCGTATTACTTTATTTGCTTTAATATTATCACTAGGATTATTGGTTGATGCAGCCATAGTTGTGATTGAAAATATTCATCGGCACATACATAAAGATTTTGATGCCAATAAATTTGATCAGGTCTTAATTAGAGCGACTAATGAAATTGGTAATCCTACTAATGTGGCAACTTTTGCGGTTATCTTAGCTTTCATACCTATGGTATTTGTAACTGGCATGATGGGGCCATTTATGGCACCAATTCCCTTTAATGTTCCTGTTTCAATGGTTGCTTCCTTATTAATTGCCTATATTTTAGTTCCCTTCGTTGCTTATAGGTTTTTAGGAAAAAAAGCAATTAAAGAAATGCAGCTAAGGGAAAGTACAGAAGTACATCATTCTAATAAAGAAGACTGGATGCAGGTTTTATATGGGAAAACAATTACACCTTTAATTGATAGTAGAATCAAGAGAAATGTATTTTTATTTGTGGTGCTAATGTCTTTATTTGCTGCTATGGTTCAGCCAGCCATTCAGTTTTTTAGAGGTGATGATATGAATAATAAGCTACATCCATTAGCGGTTGAATTAAAAATGTTGCCCTATGATAATACCAGCACTTTTTTGGTGCAGGTTGATATGCCAGAGGGAACCGCACTAGAAATGACCGATATGGTTGTTAGAAGGGTAAATAATGTGCTTAGAGAAACTCCTTTTGTAACCGACTTTAGTGTTTATGTTGGTAGGTCAGCACCAATAGATTTTGCAGCTTTAGTTCGTGGAGACTTAATTAAAAAAGGTACTAATTTTGCTCAAATAAGAGTTAATCTAGTTGACAAACTTGCTAGAAAAATGTCTTCACACGAGATAGTTCAAGGTTTTAATAGAGCAATTAAATATGTAAGGTCAAGATTTCCTGATGCCAATATTAAAGTTTATGAAACCCCGCCAGGGCCTCCAGTAACCACGCAAATATTAGCTGAACTTTATGGGCCTGATTATGAAAAATTACGCCAAGCTGCTAAAGATATTACCCAGAAAATGTACGGAATTTATGGCTTAACTAATATTGATGACAGTGTTACAGAAACCACACAAAGCTACCAAATAAATATTGATAGAACTCAAGCCAATTTATTAGGTGTAGTGCCCGCTGAAGTTTCTAAATTGTTAAGAGACTATATTAAAGGCTATGAGCTTGGTTATATGCACCTAGACAATGTTCGCGAACCGGTAAATATTATTGTCCGTTTACCAAGGTCTCAAAGAACAGTTCCCCAGCAGTTATTATCTTTAAGAGTTAATTCAAGAAGTGGTTCTTCCGTACCTATTTCATCTTTTGCGACAATTAAAAAGGTAACTAATGCTAAGCCTATATTAGGACGAGACCAGCATCAAATGGTAACGGTTGGCGGAGAGCTATTAACCTCAAGCCCAATTTATGCGATATTATCTTTAGATAAAATGTTAGATGAAGTTATGTTAGAAAACTCAAAGGTTAAATTTCACACCACTAACTTAGGATTTCTATCAGTAAGCCCAAATGACGTAATGGACTATACTCTTCTTTGGGGTGGTGAAATGCGGTTAACTCTTGATGTATTTAGAGATATGGGCAGTGCGTTTATTGTGGCATTAGTTTTTATTTATCTAATTTTAGTTGGTTATTATCGCTCATTTATGATGCCAGTTATTGTAATGGGAGCAATCCCCTTAACTATGATCGGAGTTTTTCCTGGACACTGGTTAACTGGCCAAGCTTTTACCGCTACTTCTATGATAGGAGTAATAGCTTTAGCTGGTATAGTGGTTAGAAACTCTTTATTATTGATTGACTTCATACTTGAGTATAGAGCAGAGGGTAAAACTCTTAAAGATTCTGTGATAGAAGCTGGTAAAGTTCGTTTTAGACCTATACTATTGACTGCATTAGCAATAATGTTTGGTTCAATGATTATGATTACTGATCCCGTATTTGGAGGCTTAGCGGTTTCATTAATATTTGGAACCTTATCTTCAACTATCTTAACTTTACTGGTTATTCCGCTAATGTATTATATCTGGCAATGGCATGGTGGAGTTAAATACATAGAAGGTAAATGATTTAGGAGCCTCATAATAAATCAGCTTCGGTATTAACTTTATTACGACCATTATTTTTACTCACATAAAGAGCCTTATCTGCTCTATCAATGAAATCTTCTATTGCTTCACCTTGTCTATAAAGAGCAATTCCTGCAGAAATAGTGAGTTTAATACTTTGAGTAGTTTTTTTAATATGTAGTTTACTCTGCTCTATTTTTAAACGGATATTTTCTGCTAGTTTTTTAGCACTATAAATATCGGTGTTTTGTAAGACCAGCATAAACTCTTCACCGCCTATCCTAGCAATAAAATCACGACCTTTTATTTCTTCTTTAAATATTTTAGCTAGGTATTTTAAAACATTATCACCAACAATATGCCCATGTTCATCATTTATGAATTTAAAAAAATCAACATCAAAAGCTACTAAAGAGATAGCGGTCGTTTTATCGGCTATACTTTTGCTCAAAAACTCATTAAAGTTGCGTTTATTAGGTAGCCCAGTAAGCTCGTCTGTACGAGCAAGTATAGTGGCTTCGTTTAATTCTTTTTTAAGGGAATTTACTTCTATAGTAATCTGTTCTACATTGTTTCTTAACTTTAAAGTATCTTGTTGAGATTCTTTTAGGTTTGGTATTATTTCGGATTTTATGTATTCTAAAGCATTTTCTGCTCGTGTCATATCTGAAATAGTATGCATTTTATTTGATAGAATACGATTGCTATTAGCTGATTTTTCTACCCAAATATTTATATCTTCAAGTAATTCTTCCAATATAAAAGAAAACTCTTGGTAGGGAGTGTGGCGTTTAATTATTTTTTTCCAAAGATAGGTAAATAAAATTTGGGCAGAGTGATGGTCATAACTATGGTTAGTAATTAAAGTATTTATTTTTTGTACTAGATCACTATCTTGTTCAGTAATTAGCTCAAAGATTAGGCTAAAATGAATAGGGTCAGCTTGAATGGTTACTTTTTTAGAGAGTTCTTTAATTTTTTTTAAAGTTTTCAGGGAAATTTCTTCTAAGTTAGCGTCACCCTTTAGGTATCTATCCATAGTTTTTTTACTCATTTATTTAACCTTATAAAAAATATAGCAATATTTCGGTAGTATAGTCTATATTATAATACTTAAGTTGCTCCTTATTCAGTTGCTCCTTAAGTCAGTATCTTAATAACTTACAAAAAAGGCGTCTAAGATTTACTATGAGCAATAAAATACCAGGCGAGTCCTATTCAGAAAATATTAATGCTAGATTTTGGTTAACAGGGAATGCTACTTATTTAGGTATAGGAAGAATAACTCTTTTAGAAAAGATTGCTGAAAATGGATCAATAAAATCAGCCGCAAAAGCAATGAACATGTCATATAAAAAAGCATGGCAACTAACTGACGAAATAAATAGAATGTATGACAAACCATTAATAATTAAAGAAAAAGGCGGTAAATTAGGTGGCGGAACTAAGTTAACCAGAAAAGGGGAAGAGGCTGTACGAGTGTTTCGAGAGTTAGAAAAAAAGTTTGCTAAATGTTTAATAACAGAGTCCCATAAAATAAACTTATAAAACTGTTGACTTTTTTATAGAATGGGCTAGAATTCTTCTTTCACAGTTATCGCTTAATATTTATTGGTCAGATCTAACTTATTGTTTACTGATTAGATGTTATATTAACTAGCTTAAATCCCTTATTGCCCGTTAAAACAATAAGTCGTCATCGTTATCAGCGTTTATGATAGAGATGACTTGGGATAATTAGAATAATTTAGGACAAAAGCTATGAGCACATTTGTTGCAAAACCTGCAGAAGTAAAACGTGAATGGTACGTTGTGGACGCAGAAGGAAAAACACTAGGTCGCATGTCGGCAGAGATTGCATTACGTTTACGTGGTAAACATAAAGCAGAATACACACCACACGTTGATTGTGGAGATTACATTGTTGTTATCAATGCCGATAAAATCGTTGTAACGGGTAATAA
>DBOE01000051.1:12460-58059 GCA_002299585.1 Hydrogenovibrio sp. UBA654 | reverse complement strand
ATTGCCCGTTAAAACAATAAGTTATTACATTTTTTGTAATTGGATATAGATTAAATTTAGGATAAGGTTATGAAAACATTTGTTGCAAAACCTGCAGAAATAAAACACGAATGGTTCGTTGTTGATGCAGAAGGCAAAACATTAGGTCGTATGTCGGCTGAAATAGCAGCTCGTTTGCGTGGTAAACATAAGCCAGAATACACCCCCCATGTAGATTGTGGGGATTACATAGTAGTTGTAAATGCAGCTAAAGTTGCTGTTACTGGCAATAAACGCAAAAATAAACTATACCACCACGCTACAGGTTATATCGGTAACCTAAAAACCACTAATTTTGAAAGGTTGGTAACAGAAAAGCCCATTCGTCCACTTCAACTAGCAGTAAAAGGCATGTTGCCGCGTGGTCCGTTGGGTAGGGCAATGATGAAAAAGCTGAAAATATTTGCAGGTTCAGAGCATACTCATACAGCACAGCAACCTAAAGTACTAGAAATATAAAGGAAAAATAATGCCAACAGAAAAATTCTACGGAACAGGTCGTCGTAAAAGTTCAGTAGCTCGTGTGTTCTTAACTGCAGGTGCAGGGAAGATGATAGTTAATGGTCGAGCAATCACTGAGTATTTTGCTCGTGATACTGATTTAATGGTAATTAACCAGCCACTAGAAGCTACAGAAAATGTTAAAAAATTTGATGCTTATATTACGGTAACTGGTGGAGGAACAACGGGTCAAGCTGGTGCGGTTAGGCATGGTATTTCTCGGGCATTATTAGCTTTTACTGAAGAAAATAGAGCAGAACTTCGTCAGCGAGGGTTGCTTACTCGAGATGCTCGTCAAGTAGAGAGAAAGAAAGTAGGGTTTCGTAAGGCTCGTCGTCGTCCACAGTTCTCTAAGCGCTAGTTTGTATAATTACAATTTAAAGCCCTTGTATATACTTGTTTTATTAGCTAGCCACACTGGCGCATGAATTGCTTGCCAATGTTTGCTGTTTTTTTTTTTGTGTTAAATATTTATATAGGTAGGTGAAGATGAAAAATAATATTATAGCTTTAGCAGTTGTTGTTGCAGTTTTGGCTCCAGTAATCGCTGAATCAGCTCCTCGTATATATGGTAAGATCAATATGGCAGTTGCTAGAAACGAGCATGGTGCTGGTAAAGGTATATCTATTGATAGTATTAGGTCTTATGTGGGTATTAAAGGCTCAGATAATGTGGGCCTAGGGATAGGTTTAGGTGTTAAAGCAATTTATAAACTTGAGTTTATTGTAGGTGTTGATAGTGACCCTGAAGTTACTGGTATAGTAGAGAGTAATGTTCTTAAGGATGTTGAAATTGAAGGGGGTCCAATTGAAAGCCGTAACCAGTACCTTGGTGTAGCAAGTAAAGTTGGGGTTATATTCATTGGTCGTCATGACAGCCCTCTAAGAATGTCTCAACCAGAAGATTTATTTGATGGTGGTAGTTTGGATAATAGGGAGATGACCCATATAGGTTTTGGTGAGGATAATGAAGAAGGTGGTGAGGATCGTTTCAAAGAAATAATAGCTTATGTATCTCCTGTTATTGCCAGAACAAAATTTATTATTGGTATGGCTCCTGATGAAACCTTAGGTCAGCACAGTTCTATAACAAACATTTATTCATTTGCATTTATGCATGGTTCTAAAAGAAGAGGGCTTTATCTAGCTTTGGCTGGGAATGTAAAACCTGCTGTTTTTATTCCTTCTACAGGAGCAGGGGTACCAACTATAAACACCTTTGCAGAAGAATATTATAGACTTTCGGCTCAATATACTGGTGGAGGTTTAATTGCTAATGTGATGCTTCAACACTCTGATTCTAGTACTGATGGAGGTACTAATATTATGGCTAGTACTGGTTATGAATTTGGCAGGTTAATGCCAAAATTTAAGATATCTATCAACCATAATAACAATGAGAATACTGGTGCTGTTAAAAAGAACGGGATTATTATAGCAACGGGAGTTGATTATGAAGTAGGTAAAAATACCGTAGCCTATCTAGATTTTGGTTTCCATGATGAAGCTTTTGCGGAAAGTCATCCTGAAGTTGGCGAGCATGTTGTTGAAGAGCATCCAACAACCAGCTTTAAATCTGGTGTGGTTGGGGTTATGCATAAGTTTTAGTATCATCTAAAGTAGGAAATTTTTAGAATGATTTTTAATAAAAATCCTAAAATAAATACTTCTCAACAAGGGTTTTCTTTAGTAGAATTATCTCTAGTTATGTTAATTTTGGGGGTGTTAATAACTGGTGCTTTTAGTTTGGCTAAGGTTGGGCAAACTCAGAAAAAATATGACACTACAGAAAATAAACTGCAAAAAATAAAAAGAGCTATGCTTACTTTTTCATTAATTAGTGGTCATCTACCATGCCCTGATGTTGATGCTAATGGCAATGAAGAGCGTGTTGCTGATGGAGTTGCGTGTAGTGCAGTTTCAGGTTGGGTTCCTTATGTTGATATAGGTCTAAGCCGAAGTGATGTTGTAGATAGCTGGGGAAACCTTATTAGTTATTCAATAGATTCTCAAGCCACAAACTTAATTATGGTTAATAATGTTAACCATGATGCTAGTTATTTTAATGGTCTAAGTTCTCCTGGGGCAGATGGTTTATCTTTTAACCTCTCTACTCCGCCTACGCTTACAAATATAGGTGGCTCAACTAGTGGCACACTTGATGTTCAAAATGTTGATGGTAGCTGGTGGGCAACTAATCAAATCGCTATACTAGTTGCTTATAATAGTAATGGTGCCACAACCATAGCTAGTTGTTCCGTCCCTAATGCCTCTAACTTAGAAACAATCAATTGTAATGGTTCTGCCACCTTTCAATACTCACCACTTGTTTTGACAAATAATGGCGCTTTTTTTGATGATATTCTTATGCCTATTTCTGCAACAGAGGTTAAGGCAGAAATTCTGCAAAATGATATATCTACAGCTTCTATAAAGAAATAATGAATTAAATGAAAGAAGTTCTTGTTGTTGACGATGATATGGCTATACGAGGTATGTTGTCTATTTCTTTGGAATCTATAGGTTATAAAATCACTGAAGCAACCTCTGCCGATGAAGCGATTAACTTGTTAAAAAATAAAGCTTTTCCTTTAGTTATATTAGACATGGGTATGCCTCCTAATGAGCATCTTCCAACAGAGGGGATTAATGTTTTAGACTGGATTATTCAACAAGAATTAGCTTCTAGAGTAATAGTTCTTACCGGTCAAGATGCGGATAGCACCTCTTACCAAGCTATTTTACACGGAGCATTTGATTTTTTTTCAAAACCCGTCCAATTTACTTTATTAGTGAGCTCATTACAAAGGGCAGAATTATTTAATAAACAAATGGCAAAAATAGAGCAAAAAGAAAATCTTTGTAAAATTGAGCTAGAAGTAATTATTGGTGATGGGGTAAAAAATGTTCGTAATGCCGCAGAGCAAAAATTACTGCGTAGAGTTCTAAAAAAAACGGGGTTTAATGTTCATGAAACGGGGCGTAGATTAGGCTTAAAAAGAGAAAATGTTTATTATTTGATCAAAAAATATGGTATTGAAAGATATGATTTTTGAATATATTATTGATATTTCAATTGGTTTAGTAACCATTGGCTTAACAATATTTTTAGTTTTTTTTTACTTAAAGAAAAGAAGCTCTTTTACTAGTGGGTTAATTTTAGAGCTGTACAAACTTAATAAAGATGTTAATCAAGATGTACTTATTTTTATTGATCAGGCTTGGAGTATTTTAGAAAATTCTGGTTTTCAAAAAATGTTCGGTAAAGTATCTTGGTATGGTGAGCCAAAAGATATATCTTTTGGCAAAAAACCAGGGTTTTTATTGAAGATGTATTTACTGAAAAGTAAAAGGTATTTAATCGAGATTGATGAAGGTGACATAAGTGTTAAATTAACACTTATAGTCAAACAAAATATTCAAGCTGAAAATAAATTAATTGCTGAGATAATTTATCAAACATTTTCGATGCTACTTTTTTCAAATGTTAACAGTAAAAATATGCAATTTGTACTGTCAAAAGAGAGGTTAGAAAGATTCCAGCTTTTTATTTATCATGATGTTAAAAACTTAGCCCAGTTTATAAGTTTACTAACCACTCAAGTAAAAAACTTACAAACAGACCAAGAAAAAATAGTTTTAGTTGATAGGTTGGGTAAATTACTACCAAGTTTGTCTGAAAAGGTACAGAAAATAACTAGCCATATGCACTATGGAAAAGAAAATTTTTCTGATGTAGAGCGCTTTGACTTAATCGAGCAACTTAAATATTACGCAGATATAAATGAATTATCTTTAGATATTAAGGCAGATGAAAAGTCGGTATATATTTATATTTCATCCATGGTATTAAAACAGGTTTTTACTGAGTTGATGCATAATTTTAAAGCCCATTGCTTGGTTAGCAATAGCCTTATTAGGGTGGATATATTAAAGAAAAAAGAAATAATGGGGTTGGAATTTACTACAAAAAAAGATAAAAAAGAGGCCGTTGTTGCAGAAAGAATGTTTGAACCTTTTTGGACAACTAGTAAAAGTGGTATGGGTTTAGGGTTATTTATAATTAGAGAGATATTAAAAAAATCTGGTGGAAAAATAGAGTTTAAGCAAAGCAATAATGATATTGTTTTCGAGGTTTATTTACCTATAAACAGCATTCATTAGCATAGTTTTTGCCCATAGCTCTATGAGTTTTAATTTTACCCTTTTAGTGATAAATATAGCTATGGAATTTATAGGGTAAAAAATATTTACTCTTTTTTTGTTTATTTATTTGTTTTATGATCACACTAAGTTTGATTAAACTCAGGGTATCTAACAGGTCAATTCTAGGCATATATTACCAGCAATGTAAAAATTACTGCTTGCAATTAACGCTTAGGGCTGAATAGGAATAGTATAAATGACTTTATATGCGATTAAAAGACAACATGGTTTTACTTTAATAGAAATTTCAATAGCGATTCTTTTAATAGGAGTGCTGTTGGCAGGTGTATCTTTTTATGCCAAAAATGAAAATAATCGAGCTAAAGGGCTTGAAACACTTGAAACAAAAAAGAAGATAGAAAGGGTTTTGTCTTCTTATCTACTTATTAATGGTCGTTTGCCTTGCCCTACTAGCTTTTCTGGGGAAGTTGGTGCTGATAGTGGTGGCGATGATGACGATGATGATGACGATGGTAGTGCCAGTTTAGGAGGCTGTGAAGTCGCGGTAGGTTATTTGCCTACTGAAGTAATTAATCTTGAAGCTAGAGATGGTTGGGGTAATCCTTTTTTCTATCAAATAAATTCTGCAGCAGTAGGAACAGGAGGTGATGATGATGATGGAGGTAGCAGTGTAAATCTATGCCATGCCGCCAGTGTTTTTATAGGATCTTCTGCTGTAGGTGGTGACGATGATGATGATTTTTTGCCAAGTGATTTTGGGTTGTGTAAATCTACAGGAACTTATTATTGTAGTAATTGTAATAATGCTTGTAGCGAAACTTGCGAATTTAATTTTGGAGGGTCTAATAGCTCAATGAATCCAATGCATGGAGGAAAACCTCCATTTTTTGGGCTTAGCACTTTAACTGGGGCAGGATCTGTTGTACATGGTAGTAGTGATGACGATGATGACGGTGGAGGCAGTATTCCTAACGGTAATCTAAGAGTTCTTGCTGGCTGTATCGATGGTACTTGTACAGATGATGATAATACGGTTAATAACTCTGCGGTTGCAGTTGTAATATCCTTTGGTAGTAATGGTGATAAAACATGGGGTTCCATATTAAATAGTTTTGTTTCAGGTTCAGGTGGTAGTGACGATGACGATGACGGTGGTGGAGTAGTATCTCAAACCTGTTCTATATCTCTAGTTGATGATGGGATTATTAGCCAAGAAGAGTATGAAAATTGTGATGGTGATAGTAGAATTATCGCTCCTGGAAATAAAAGAATAGATGACTATGTTCTATGGCTTGATTTGTTTAAAATAAAGTCAGAATCAGCCTCTAGAGGACTTATTAAATAGTCTTTAGGGTTTATACAAGGTTTAAAATTATAGGATGTTTTATGGTAGTAGATGATCGATTTAAAAGTAAAATTTCTAGAAATAAACAGTCTGGCTTGATTATGGTTTTATTGGTAGCAATTTTACTTATAGGAGCTACTTCTTATTTTGTAGGGACAACTAAAAGTTTTTCTTGGTGGCACAATGATAAAATTAAGCATGAAGAACTTGATAATTTGTACCAAATAAAAAGGCAGTTATTACTATTTGGCTCTGTTTTTACCGAACTTTATGGGGTTAATAATGGGGGAGATCCTAAAATTTCAGCGCTGGTGCCTTCTCCTGGTTATTTACCCTGCCCTTTTAATCGTGTATCTGGTACTGTATCCGTTAATTGTAAGAGTTATGTTGCTAGTTCCTCTCCTGGTTATGCGATAGGTTTTTTGCCAGCTAAAATAACTAACCGTAACTTTTATTTTTTAGGTAATTATGTTCCAGAAACTACTAATCAAGACTATATTTTAGTGTTAGATGAAAGGTTTGGTTACAGTAATAATCGTTATTCTACTAACTTAGTAGGTGGGGTAACCACCAATCGTTTTGCCCCTTTAAATGATAATCTATCACCTCGACCAGTTTTACAATTGAATGATAATGGCAAAGAATATGTAGCACTTATTATTAACCCAAAATCCCCCCTTGGGTCGCAGGCAAGCAAGAGGCCTGCCTCGTTGGTTAAACCTTTAGACTTAAGTGGTTATCTTGATACTGATAATAGTGATGGAGACTTTAAATTTTACTCAGCAGCCACAGATGATGCTGCTGCTAATGACCTTATTATAGGTATTACTTATGATGAGTGGCAAAATGCAGTTAAAGCCAGAATTTGTGGGCAAAAAGAAATTTTAATTGCTACAGAAAATAGTGTGAAGTTTTGGTTTAATGCTTATTCCGCCTCTAACCCATCTGGAGCTGGTTGGCGAAATCGTTTAACAGCAGGTTTTTGTGATTAAAAAAAATGGGTTTACTTTAGTAGAAGTATCAATAGCTATTTTAATACTAGGTATGTTGCTGGCAGGAGTTTCTTTTTATGTTGAAAATAAAAATAACCATACAAAAATAGCCTACACCCTTGAGGCTGCCAAAAAAATAGAAAAAGTTATGTATGCACACTTACTAATTAATGGTCGCCTACCTTGCCCTGCCAGTTTTGATGGTAATAATGAAGAAAATGAAGAAAATGAAGAAAGAGGTGGTGACGATGAGTGTGAAACTACCGTAGGTTTTTTGCCGACAAATACCCTAGACCTTGAAGTTAGAGATGGTTGGGGCAATCCATTTTTTTACCAAATAAATGATAAAGCAACTGAGGAGAATGATAACGAAGATATTTGTCATGCAGCCACTGTTTTTGCGGGTGAAGGTGAAGATGATGATTTACCAGATGGTTTTGGGATCTGTACTGCAACTAAGAAGGCATATTGTAATGGTGGTTGTGCAGCTGCTTGTAGTGGTGGTTGTTATACTCCAGGGGAGTCAGATGATGAGATAGATGATGAAAACCCACCGTTTTTCCATTTTAGTACGTCAACCCAAGCTCAATCTGGTAATGGCGGAGTTATCGGCTCCGCTACTGCCAACCCTAGTGGCAATATAAGAATTTTAGCTGATTGTACAGGGGCAGGTTGTACTAATAAAACTGTTAATAGTACCTCAGTTGCGGTTGTAATCTCCTTTGGTAGTAATGGAGATAAAACCTGGAATGCTATCTTAAATACAGCGGGTAATGACGATGATGATGAAGTATATAAGCCTTGCCCTGTTAATTTAGTTGCCGCAGGAACTATTAACGCAGAGGAATATGAGAACTGTGATGGAGATAGCATAGTGATTGCCTCAGCTACTAAAAAAATAGATGACTATGTTTTTTGGTATGATTTATTCAGAGTAAAATCCGAATCGGCAAGTAGAGGTCTTTTAAAGTGACTTTTACTACAAATAATAAATATAACAGAGGTAGCCAACAAGGTTTTAGCTTAGTAGAGATATCTTTGGTAGTTCTTATTATAGGCATCTTATCAGTTGGTGGCTTTAATATATTTAAGCTAAAACGAGAACAGGCCTTGTATGGAGCTTCGGTAGAAAAGTTAGTACAATTAAAAAAATCCATTATTTCTTATTCATTATTTAATGGTCATATGCCCTGCCCTGATATTGATGGAGATGGGCTTGAAGACCGTACAGGAGATGCCTGTGCTGGAACTGCTGGAGTAGCACCTTATTTAGATCTAGACCTTAGCCTAAGTGATGCTAAAGATAGTTGGAGCAATCTAATCATATATTCAATAAACAACGAGGCAAATAGTACTTTTGTAAGTGATAGTAGCAAATCAGCTAGTTATTTTGATGGTATAAGTTCTGCTGGAGATAAAAGTTTAACCTTTAAATTATCTACTCCTCCAACTATGCTAGATTCAGGAACAGGTAATTTACAGGTATTAAATTCAACAGCAGGAGATATTTGGGCTGATAATCCAATAGCGGTACTAGTTGCTTATAATTCCAATCGCATGCCTTGTGATGATGCTAGTGTTAGTGAACAAGAAAACTGTGATGGTGATGAGGTTTTTCATCATTATCCACTTTTATTATCAAATGATGCGGCAGTTTTTTTTGATGATAGCCTAATGGCAATTTCAGCTACAGAAGTTAAGTCGGCAATTCTTAAACTTCACCCTAGCTATATAAAACATTAGTTGCGATTGTTTTTTTAACCATTATTGCCGTGTAGATTATATGGGGTAAATTTTTTTTACTCTTTATTTTAGTGTATGGTTGCTTTATCATATGACAGAATAATTACAGATTTAGTTATAGGGAGAAGAAAATGACACATAACAATCAAAAAGGTTTTACCCTAGTTGAAATAGCAATAGTAATGGTTATTATTGGTTTGCTATTAGGTGGAGTGCTTAAAGGCCAAGAGCTTATCACCAATGCCAAATTTAAAAAAATAGCCACTCTTTACAATGGTATTACCGCTGCAACCTATTCCTATCAAGATCGTTATGGAGCTCTGCCTGGGGATGACGATAAAGCGGCAGGGACTGGTGGACATTTTGCCGAACTTAATCCTTCTGATAATGGTGATGGTCTTGGAAGTGTGTCTGGTAATTTTGATTCTGCTACAGATGCGGATGAAAGTAGGCTTTTCTTTAAGCATTTAAGAGCTTCAGGACTGCTTAAGGGGGGTAGTGCCGATAATTCTGGTCCAGTCCATCCTTTGGGGGGGGTAGTGGGAGTGCAAAATGCGGCTCTTGGCTTCACGGGGCTTAATGTTTGTTTTGGTAATTTAGCCTATGAGCATGCTATAGCTATTGATAGGCAAAATGATGATGGAATTGGAACATCAGGTTCTGTTCGTGCTTCTCAATATACGGGTATCGCTGCGGGTGCGGGTACGGGTGCGGGTGTCGCTTATGCTATTGGTGGACATTATAATGTATGTTTTGACATGTAAAGTTGATTAAAAATATAATAAATAATACTTAAACTTTTTAATTTAATAGCCTAGCAGCAAGCCCCATTATAATGGGGCTTTTTTTTTGGTTTAAAATTTAATTGTGGTAAAATTATCTTCTTATTTTTTATTGTGTTTTTTTGGGTTAGTTAATGTCTGTTATACAAGTTCATAAAACACCATTTACTGGTGGTTTATTTATTAAAACCTATGGTTGTCAGATGAATGAATATGATTCTGAACGTATGGCAAAATTATTAGCAACAACCTATGGTTTAAAATTGGTTGATAGTGCAGATGCAGCTGATATGTTAATTTTAAACACCTGTTCGGTGCGTGAAAAAGCCCAAGAAAAAGTGTTTGATGAACTAGGGCGTTGGCAAAAATGGAAAGCTGCTAAACCGAACCGTATTATTGCGGTTGGTGGTTGTGTGGCTTCACAAGAAGGCAAGGTTATTCGCCAAAGAGCTCCAATAGTTGATGTTATTTTTGGGCCACAAACCTTACATAGATTGCCAGCGATGATTAAACAGTCATTAGATTTGCGTGCTAAAAACCTTGAAAATAAAAAAATTAAGAAAAAAGCCATTATTGATATTTCCTTTCCAGAAATTGAAAAATTTGATAATTTAGCTGCTCCAGAATCTAATGGGGTGTCGGCTTTTGTGTCAGTGATGGAGGGTTGTTCTAAATATTGCACTTTTTGTGTAGTACCCTATACTAGGGGTGAAGAATTTAGCCGCCCATTTGCTGATGTAATAGCAGAAATTACAATCCTTGCCAGCCAAGGGGTGCGTGAAGTAAATCTATTAGGGCAAAATGTTAACGCTTATCAAGGCTTAATGGATGATGGCGATATTGCTGATTTAGCCCTGTTAATTCATGCAGCTAGAGCAGTTGATGGTATTGATAGAATTCGTTATACCACTTCTCACCCTAATGAAATGAGCCAAAGCTTAATTGATTGCTATGGAGAAGTACCAGAATTAGTTTCTCATTTGCACCTACCTATTCAAACTGGTTCAGACCAAGTATTAGCAATGATGCGCCGTGGGCATATGGTATTAGAGTATAAGTCCACTATTCGTAAAATAAGAAAAATTCGCCCAGAGCTAACCTTATCTGGCGATTTTATTATTGGTTTTCCAGGTGAGACTTGTGATCAGTTCAAGCAGACTTTAGCTTTAGTTAAAGAGCTTAATTATGATCGTTCGTTTAGCTTTATCTATAGCCCACGACCTGGCACTCCTGCCGCGGAATTTCCCGATGATGTTGAGCTGTCCATGAAAAAACGCCGTTTGCAAGCCTTACAAGAGATGCTTAATGAACAGACTGCGCAGGTAAGTAAGTCTATGGAGGGTTCTATCCAGCGCGTACTGGTGGAGAGCCTGTCTAAAAAATCAGTAGATGATTTAACTGGAAGAACCGAAAATAATCGGGTAGTTAATTTTGCTGGTTCTGCACAGTTAATTGGTCAGTTTGTTGATGTTGAGGTAGTTGAGGCTTATAAAAATTCGTTAAAAGGTGCTTTGGTTGCAACTCCTGAAGCACATAAATATTCTAATACACAATATATTGCTTTGTGAACTGAATTTGAAAAACGCAGAAACTATTTCTTTTAATCTCTCTCCTGAAAACAATGATTCTTTACTTAACCTTTGTGGCTGGCATTCTGAACATCTTCAGCAGGTGGAGTCGAGTTTAGGGGTAGTTATAAACCATTTAGGTTTTAACTTTACTATTACTGGTTTGGCAGATAAATTAGTAAAAGTGGAGCAGTTTTTGCGTGATTTATATGCCACGTCTTTACAAGAAACTCTTGAGCCACAAAAAATTTACCTTGCTTTACAGGCTATTAATTTTGATAAAACCTTGTTAGAAAAAGATGACTCGGTGTATTTGAAATTAAGAAAAAAATCACTAAAAACTGGTAATTTTAATCAAACTAGTTATGTTAAGTCAATTAGAAAATATGATGTAAACTTTGGGATAGGCCCTGCTGGCACGGGTAAGACTTATTTGGCAGTAGCAGCAGCCGTTGAGGCTTTAGAAAATGAACAGGTACGGCGAATTATTTTAACCAGACCTGCGGTTGAAGCTGGCGAAAAATTAGGTTTTTTACCTGGTGATTTAAGCCAAAAAGTGGACCCCTATTTACGCCCTTTATTTGACGCTTTATTTGAAATGCTGGGTTTTGAGTATGTAGAGAGGTTAATCGAGCGCCATGTAATTGAAATAGCACCCTTAGCATTTATGCGTGGGCGTACTCTAAATGAATCGTTTATTATTTTGGATGAGGCTCAAAATACTAGCCCTGAACAAATGAAGATGTTTTTAACCAGAATGGGCTTTGCCTCTAAAGCGGTTATTACTGGCGATATAACTCAATGTGATTTGCCTAAAAACCAACAATCTGGTTTAAAAAATGCGATTGAAGTATTATCTGAGGTAGATAAAATTAGTTTTAGTTTTTTTGAAACTAAAGATGTAGTTCGCCATCAATTAGTACAAAAAATAGTTGGTGCCTATAATAAGTTTGATAAAAAAAATGCTGGTTGATTATCAAAATACTTTGTGTCAAGATAATAAATTAATTGTGCCGACTGCTCAGCAGTTTAATGATTGGCTGGCAATAATTTTAGTGGTATTACAAGAAAAATCTGCAATAGAATTAACGCTTAGAATAGTAGAAGAAACTGAAATAAAACAATTAAATACTGATTTTAGGCAAAAAAATTATGCGACTAATGTTCTATCATTTGTGTTTGAGCCTCCTCCAGGGGGGGTGGGTAATTATCTTGGTGATATAGTTATTTGTGCTCAAGTGGTAACTGATGAAGCCAAAGAGCAGGGTAAAAAATTAGAGCATCATTGGATGCACATGTTTGTTCATGGTTGCTTGCATCTTTATGGTTATGATCATCTGCTAGATGCAGAAGCATTAAAAATGGAAAATTTAGAAATTATAATTTTAAAAAAAATGGGAATATTGTCTCCTTATGAATGATGAGAATGATAGCTTAACTTGGCTTGAAAAAATAGCTAAGATTTTTGCAAAAGAACCAGAAACAATAGAAGATTTAGAAAGTTTGCTTGAAGAGGCTAAAATACAAGATTTAATTGAGACAGATACTTTGTTAATGTTAAAAGGTGTTTTAGAGGTTGCCGAGTCAAAAGTTAGAGATGTGATGATTCCTCGCGTACAGGTGGCATATATTGATGAAAAAAAGCCTTTAGATAAAATTCTAGAATTTATGCTAGAAACCTCTCACTCAAGGTATCCAGTGTTTTCTGCTAGTGATGAGATAGTGGGGGTTTTGCTGGCTAAAGATGTTTTAAAAGCTGTTGCAAAACAACAGTTAAATAACCACGATGATTTAAAAAAATTATACCGTAATCCAGAGATGGTTTCAGAAAGTAAACGCTTAAATGTATTATTAAGAGACTTTAAAAAAATTCGTAGCCATATAGCTTTGGTGGTTGATGAATATGGCGAGTTTGCAGGTATTGTAACTATTGAAGATGTTTTAGAGCAGATTGTTGGCGAAATTGAAGATGAGCATGATGAAATAGAAAATAATATCCAAAAACATGTTTCTGGAGATTTTTTAGTAGATGCAACAACTTCGATGATGGAATTTAATAAGTTTTTTGCTAGTAATTTACAAGATGAAAAAATTGAAACTATTGGTGGTTTGGTTTTAAAAGAGCTGGGTAGAATTCCTAGACAAGATGAAAGATTTTCTTTAGCAGGGTTAAATGTTCAGGTCTATAAAGCTGATGCTCGTAAGGTTGAAGGTTTTTTAGTTACCTGTAACGACAAGTGTAAAAATAATATTGAAAATGAAAAAAATACTTAGTTTATTTTTGCCTAATAAATTTGCTCTGTATGCATTTTTATTAGGTGGCTTAGCAATTTTGGCTTATGCCCCAGTTGGCGTGGCACCAATAATTTTAGTTTCTTTAATGGGAATATTTTGGTTATGGCATAAATCTTCTTCACAGCTTGATTATATGCGGGTTGGTTTGTGGTTTGGTTTGGGTTTTTTTGGGGTGGGGGTTAGTTGGTTACTTTCTAGTATGTATGTCTATTCAGGCATGTCTTTATGGCTTTCTTTGCTAGCTACTTTTATTTTTATTTTAGCTCTTTCGGCATATTTTATGGTAGCTGGTTGGTTGGTTGGTTATTTTTATAATCCTAAAAAAATAGGTTTTAGTGTAGTTTTTATTATGCCTGTTGTTTGGGTATTATTTGAATTAATTCGGGCTAGTTTATTTGGAGGTTTTCCTTTTTTATTAATAGGTAATACCCATTTATTTACTTGGTTAGACGGCTTTGCTCCTGTATTTGGTATTTTGGGCATGAGCTTAGCAGTTGCGTTTACTGCTGGTTTATTATTGTTTATGTTGTTAACCAAAAATTTATTAGTGCCTAGTTTTTTGGTATTTACTATTTGGATTAGTGGCTCTAGTTTAAAGAATGTTGTATGGGTTGAAAAAAATGGCTTAGATGTTGATATAGCATTAGTGCAAGCTAATATTAGCCAGGATAGGAAATGGCTGCGTAAGCAGCTTATGCCCACTTTAAAAACCTATATAGATCTGAGCAAGAAAAGCATTGATGCTGAGCTTATTGTTTGGTCTGAAACTTCTATCCCCGCGTATTTTTATCAGGTAGAAAAAGGCGTGTTAAAGAACTTTTTAAAGGATGCCAAGTTATTAGAAAAAGATATTATTATGGGCGCTGTGGTAAAAAATAAAAAAACAGGTAATTACTATAATGCGTTGGTTAATGCTAAGGATACAAATTTAGTTTATAAAAAGTCTCACCTAGTGCCTTTTAGTGAGTTTTTTCCTTTTGCTGGTGTGTTTAAGTATTTGAGTTCACTATTTAATATTCCATTTTCTGAGTTTAGTGCAGGCAAACAAGAACAGTTACCAATGGAATTAGCAGACAAAAAGGTCGGGCTTTCTATTTGTTATGAGATATATTTTGGGGCAGAATTAACTAAAAACATTGCTATAACTGACTATTTAGTGACGGTCAGTAACGATGCTTGGTTTGCTCATACTTTAGAGCCATATCAATTAAGGCAAGAAACGCAAATGAGAGCTTTAGAGTTAGGTAGGCAAATAGCTAGAAGCACTAATACGGGCTTTACCTTTATAGTTGGAGTAGATGGGGTAATAATAGATCAATTGCCCGCCTATGAAACAGGGGTATTAAGAACAAAAATCCAACCCTATTCTGGAGAGACACCATTTGTTAAGTGGCAAAATAATCCTCTTTGGGTATTTTTGATTTTGTCGTTAATCTTTATTAGTTGGCGCAAATATAAAAGCTGATTTTAAGCTGTTAATCTTCCATAGCGGCTAACATTCTTATTCTTAAAATAGTTAGCTGGGTAGGGTCAGCTAGCTGAGTACATTTTTTTAGTAAGATATCTTCCAAAATTGCCCCGTCCATACTAATAAATTCATCTACACCTTGTTCAATGTCATTAAGGTGTTCGGAAACTTGTTTTATATCATCTTGTAAATCCTCTTTTACTTTTTCTAGTTGTTCTTTGCTAAGCTCGACTAGTAAGCTGTGTTTTTCTTCAGCATTATTAATTATTTCGCCAAGCAACCTCCAAGACTTAGACTCTGTTTTAAGTATAGTTTCTTTGGCAGTTTTAAATAAATGTTTATATGCATCGAGTAGTTTATTTTGCTTCATGATTTTATCTTCTTTAAGGACTCTCTGATTAAGTTATAATCATCTATTATATTATTGTCAAAGAAATAAGTCCATGATTGAAGAGAACCAAATAGCAACTTTTAATGATTATCAGCCTAAAAAAATTGAACAAACAGTTCAAAAAACTTGGGAAGAAGATAAGGTTTTTGAAGTCAAAGAAGATGGCGAAAAAGAAAAGTTTTATTGTTTGTCAATGTTTCCCTACCCAAGCGGTAAATTACATATGGGGCATGTGCGTAACTATACTCTTGGTGATGTGGTTTCGCGTTTTCAACGCATGCAGGGTAAGAATGTATTGCAACCTATGGGTTGGGATGCCTTTGGTTTACCTGCGGAAAATGCGGCGATGCAAAATGGTGTAGCCCCTGCTAAATGGACCTATGAAAACATTGATTATATGCGTCAACAGCTTAAATCTTTAGGTTTAGCCGTTGATTGGTCAAGAGAAATAGCAACTTGTCATCCTGAGTATTATCGTTGGGAACAGTGGTTATTTACGCAGTTGTTAAAAAAAGGCTTGGTATATCGCAAATTATCGGTGGTAAATTGGGATCCAGTTGATAAAACTGTTTTGGCAAATGAACAAGTAATTGATGGCAAAGGCTGGCGTTCTGGTGTAGTGGTAGAACGCAAAGAAATTAATCAGTGGTTTTTACGCATTACTGATTATGCAGAGGAATTATTAACAGGTTTAGAGCAGTTAGATAATTGGCCAGAACAAGTTAAAACTATGCAAAAAAACTGGATAGGTAAATCTACTGGTTTAGAAATCCAGTTTATCGTTGAATCTGGTATAGATGCGGATACTGAAAACTTAAAAGTTTATACAACTCGCCCAGATACTCTAATGGGGGTTACTTATGTGGCAATAGCCGCAGAGCATCCTTGGGCATTACAAGCGGCAAAAAACAATTCGCAATTAAAAGGTTTTATTGAAGAGTGTTCACATGTTTCTACTGCTCAAGCAGATATAGAAACCATGGAAAAAAAGGGGGTGGATACTGGTCTTAAAGTAACTCACCCTTTAACTGGCGAGATAGTTCCAGTATGGGCTGCAAATTTTGTATTAATGGGTTATGGAACAGGTGCGGTTATGGCAGTACCAGCCCATGACCAGCGCGATTATGAGTTTGCTAAAAAATATAACTTAGCTATTAAAACGGTTATTCATGCTAAAGGTGAGCAGAGTTCTGATGTTTCTGGGCAGGCTTTTGTGGAGAAGGGTTTTCTTTATAATTCTGGGCAATTTGATGGTTTAAAATCAAAACAAGCCTTGCATGAAATGGCAAAAGTTTTGGGGGATTTACAGCTAGGTGAAAAACAAACTAATTATCGCTTAAGGGATTGGGGTATTTCTCGCCAACGCTATTGGGGTTGCCCTATACCAGTTATTTATTGTGATGATTGTGGTACGCAACCAGTGCCAGAAGCAGACTTGCCAGTTAAGTTGCCTGAAAATGTAGTGCCAACAGGTGCAGGTTCGCCACTAGCGATAGACCCAGAGTTAGAAAGTTTTAGAAATTGTGTTTGCCCAAAATGTGGTGCTAGTGCAACTCGTGAAACCGATACTTTCGATACTTTTTTTGAGTCTTCTTGGTATCACGCTCGTTACACTTCTAAAGACAATAGCCAGGCTATGCTTGATAAAAGAGCTGATTATTGGCTGCCTGTTGATCAGTATATTGGAGGCATTGAACATGCGATTTTACATCTATTATATGCAAGATTTTTCCATAAATTAATGCGTGATGAAGGTTTATTAGCAACTGATGAACCTTTTAAAAATCTCCTTACTCAAGGCATGGTGTTGGCAGCTAGTTGGTATCAACAAGATAGTTCAGGTAAGAAAGTTTGGTTTTCACCTTTAGAAGTTGATGCAATAACTGATCAGAGGGGGGGGGTATCTTCTGGTATTTTAAAGGCAGATGGTTCTAGCGTTGAATATGGTGGCGTTATTAAAATGTCTAAATCTAAAAATAATGGAATAGACCCACAATACCTAGTCGAAAAGTATGGTGCAGATACCTTGCGTTTATATATTATGTTTGCAGCCCCCCCCGAGCAAACTTTAGAATGGTCTGATTCAGCGGTTGAGGGTGCTTCTCGTTTTTTAAACCGAGTATGGCGTTTGGTACAATCTTATCTGGAAACAGGTACTGTATCCGCCTGTACTAGTAATGATGGCTTAGATAAAAGCCAAAAAGAATTAAGACTGAAATTACATGCGACTATTCAAAAAATAACTGATGATATGGGACGCAGAATGCATTTTAATACTGCAATTGCGGCAGCGATGGAACTGGTTAATGAGTTGTCTACGTTTGTCGATAATTCAGCCTTAGGCAGAAGTGTGTTACAAGAAGCCCTAGAAAAACTAGTATTATTGCTTTCACCCATGGCACCACATATATCGCAACAGCTTTGGCAGGACTTAGGTGGCAAAGGTTTGGTTATTGATGTAGCTTGGCCTAGTGTTGATCAACAGGCATTAGTTAAAGATGAAATAGAAATTATGGTACAGGTAAATGGTAAACTTAGAAGCAAGGTAGAAGTTGCAGTTAATGCCGATAAAGAAACTATTTTAGCTATAGTAAAAGCTGATAAAAATACGCTTAAGTTTATAGAAGGTAGGCAAATAATAAAAGAAATTGTAGTGCCAGCTCGTTTAGTTAATTTAGTAGTGAAAGGTTAATTTAAGATGTATTTACCCCCCCCTAAAATTTATATTTTAGTTTTTTTGGCATTATTTTTAAGTGTATTTATTAGTGCTTGCGGGTTTCATTTAAAGGGTTTAGCACAAAATGAACAAATAGCTTATAAAACAGTGAAGCTAGTAAATATTGACCTAATTGGTTTAGGTATTAAAAGGGCATTGCAGCGACAGTTTGTAGGTAGTGGAGTAATAGTTGTTGATGATGTTAGTGATGCGGAGATAGAAATTGTGTTTAGTCAGGCTACCAATTTTAATTCTTTTGTTACTCAGCGTACAGGTCAAGGAGCAGCCTCTTCAGAGCTTTTGAAAATGTCGCAAGATATTGTGGTTAATAAGCCATCAACACAACAGCAAGTTTTGCGAACAACCGTGGTTGTTTTTAAAAATAGAACTGTTGATAATCTTGTATTACAGTCATCATCAAGAGAATTAAATCGCCTTAAAAGACAAATGTCGATAGAGATTGCTTTACAAATTGTAACTAGAATTAACTACTCTCTTAATTCGTTAAAATGATTAATGCTACGGCTTTTATAAAGCAACTATCAACAAGCTCTAATTTTGTAATTAAGCCACTTATTCTTATCCATGGTGAAGAGCCTTTATATGTACAGTTAGCACTAGATGGGTTACGCTTGCAATTAAAAAACAATGATTACTTACAACGAGATAGTTTTGAGGTTGATGGTAATTTTAATTGGCAAGAACTACAACAAGAAACTGCCACAGGAAATTTGTTTGCCGATAGAAGAATTATTGAATTGCATGCTCCAACAGCTAAATTTGGCAGACAAGGGGGGGCTTTTATTCAGAATTGGTTAAAAATAGTGCATGGAACATTTCCTGAAATTTGTATAGTTATTATTTGTGAGAAAATAGAGTTCAAACAAACTAAATCTAAATGGTTTCAAGCTATAGAAACTGGTGGATTAGTTATACAATCTAGAATTATTGAAGGGCAAAACTTAATTACTTGGTGTCAAACTAAGGCTCAAGATTTGGGTTTAAGTTTAGAGCCAGAGGCAGCCTTGTTATTATCCCAAAGGGTAGAGGGCAATTTATTGGCAGCAAACCAAGAGCTGGAAAAACTTAGTTTATTATTTAAAGGGCAAACTTTAAATGCCCAGCATATTAATGAAAGCGTAGTTGATCAAGCTCATTACCAATTATTTGCTCTAAGTAATGCTATGCTAAACGGCAAAGTTGAATATTCTTTACAAATATTAAATAGATTAAAACAATCTGGTTTAGAGCAACCAGTAATTTTATGGTTGCTCTCTAAAGAATTGCGTGAGTTAATTAATCTTAGCCAATTACAACAAACCCAGCCTTTGGAGCAAGTGTTTAAACAATTAAGAATTTGGCAATCTAGGCAGGCAGAGTATAGAGCCGTTTTAAATCGGCATGGTTTAGCCTATTTACAGTCATTGTTAAGCATTGCTTTAGCAATAGACTTGAATATAAAAGGCATTCGTCAAGCACAAGGGTACGGAAAAAACGATGCTTGGCTTGGCATAACAGATTTAGTTTTTAAAATAGCTAGGGGTAGAAATAGATGAGTGAAATACAACAAATGATGCAAAATCTTGGGCAACAAGCAAGTAAAGCCTCAAGAAAACTATTAGCGGCAACGACTGCACAAAAAAATACTGCATTAAATCTTATTGCTGATGAACTGCTTAACAATGCAAAAATGTTAAAAACAGAAAATCAAAAAGACCTAGCAAATGGACGCAAAAATGGACTTAGTTCAGCGATGATAGATAGACTTTCCCTAACCCAAAAAGTGATTGGTGGTATGGCAGAAGGACTAAGGCAAATAGCCACTCTTGCTGACCCTGTTGGCGAAATAACTGCTATGAAATACTTGCCATCGGGCATTCAATTAGGGCAAATGCGGGTACCTTTAGGAGTGGTGGGTATTATCTATGAATCTCGTCCTAATGTAACCATAGATGCCGCTGCCTTATGCTTAAAATCAGGCAATGCCACTATTTTAAGGGGGGGGTCTGAAGCAATTCATTCCAATAAAGCTCTCGCAAAATGTATTCAAAAAGCACTAAAACAAACTGGTTTGCCTGAAACAGCAGTACAAGTTGTACCAACAACCGATAGAGCTGCGGTAGGTGAGTTAATTACGATGACTGATTTTGTTGATGTAATTATCCCTCGTGGAGGCAAGAGCTTAACTTCACGAATTAGTGATGAGGCAAAAGTGCCAGTTATTAAACATCTTGATGGTATTTGCCATGTATACATTGATGATCAAGCAGATGCTAAGAAAGCTATTAAGGTGGCTTTTAATTCTAAAACTCATCGTTATGGAGTTTGTAATGCTATGGAAACCTTGCTAATTGCCAAATCAAGAGCTAAAGAAATCTTGCCAGAATTAGCAAAAATGTATGCTGATGCAGGAGTAGAACTTCGTGGTTGCCAACAAACCTGTGCCATAATTAATGCAAATAAAGCCACTGAACAGGACTGGGCAACTGAATATTTAGCACCAATTTTGTCAATCAAAGTAGTTAGTGATGTTAATCAAGCGATGGAACATATTGAAACTTTTAGCTCAAGACATACCGAAGCAATTATTACCGAAAACTTTACTACTGCTCGTAAATTTTTAGCCTTAGTAGATTCTAGCTCTGTTATGGTCAATGCATCAACTAGGTTTGCCGATGGTTTTGAATATGGGTTAGGTGCTGAAATTGGAATTAGTACCGATAAAATACATGCCAGAGGTCCGGTAGGATTAAATGGTCTTACTTCACAAAAATACATAGTATTAGGTGAAGGGCAAATAAGGGATTAATAAACTTGGCAATAAAGCGATTAATTGGTATTAACGGCGGTACTTTTGACCCAATTCACTTTGGGCATTTAAGGTCCGCTTTAGAAGTCCTAATGCACTTGAACTTGGATGAAGTTAAATTTATTCCCTCTTTTCAACCAGTACATAAAGATTGCCCTGAAGTATCTGCTGTACATCGTTGTGAAATGGTGCGTTTAGCGATTAAAAGGCAACCTAAATTTGTGCTAGATACCATAGAAGCTGATAGAGAAGGCGAATCTTATATGGTTGCTACCCTAGCAGATCTCAAAAAAAATAATAGCGATACAATCCTAGTCTTGATGATGGGAACAGATGCTTTTGCTAAATTTAATGCCTGGCACAAATGGCAGGAGATTTTACAATTAGCGAATATCGTTATTATGCGACGACCTGGTTGTATGAGTGATTATGGTAATAATGTAGCAGAAATTTTGGATAAATATAGAGCAGAAAAGTTAACCCAACAAGCAGGGCAAATAATTGAATTATCAGTTACTCAATTAGATTTAAGTGCTACTGCTCTTAGAGGGTTTTTACAAAATAATCAAGCGGTAGATTATCTAATGCCTGCATCGGTAGTAGAATATATTAAAAATAATAATTTATATGGAATAAATTAATGGAAATAAAACAAGTAGAAAAAATAGTAGTAAAAAGCTTAGAAGATAGTAAAGCACTTGATATACAGGTATTAGATGTGACCAACAAATGCTCTTTTACCGATAGGATGATAGTAGCTACTGGTACTTCAACTACCCATGTAAAATCAACAGGAAATTTTATAGTAAAAGCTTTTAAAGATGCTGGAGAACCTCCGTTAGGAGTAGAAAGCTCGCAAGATCCTGAGTGGGTATTAATTGACTTAGGAGTAGCTGTGGTACATGTTATGACTGAAGGGTCAAGAGCCAAGTATCAGCTTGAAAAGTTATGGTCTTTTGAGCCAGAAAGAAACTAGTCTCTAGCAATGGTCATCCACTTTATTGTAATAGGTCAAAAAATGCCAAAATGGGTACAGAATGGTTACACAGAATATGCAAAACGATTACCAAAGTCCTGTTCTATAAAGTTAGTAGAATTAGCAATGGCAACTCGCGGTAAAACTGGCTCAGTTGCCAAGTATCAACAAAATGAACTCAAACGAATTGAAAATACTATTCCTAAAAGGGCAAAAATAATAGTATTAGATGAACAGGGTCAACAAACAACAAGCTTGCAACTTGCCAAAAAATTAGCAGATTGGTTAGCAAGCGGGCAAGATATAGCTTTAATTGTTGGCGGGCCTGATGGTTTGCATACAAGCCTATTACAAAAAGCAGAGTGGGCGTGGGGCTTATCAAAACTAACCCTACCCCACTCAATGGTTAGGATTATTGTTGCAGAACAATTATATAGGTCTTGGTCAGTTTTGCAAAAACATCCTTATCACCGAGAGTAAAAGATGTTAGGATTGTATTTTTTTATTTATAAGAATAAAACATTATGGTCAAAATTTTTTTAGTATTTTTAGTTTTTATACCTTTTTTTCTTGCTTCATGTAGCGTAGCAGAGTCGCCTAAGGGTTTATCAACAGATGAGCAATCTCCAGCTTATTCGTATCAACATAAAGGTTTTTATCTTTATTCTAAAAACCTTCCTTTTGAAAATTATAATCTTGCCATAATGGACGATAGTTCATTTAATAATCTTTCTACAGCTAATCAGCGCTTAGTTGCCGATAAATTGCTTGCCGCTCTTTATTTTGGCATGCCAAAAAAACAGCTAGACAATTTAATCTATAGCAGAAAATTTATCTCGAGCATAAAAAAAGGCTTGAGTGAGCAAAAAAATAATTTAGCAGTAATAGAAAACCGCTTAAATGATTCAGGAGATGATGACGAGGAATTTAATTTTTCTAATTATCCAGATGGCACGCAAGAAACTAGTAAAATTTTGGCAAGGTTTTATCTATTAGAACACTTAGATAAGTCTTATTTAAATTTTTGGATTTCATATGTTTTAACCTCTAATATTATGTTTTCACCTGCCCATGAGCTAACCTCTTCACACTCACCTAATATTGATAGAGTTTATAATCGATTAGTGCGAGATATGCGTAAAGATGCAACGGTTTATTATTCAACCTATTTACATATGATTTCGGATGATAATTGGCGCAGGTTTCGCAGCCCGGAGGATAATGGGCGTGAAATGATGGAAATATATTTATTTGATTTTGATGATAATAAAGTTCCTATAGCTGGTAAAGCTTTACAGAACTGGAGCCTAGATAGAGATCATGATACTTTAGTTATCGGCTTAAATGAGAATGTTGAACCCTTATCTCTGTTTAATACTACTGTATATAATGGTGATGACTTTTATAGTGAATTAGTTAAATCAACGGGTTTTATTAAAGGGATTACCCGTAGGTTAGTAGAGGTTTATTTTTCCACTTTTACTCAACAACAAAAACAAGCTATTATTGATCAAATAGTAGCAAGCAACCCAAATACTTGGCAAGATATTCTATTGCAAATTGTATTTTCTAAAGAGTTTTTATTAAATTCAGATAAGCCTAAAAGTATCGAAGAAGTATTTTTTTCTTTAATTAAGAACACTCATTTTAAACATAAAAAAAGTTTTTTTTCTCACTTATCACGCTCACTAACTACAATGAACCAAGCTTCTATGAAATATAAACTAGGCAAGTTCAGTGAGGTTCCACTAGATACGCAATCCTTTAGCAATTACCATAAGTTTGTTAGAGAAAATTTGCTGATTCGTGCTAGCTACAATTCTAGGTGGGGTTGGGGTTGGGATAGAGATTTATTAATTCCTAATGAAATATTTGCCGGAATTGCTGCTGATGAGCATAAAAAAATGGTAGAAAGGTTGGTAAATCATATCTTTATTTCTACTATTGCTCGCCCACCAACAAATGAAGAAATGGCTCTTTTTAGAGGACATTTTTTAACTATAGATAATAATTATGTAATAAGGTTTAGGTTATTTAGAGAGCATGAAAATTATAGCGAAAGAAGAGATGCCACAATAACAATTTTTGAGTATTTATCAAGATTAACGGAAACTTATCGTTTTAAGAAGGTGTCATCATGAAAAGAAGAGATTTTTTAAGAAGAGCGGCGACCCTAAGTAGTACTGCTTTAGCAACTGGTCTATCAAAAAATGCTATGGGGGACTCTAGTATAGATTTTTCTCAAGTTAATTTTTCTCAAGATAAGTTTAATCAGAACAATGCCCAAGTAATTATGGTTTTTTTATATGGTGGAGCTTCTGAATTAGCAGGCAACTTAACTAATATTAATCAGATTAAGCAAGCTTCACAAAGTAATTATGATAATTATTTTAGAGGCATTACTCCAACAAGCAATGGATTTTGGCAAGAAGCAGGAGGTACAAGTATGGAAAGCCTGTTAACTAGTGGTGATTTAAATGTGTTTCGTACCTGTTTTAGTCAACTAAGAGATGATGAAGGTAATCGCTCACATGGTCGTTGTGTTTCACAAAATCAACGAGGAATAAATGGAGATTCTGATACTGCAGGTATTTTTTCTGCAATTGCGAATACTCTATCTAGTAATGGAGTAATAAATCAAAATACTCAATTACCCTTTTTAACTATGGAAGGTGAATCAGAGTTTTTTTCAACCCCAAATTTTAATTTAGAGCCTTTTTTAAACCCAGTAGCTTTAAGCTCAAGATTATCTAATCCTTATAAAAGAAACGGAGCAGATCGTTGGTTTTATTACACAAGTCAGGAGCTAGCAATAGGCAATTATCAAGATAATAGAGCAGAGTTGGATTTAGCGATGGATCAACTTGCAGAAAACACAAATAAATCGGGTAAAATTCAAGAAAATTTTAAAAAAAGATCTAGCCTTGATTCTTTTATTGAGGATATTAAAGCTCAACAAACACCAGATTCTGTAAGCTATCCAGAAAATAATTTTGCTAAACGCCTAGAAAATGCCATAAAAATTATGTCTCATAATGCTGATACTAAAATAATTTCACTTGGTAGTTCAGGTCTTGGTAGTTGGGATGATCATAATGAGGCAAGGGATTATACTAATAGAATGCAAGACTTATTTGCATCTTTAGAAAGTGCGGTGGCACATATTAAAGCAGAGAATAAACAAGATTCAATAGGTATTATGGTTTGGGGAGAGTTTGGCCGTAATGTCAATTTAAACAGTGCGTTAGGTTGGGATCATGGTAATTTACAAAACTTATATACCTTATGTGGAGGTAATTATTTCAACCATGTTGGAGTGGTTGGTGAAACACAATTGACAGAGTCTGGTCAAATTAATAGGTTATATTTAAAGCCAACAGAGACTTCTTATCAGTTTGAACCTTATAGCGTAGCGGCAACGCTATATAAAATCTTTGGTATAACTAATCCAGACTATTTAACTGGTGGTTTTTCAGAAATAAAATCAGGATTATTTAAAACTTAAATTGACAATAGACTAGTAAGTATGGATAATCTCGCAATCCTTTCAAACATTTAGATGTTTTTTAAAGATTTAGCCCTTTATTAAAAATATCTTATTCGATGCGTATCGATGTAAAGTATTGAAAATAAAATAAATTTTGGAGAAGTAAAATGGCAAACACAACTCAAGCTACTAAAAGAGCCCGTCAATCTGAGAAACATCGTGTGCATAATAATGACCTGCGTGCAGCAATGCGTACTAGAGTTAAAAAAGTAAAATTAGCAATTGAAGCTGGTGATAAAGATGCTGCAAACTCTGCATTTCGTGTGGCACAAGCTAGTTTAGATGGTATGGCTCGTAAGGGTATGATTGAAAAAAATAAAGCAGCTCGTACTAAGTCTCGCTTAAATACCAAAATTAAAGCTCTTTAAATTTTTTAACTAAAAAGTTTTAAAATAAAAAACCGAGCTTGGCTCGGTTTTTTTATGCCTACTAAATCAACAGAACAAGTAAATGGGGACAGACCCCAAACCAAGTATTTTTGAGTAAAATCAATAACTAAACCTATTTGGGGTCTGTCCCCAAATTATGCAAATTATGTGATTATGAAGTTATAGGAGCTATTTTTTGAAAAAAATACTAACAGCAACTGCCACTACTGGCAGTATGACCATGATTTCTCGCATATTAGGCTTTGTGCGTGATATGGTTATCGCTCGATATTTTGGTGCCTCTGATGGGGCAGATGCTTTTTTTGTAGCCTTTAAAATACCCAATTTTTTTAGAAGATTGTTTGCCGAAGGCGCATTTTCACAAGCCTTTGTACCTGTATTAGCAGAAGCTAAAGAAAACGGTGGTAAGCAAGCAGTTCAAAAGTTAATTGACGCTATTGTCTTCCGCCTTGCCGGCATTCTAATTATCATAACCGCTCTGGGCATATTTGGTTCTGGTTTTATTATGATGGTCTTTGCCCCAGGCTTTATTGACCAACCAGAAAAATTTAAACTTGCCTCTGATATGCTGGCAATTACTTTTCCTTATCTATTGCTGATCTCTTTAGTTGCTTTTTCATCAGCTATTATGAATACCTATAATCAATTTGCAGTGCCTGCTTTTACCCCAGTATTTTTAAATTTGGTGTTAATAACCTTTGCAATAGGCGTCTCTCCTTATTTGGAAGTGCCAATTATGGCTTTAGCTTGGGGAGTGTTGGTTGCCGGAGTGGTGCAACTTCTATTTCATCTACCTTTTTTGAAAAGATTAGGTTTATTGCCAGTGCCTAGTCTAAAAAATGATAAGGGGGTTGGTGAAGTAAAAAGACTGATGTTACCCGCTTTGTTTGGTGTTTCAGTTGCTCAAATAAATTTATTGGTTGACACTATTTTGGCATCTTTTCTAATAACTGGCTCTGTGTCGTGGTTATATTATTCTGACAGATTAATGGAGTTTCCCTTAGGTGTTTTTGGGGTGGCTTTGGCGACGGTTGTTTTACCAGGTCTTTCTAAAAAAGCTGCCAATAAAAATTGGCAAGGATTTCAAGAGGATTTAGATTTTGCTCTGCGTTTAGTTTTTGTTTTGGCTATACCTGCCACCTTAGGTTTATTTTTATTAGCCAAGCCTTTGTTAATTACTCTTTTTTTCTATGGTGAATTTAATCAGCAAGATGTCAATATGGCAGGTTTAAGTCTAATGGCTTATTCTTTTGGGTTACTTGGTTTTATTTTGGTAAAAATTCTAGCCCCTGCTTTTTATGCTCGAAAAGATATGAAAACACCAGTTAAAGTAGCGATAGTTGCACTGGTGGTTAATATGGTGATGAATTTAATTTTAATCATTCCATTTGCTCATGTAGGTTTAGCAGCTGCGACCTCTATTTCTGCCTTTGTAAATGCTGGCCTTTTATATTGGTATTTAAGAAAACAGCAAGTATTTACTTCCTTATCTGGTTGGTTTAAGTTATTAGTGCAGATTGTATTGGCGACTGGTTTTTTTGTGTTATTTTTAGTTTATTTCAGCCCTAGCCTTCAGCAATGGTTGGGTTTTGATGTTTGGTATAGAGTTGCATGGCTAGTTGGTTTAGTATTAGGCTCTATGTTAGTGTATTTTGGGGCGTTATTCTCTTTCGGTTTTAGAATAAAATCTGTATAATCTTTCGCTTTAATGCTATAAAAAGCCCCTATGCAATTAATCCGCGGTATTTATAATATAAAAAGCCATCAACAAGACCTTGCGAAAGGTTGTGTATTGACTATAGGGAATTTTGACGGTGTACATTTGGGGCATCAACAAGTTTTGCAACAGTTAAAGGCAGATGCGGATAGATTGGGGTTACCAAGTGTAGTGATGTTATTTGAACCACTTCCTAGCGAATTTTTTAATGCTGAAAAATCACCAGTTAGGCTAATGAATTTGCGTGAAAAAGTAGCTTATTTTAATGGATATAATTTAGTTAATAAAATGTTGCTTTGCCGTTTTAGTAAATCTTTTGCACAGCAGTCCCCAGAAGAGTTTGTTGATGAGCTACTAATTAAACAGTTAAAGGTTAAAAAACTAATAATAGGTGATGATTTTAGGTTTGCTAAAAACCGTGCTGGAGATTTTGCTTTTTTGCAACAGCAAGGCAAAAAGCATGGTATGGAAGTGATTAGCCAAAAAACTCTTACTGTTGCCGATAAAAGAGTTAGTAGCACTAGAATTAGGAAGTCTTTGGCAGAGTATGATTTATTAGAAGTTAAAAGTTTACTAGGTCGTCCATTTGAATTTAAAGGCCGCGTAATCCATGGCAAAAAACTAGGTAGACAGTTAGGATTTCGCACACTAAATTTAAATCCTAAACGAAACAAAATGCCAGTTGAAGGTGTTTATAGCGTTTTTGTAACAGGTTTGGTCGAGTATAAAGTTGCCGGCATTGCTAATATAGGTATTCGCCCAACTATAAATGGAGTGCAACCTGCGATAGAAGTACATTTGTTTGATTGGCACAAAGATGTTTATGGAGCCCATGTTGGTGTAGAATTACATAAATTTATTCGCTCAGAACAAAAATTTAATGGACTAGATGAATTAAAAAAACAAATTCATCTAGATGTAATACAAGCAAAACAATATTTAGAGATTAATTAATAATGAGTAAAGATAGTGGCAATAAGGACTACAAGCCTACCTTAAATCTACCGCAAACAGGTTTTCCGATGCGAGGTAACTTGCCTAATCGTGAGCCAAAGCAGGTTGAGCAATGGCAAAGTAAAGGTTTATATAAGCTGGTTCGTAAAGCTATGGCAGGTCGTCCTAAGTTTATATTGCACGATGGTCCACCCTATGCCAATGGTAATATCCATATTGGGCATGCGGTTAACAAAGTTCTTAAAGATATGATTGTAAAGTCAAAAGGATTAAGTGGCTTTGATGCTCCGATAGTGCCAGGTTGGGATTGTCATGGACTGCCAATTGAACTTAATGTCGAAAAGAAAAAAGGCAAGGTTGGGCAGAAAATTGGTGCTAGTGAATTTAGACAAGAATGTCGCCAATATGCTCAAAAGCAAGTTGATGGGCAAATGGCTGACTTTCAACGCCTAGGCATAATGGCTGATTGGCAAAACCCTTATCTAACTAAAGATTATAAATTTGAGGCAGATGAAATAAGAGCCTTAGCAAAAATTTTAGCAAAAGGTCATGTGCTAAAAGGCACAAAACCAGTTTATTGGAGTGTGGGCGGACATTCCGCCTTAGCAGAGGCAGAGGTTGAATATGAAGATAAAAAATCACATGCTATAGATGTACGCTTTGCAATAAAAGACGAAGATGCATTTTTTAATGGCTTTGACAAGATTGCTGATAAAGGAGAAGGCAATTTATCGGTAGTAATCTGGACAACAACCCCTTGGACCCTACCTGCTAACCAAGCAGTTTCTATTCATCCAGAGCTAAATTATGTTGTGGTGCAAATTAGCACTAAAAATGGAATAGAAAGAATTTTTATTGTCGAAGATTTATTAGAACAGATGATGCAAAAATGGCAGGTTGAAGACTATAAAGTGCTTGCTACAGGCTTAGGGAAAAAATTTGATTTAGTTAAATTACAACACCCATTTTATGATCGGGTAGTGCCATTAATTTTAGGTGAGCATGTTACCACCGATGCAGGAACAGGTGCGGTTCATACTGCCCCAAGTCACGGACCAGATGATTTTGTCGTCGGTAAAAAATATGACTTAGATTTATCTTGCCCTGTTGATGGTCGTGGTAATTTTGTCGCTGGTACGCCGTTATTTGAAGGTGAAAATGTTTTAAAAGTTGATACTCATGTATTAGAAGTTTTAAAAGAAAAAGGCTCTTTAGTACATCACGAAATGATTATACACAGTTATCCGCATTGTTGGCGAACTAAAACCCCACTTATTTTTAGAGCTACCCCCCAATGGTTTATTAGTATGGAGCAAGCAGGCTTAAGAGGCAAGGCTATGCAAGCAATTAAAACCGTGCAGTGGATACCTGATTGGGGAAAATCTAGGATTGAAGGCATGATTGATGGTCGCCCTGATTGGTGTATTTCTCGCCAAAGATTTTGGGGGGTACCAATAACTATCTTTATCCATAAAGTAACAGGTCAAATGCACCCTCAAACCCTAGAGTTTATGGAAAAAATCGCTAAGTTAGTTGAGCAAAATTCTATTGATGCTTGGTATGATTTAGATATTGGGCAATTTTTAGGAGCGGATGCAGACGACTATGAACAGGTCACGGATATTTTAGATGTTTGGTTTGACTCTGGAGTTTCCCACTTTACGGTCTTAAAAGAACGCGAAAATTATGACCAACCAGCAGATTTATATTTAGAAGGTTCTGATCAGCATCGAGGTTGGTTTCAATCTTCATTATTAACCTCATTAGCGATTAATGATAGAGTTCCTTACAAGCAAGTACTAACGCATGGTTTTGTGGTAGATAAAGATGGTAAAAAAATGTCTAAATCAAAAGGCAATGTAGTTGCTCCGCAAGATTTATCTAATAAATATGGGGCAGATATTTTACGCCTATGGATAGCTGCTGCTGACTATCGTTATGAAATGAGCGTTTCAGATGAGATCATTAACCGTACCGCTGATGCTTATCGGCGTATTCGTAATACCTCCCGTTTTTTATTAGCTAATTTACATGGTTTTGAGCCAACTAAAAATCTAGTTGCCTATGCAGATATGCTACCAATAGATCAATGGGTAGTAGGGCAAGCGGCTAAAATTCAGCAAGAAGTTATAACTGCCTATGATGATTATAATTTCCATGCTATTTATCAATCCATAACCCATTTTTGTTCGATTGAATTAGGTTCGTTTTATTTAGATGTAATAAAAGATAGACAATATACCTGTAAATCAGACGGGCTAGCTAGGCGTTCAGCCCAAAGTGCTTTGTATCACATAATAGAAGCCTTAACCCGTTGGATCGCTCCGATTTTAAGTTTTACTGCAGAAGAAATTTGGCAACAAATTCCTAGTCAAAGAAGTGATACTATATTTATTGCACAATGGTATGACAAGCTAACCGAGTTAGATGAAACAAAACCAATGAACTCTGACTACTGGCAGCAGATAATACAAGTCCGTTCAGCAGTAGCAAAACAGCTAGAGATACTTCGTCAAGAAGGGACTATTAAAGGCTCCCTCACTGCTGAAGTTACCTTATATGCCGATGGTGAAATCTATCAAGCACTTGCTAGTTTACAAGAGGAGTTAAGGTTTGTATTAATTACTTCAGGGGCAATAATTAAACCACTAGCAGAAAAACCTGCTAATGCTGGCTCTTCTGAATTAGAAGGCTTATATATTTTAGCGACTGCTACCGAAAAAGAAAAATGTGCCAGATGTTGGCATCATAGTGATGAGGTTGGCAAACAAGTTGAAGATAAAGAGCTTTGTAAGCGATGCATTACTAATATTCATGGAAAAGGAGAAACTCGTTTTTTTGCTTAATTTCAGATACTTCTAAAGGACTTTAAATAAAGAACAGATAATTATGAATATATTCACGCAAACAGCAATAAAAACAATTTGGTTGGCAATAATTTTAATTATTGTTGATCAAATAACTAAAAATTTAGCAAATAGTTATCTAGTCTTTGCCCAGCCTTATCCGTTAATACCTAATTTAAACCTGACCTTAATTTATAACGAAGGAGCAGCTTTTAGCTTTTTGGCAAATATGGGCGGTTGGCAAAGATGGTTTTTTGCAGGTTTATCATTTATTGTAAGTGGTGGATTAATCTATTGGTTAAAAACCTTAGCACCAAAGTTTACTCTTGACGTGGTGGCAATTAATTTAATTTTAAGTGGGGCAATAGGTAATTTAATCGAGAGAGTTATGTATGGAAAAGTAACTGATTTTGTAGATTTTTATATCGGAACTTGGCATTACGCTACTTTTAATGTCGCAGACATGGCTATTTCTATTGGTGCAGTATTATTAATTTATAATGAGTTTTTTATCAAGAAAAAAAAATAAGGTAATAGTTTTTATTATTTGTTCCCAATATAGTTATTTTAGGAGCTCTTGTTGTAGCGTATTATTTGCAACATTTTATAAGAAGGGTAGCCATCAGCAGGCATATAGTGTTGTTTTTGGTATTGCCTTAGTGCTTGCCTAGTTTGGGAGCCAGCAACTCCGTCAGCATCTCCTAGTTTATATCCCTTATTAATTAATAGTTGTTGCAGTTCAACAATTTGTTTGCGACTGATAGCTTTATCACCTTTCGGTTGGGCTTTAGAAAGGGGGGGTAGGCCGACTATTCTATCGGCTAGATAGCCAACAGCAAGAGCATACTTGGTTGAATTGTTCCATTTTTTTATTATAAAAAAGTTTTTATAAACTAAAAAAGCGGGTCCTTGGTAGTTAGAAGGCAAAACTAATTTAGCAGGTATCTGTTGCATATTTTGTGCTATTTTTTTACTAGCTGCTAGCCCTACGCCTAACTTCTGCCATTCTTTTAAGGAATGTTCAGTTCTGCCATCAGCAAGGCTAAAGTCAAATTTTCTTGGTAATGTTACTTCTACTGCCCAGTCTTGATTTTTTTGCCAACCTAGTTTTTTTAAGAAATTACCCATAGAGTTTAATATATCAGGTAAGCTGTTCCATAGGTCTTTTTTACCATCATCGTCTGCATCAATGGCATAGCGTAAATAATTGCTTGGCATAAATTGACATTGTCCTATAGCACCAGCCCATGAGCCTTTCATTTGTGCAAGATTAACATAACCCTTGTCAATTAACTTTAACGCACTTAATAATTCAGCACTAAAAAATTCGCGTCGTCTTTTATCATAGGCAAGAGTTGCTAAGGATTCAATTACTGGTCTGTTGCCTGTGTAGCTACCATAATTTGTTTCTAAGCCCAAAAAAGCTACTAATATTTCTGCGGGAATTCCATATTTTTTAGTTATTTTAGTTAATTGAGGCAGCTGCTTTTTATATAGCTCTTGGCCTTTTTTTATCCTAATTTCGCTAACGGCTCTATTAAAATATTGCCAAAAAGTGCTAAAAAACTCTGCTTGCCTACTATCTAGGGCGAGTATTTCTTCATTCGGACTAACCCCATTAAAGGCGGAGTTGATAGTTTTTGTAGAAATACCTTTAGCAAGAGCCTTTTTTTTGAAACTAATCAGCCACTGTTGGAAAGTCTCTTCAGGCTTATCTATGGGTCTAGCTAGATCTTTAGCAAAACTAAAAGTTGTAATAGAAATGAGTAATAACATAATAAATAATTTAATCATGGTGCTATTTTACAAAAGTAACTACTAGTAATGGAGTAAAATATGTTTTTTTTGGAAGCTTGTTATGCCACAATTTTTTGCCACCACGCCACAAGGGCTGCCAGAGTTACTAAGAGAAGAGCTGATTTCTTTTGGAGCAGAAGCGGTAAAAATGCAACCGACAGGCGCAACTTTTGAAGGTTCGCTTGAAGTGGGTTATCGAGCTTGTCTATGGTCTCGTTTAGCAAATCATATTTATTTAATTATTTTAGATGTTGAGTTAGATAATCAAGAAGACCTAACAACTAAAGTAAGTGAAATTGATTGGACCAGACATTTAAATAAAAATGGTTCGTTTGCGGTAAGTTTTTCAGGAAAAGGCATGGGTATTGACCATAGTCATTATGGTGCATTAATGGTAAAAGATGGTATTGTTGATTATTTCCAAGACAAATTTACTACTCGACCAAATGTTGATACCGTTTATCCAGATCTAAAAGTGCATGCTCATCTTAATCGCAATAAATTGACTTTAAGTATAGATTTAACTGGCTATAGTTTGCACCAAAGAGGTTATAGGGAGGGCGAACAGATAAGAGCACCGCTGAAAGAAAATGTTGCGGCGGCAATTTTACTAAGAGCCAACTGGGCAGAAATTGCTAAGGGGGGGGGTGGTTTTTATGACCCCATGTGTGGTTCAGGTACTTTTTTGATAGAAGCGGTGATGATTGCCTCTGATTTAGCACCTGGATTAGGCAAGGCAAATAGCATGGCATTGAATAGTTGGTTAAGCCATGACCAACAACTTTGGCAAGGATTAATTAAAGAAGCAGAAGAGCGAGAGCGAGCAGGGTTAAAAAACTTACCTAATATTTATGGTTCAGATTTATCACATATTTCACTAGATATTGCCGAACAAGCGATAGCTAATGCAGGTTATAGCGATGTTATCGAAGTGAAGCAAATGAGTATTGAACAAGGTAGAAAGTGGGGAGATTGGCAAACAGGTTTAATCATAACTAACCCCCCTTATGGCGAAAGACTAGGTGAGTTAGAAGATGTAAAGCTTACCTATATGCAACTAGGCGATTATTTCAAACTAGAATTTGCTGGTTGGAAAGCAGCAGTGCTAACTTGTCATGCCCAATTGGGCATGTATATTGGTTTAAAAGCTACTCGCTCACATGATTTTTATAATGGCACTATGGAATGTCGATTATTTAGGTTAGATATCCAAGAGAAATATTATCGTGAGCCAGCGATGCAAATATCTGCCGATTTAGTAGCTCAAATCCAAAGATTACAACCACAATTAGCAGCCACTGATAATGCTAAAATGGTTGCTAATCGTATTAAAAAGAATATGAAAGGTTTGAAGGCATGGGTTAAAAATAATGAAATTAGTGCCTATCGAGTTTATAATGCAGATATTCCAGAATACGCACTAGCAATGGATGTTTATGAAACACAAGACTCTGGTCGCTGGGTAGTAGTAGCGGAATATGCACCACCAAAAACAGTCAACCCAACTAAAGCAAAACGCCGACTATACGAAGCTATTTCAGTTTTACCAAGTGTTTTTAATGTTGATGCCGACAGGATTGTATTTAAAGTTCGTTCCAAGCAAAAAGGCAAAGACCAGTACGAACAACTAGACGAACAAAAAAACTACTTTACAATTGTAGAAAATCAAACCAAATTACGAGTTAATTTTACTGACTACCTAGATACAGGACTATTTTTAGATCATAGAGATGTTCGTCAGCTAGTAGCAAAACTAAGCCAAGGCAAAACTCTACTCAATCTATTTTGTTACACAGCTACTGCCACAGCACAAGCAGCCAATCAAGGCTGTAAATCCAGTTTAAGTTTAGACATGTCAAAAACCTATTTATACTGGGCAAAGCACAACTTCATGAACAACAATGTTGATGAAATAAAACATCAGCTAAAACAAGAAAATGTAATTGAATGGCTAGAAACAGAAGCAACTGCTGTTGGTGCAAAAAAATACGATGTAATTTTTCTTGACCCGCCCTCATTTTCCACCTCCAAAAGAATGGATGGTACGCTAGATATTCAAAGAGACTATGTTGATTTAATTAATAAATCCCTTTCACTACTAACTGAAAATGGCAAGCTTGTTTTTTCAACTAACCTACGCAAATTTAAACTAGATGTGCAAAATTTTACTAATTATTCAATAGAAAATATAACCGAAAAAACTATGCCATTAGATTTTAAGCGTAATCAAAAAATCCATCAGGTCTGGTTATTCATGGCTTCCTAGAGTTCCAATCGTAGTCAATATTAATAAAAAACGATCTAGCTAAGCCATTAATGCCACTGTAAGCTGCTCTATATTCTTTATCCATTATATTTCTAACCCCCGCACTTACTACAAAGCCATTTTTCTTTAACCCTGTATGTAAGCTCAATAATGAATAGAGGTCAAAGCCTTTATGTTGCTCAACTTTTGGGGTATCAATTACATATTGAGCTTTAATTTTTACCCAAGGTTTCCAGCTATTATTTATTTCATAACGATAGCTAATATTGCTGTTAATAGGTTGAGCGGCGGATTTCACAAATATGTCAGCAGATTTTATTTCATTAAAACTAGACCCTATAAGAATTTCATGTTGAGCAATGGAATATTGAGCATTAAATTCCATTCCCCAGTTAGTAACTTTTACTGAATTATAGTATTTGATGTACGATTGAAAAAACTCATCTTCTCTATTGTCATATTCGCCAATGGCAGTGTTACATTGTCCTGATGCTATACAAGCGTTTAATGCCGCTTGGTTGATTATGCGGCGAATATTTTTTATCCAAATATAGTTTTTAAAATCGCTGTAAAAGATACTGGTAGATGTTGAAAGTTTAGGTCCTAGGTATTTCCAGGATATTTCGGCATGCTTGCCTTCTTCAGGTTGCATGTTAATACCACCTCCTAAAGTTGCCCCAAAGGCATATTTTTCGAGTAAAGTTGGGTTGCGATAGGTCGAGTTAATATTTAATGAGAGATTATTGTTTTGATTTACTGCGTATTGCATACCAGTAGCAAAGGTAGGAGATGAGTTAGTTCTTGGAGGGGTTATCCCAGAGATACCGATTAAATTTTGGGCAACAGATAGATTAGTGTCACTAAATAATTTTTGGCTAGCTTGCCACTGATTAAACCTAGCTCCTCCAAAAAAAGTCCAGTCAGCTACTATATATTCTAGGTTAGTAAAAGCCCCATAATAATCTTGAGTAGAATAGATTAAAGTTTTTGCTCGGTCTTGGATAACTTCAGTACCCATTTTGAGCATTAAATTATCAAAGTTTAAGTCAGAAATTATATTAAATTGTTCAGTATCTTGTTGTACTCCTATTGCTGATGAGCCTATTGCTTGAAATTGGGTTTGTTTGGCATATTTTATATTTATGTCACTTAATAGAGCTAAGTTATCTTTTCGGTAGGATATAGCATGCGAATTTCTATCCATTCTGTCATATTGGATGATTATTGCATCACCAATCGAGGGCCCGTGGATAAGAGACATATCCTTGCCTGTCCAGTTATTCCAATCAAAATCAACTATGCTATCACTACCAATTTTAGAGCTGACTCTTGCACTTAGAGACTCGGAACGATAGCCTAAGTCATTGATTGGTAAAAAGTTTGGAGCCATAGAGTTTAGAGAGTTAGATCTAGATATAGCTAGTTTTTTATCATCTTCTCCTTTTATTTTGTAATCTTCAGAAAGTGTTTTAGAATAGGATAATCTTGCCCCCACAACTCCATTGCTTGCATCCATTATAGTGGTTGATTTTTTCAAATCATAACCTTCATCATAAGTAAATCTTTGCTTAAGCCCTAGCCCTTGTTTTAAAGGAGCCTTATGAGTAATTATATTAATTACCCCACCAGAGGCACCAGGGTCAAATAAAACTGCGGGGCTTCCTTTAATAACCTCAATACTCTTAACATTGGCAATATCTTGCATACCAGTTTCGCCAGCTCCAGTATGTGTCATTCCTTGGTTAGAAAGTTTAATGCCATCAATTAGAGTTGATACCCTTGGCCCTTGTAAACCGCGAATTTTTATATTTTTACTAAAAGAGCCGTTTTCAGTAATGCTTACCCCAGGTATATCTCTTACTGCCTCGGCAATATCTCGGATACTTTCCTCTTTAATAGTTTTTTCGCTAATGACTTGTTTACTGTAGGGCTTATAAAAATTTGCTTCATTATTTTTACGGCGTTCATTTTGAGAGCCATGAGTAATTTCAATTTTTTTTATGGTGTGGGTCTCAGCTGCTCGAGCAGTATTTATAAGTAAAGATAGGCAGAATAGTAATATATAAAGACTGATTGGTTGAGGTTGCATATTTAGCTTAAACTTAATAAACATAACCCATATTTTTAAAAACATAGGTTACATTATTAATTGGTTTTTTCTAAAAATTAATCAATAATCCAGCTAGCCTTTATATGGTTAACTTTTCTTAAAGAATTAGCGGTTGAGGCCTCACCTGCAGTAAGGTAAGGAGTTCCACCATGCGAAGTTGACATTTTTACCCCAAAGATACTACCTATTCCTGTTACATTGTTGCTACTGCTTTTAGGCATTACATTTACGATAGAATCAGGAACTTGTTCAATATTAGAGTCAAGCCCTAATACAATGCTAGCATCCCCGTTAGTTACTTTACTTGTTATAGCGTCCCAAAGAATAACATTTCCTTCATAAATACCATTACTACGAAAGGCTGTTCTTTCATAGAACATACGACCGTTTGCCGTAGGTGTGGCTGGTAAATCAAGGCTAATATCATTTAAAGGCATTTTATAAATGTGATAAATTTTTTGACCAGAAAAAGAACTGTTACTACTTGTGGTATCCCAAATAGTAAAGTAAACACTATCACCTATCGCTACAGATGGTATACGATTAGCCAGCAAATAGTTTAGTCCAGTAAGTGAACCAAGCTGTTTGTCTAGATCGGTTTTAGGGAAGGGTCCAGTAGTTGTGTCTAACCAACCTTGGCGTAGGTCACTACAGTTCATACCAAAGCTATTTGGCGTACAGGTTCCACCTAAGCTAGCATTGCCAGAATTGGTAGCTAGCTCAAGAAAAATCTTGCCATCTTTAACCGCGGTTAAAGAAATATGCTCACCCATTGTTGTGTCATTGGTGTCAGAGTTATCGCCATGGTCAATTCCATCACCATTATCAAAAACTTTTGTTCCTGCAGTACCAGTGATTTTTAATATTTGGGCATGTTTATACATATAAAAATCACGACTAAAGAAAGAGCCAAAGGGAGTGTTAGTATCTAAATCATAGTTGATCGCTATATAACTAGTTGCCCCTTCAGATAAGGTGCGTCCAATATTACCAAGTGAGGTAAAATCAGATAATAAACCAGAAGAGCCATGCCCTGAAGTTGATACTAGGTGATGATGGTGGTCAAATACGGCTGGGTAGCTTATCCCAGTAACTGGCGCAATAGTTGTAGCTGATTTATCATAAGCATATATAGTGTTTTCACCATCTTTGGCTAAATAAACATGGGCAGTATTTTCAGCTAAAAGGAAAAAATGACCATCACCACTTGCTACATCAGTACAAGTAGATAATGCTGGAGGACAAGACTGCAAGCGTTTTCTTTTCGCAGTGTCAGTAGGATATTGCCCTTTTTTATGCGGGGCAATAAAATTAACCAGCACACTAGTTGTAAGTCCAGCTCCATCTTTAACTATAGCTAAAGGCCGACCTTGAGTCACTGCACTATCTGATAAACGAACAGTTAATGGTAGGTGAAGCATATCTTCCGCTACTTCTGACTTAAGCACATCAGCCAGCTGATCATAGGCCTTTAACTGCACATATGAGTTATTAATATCAGTTTCGTTTAGGAACAGATTAACGGTAGAGTCAATTTTTTTAATCCCAGCATTATCTAAGTCTGTACCTAGCATGGCAGGAGATCCTTCGAAGATTAAATTTTCAGTTCCTGTGTTACTTGCAGAAAATCTTGTTAGCTTATGATCAGTATAAAATTGGTATTCAAAAGTTCCACCTGTTCCATCGGGAGCAGTTCTTGTTTCTGCATTGGCACTAGGGTCATGATAAATGCCATATTCTCTAGCAGTATAAGTGGTGGCATCACCGTTTTTATCACCACTCATAACAAAGACATTAGAGCCTAAGATAACATTAGTTTTTATAACTGTTTGTTGCTCGGTATCATAGTCATAATGCACAATTTGTGAATTAGTGGTCTCTGGGTTAGTTACCTTGTAGAACATATTTTTAAATGAGTTAGCATTAGCTGTTACATCATCAATCGAAGGTAATAGATTTATAGTTGCAGAATGGGTTTTATCACCATCAGACACCTGTACAACTAGAGAAGCATTTGAGTAATTGATGCCAGAACCCGCAAAGTTAGTAAAGGTTATTAATCCTGTACTATCAATAGTAGCATTTACTGCATCTACAGGAGCGGTAGCAATTGTATAGGTTAAATTATCATCATCATAGTCTGACCCAGAAGTTTGGTAAGTAGGGTGGCTTGCTGTAGGCATAGATATAACCGCACCATTAATTTTTGGGGCAGTATTTTCTACAGTGATAGTTATGCTAGCTGTAGCAGTGGCAGCTCCATCATTAGCTTTTACTTCAATAGTATATGTGCCATCATCAGTGCCAGTAGCATTGTAGCTAAGTAAGCCTGAAGATGGATCTACTTGTGCTGTTCCTTGTGTTGGAGCAGTGTCAATAGAATAGGTTAGGGTATCATTTTCAGCATCAGTAGCCCTTAATTGTAATTCTTTAGTGTTACCAGATTTTACTGTTAAAGTAGCATCTTCAAGGGTAGGGGCAGTATTATCAGCAATAGCAGGAGAACTTTTTTTATCACTACCTCCGCAGCTAGTTATTAATGTTGATATGGCTAGTAATAAAACTACATATTTTAATGCGAAATTTTTGTTTGTTTGTTCCATTTTAAGCTCCATGAGTTAATTGACGGCTTACTACATTTAAAAAATAATCATTGATATTTAATGGTAACAATAATCTTTACTATTATAAAGGGGTTTATGTTTAGTGATTATGAATATAGAGTTAAGAAAGTGTTGAGAGATTTTTCGTTTTATTTTTTAACGCTTTACCAACCAGCCAAATCCAGCACCGCTAAAAAACATAATCAAACTATAGGTTACTGCTGGAATCATCATTTCGTTATTGCCAATTAATGTTCCCGCAACAACTAGGGCTAGAGTTCCGTTTTGTATTCCTACTTCATAGCCGATTGAGACAGCTTGTGGATGTGCTAGCTTGGCTTTTTTTGCCAGTAAATAGCCAATTGCTAATACTGAAACATTAAGAGCTAGGGTAGCTAAACCTGCTTGTATAAAGAAACTAATCATATTATCTTTATTCTTTAATACTATTAACACGATGATTAATAATAAAAAAAATATAGAAAAATATTTAAAAAATACCTCTAGTTTAGAGGCAATAACTGCCCACTTAGCATAAATAAACATCCCCAAGCCAATCGGTATTATGGTGATTATCAATAGTTGCATAATGGTTTTTAGAACAGGAATGCTAAATTCAGTGCTATTTTGCATAAAATAATTCATGCTTAAAATTGCTAAAACAGGCATGGTAAATGGAGTTATAATGCTAACAATAGCAGTTAAACTAACGGATAAAGAAACATCACCTTTGGCTAAATAAGTGAACATATTTGAAGTAGCTCCACCAGGAGCTAGAGCAATAATCATCAGCCCAACTGCAAGCTCAGGGGGTAATTTAAATAAAATAGCAAGCACAAAAGCGATAAACGGTAAAATTAGCATCTGCCCAATTAAACCTAGGTAAATAGCTTTTGGTTTGGTTAAAATGGCTTTAAAGTCGGTTATCTTTAATGAAAGACCCAGCCCGAACATAATTAAAAATAGTGATAGGGGTAAGATGATTGAAGTTAAAATATCCGCTTGCATTACAGCATTCCTTTTTAAAATTGTAAAACAAAGGTTAGCCCATTGGATTTAATAAAGCAATTTTTTATAACCTTAAAAGTGCAGGGTAAATCTATTCATACCCGTGAGAATTATCAACGGGATTTATTTATCTTTGTTAGTTTTTACCGTGGAGAATTTCTAGCAGAAGAAATTGAGCAGCAATTAACTGTGCCGAAAGAGTTTTTAAATAACTTTTCTAATTGGCAAGATATTTCAACAGAAGTGGTGCAACTTTTTGTGGCTCACCGTATGCAACAGGGGATAGCAGCAAGGACTATTGCTCGTCAGCTATCTGCTTTGCGGAGTTTTTATCAGTTTTTAATTGAACAAAAGGTGGTAAAAAATAATCCTGCAAAATCTATAAAAGCACCAAGACAACCCAAACCTTTACCCAAAAGCTTAGATGTAGATTTAACTAATAAATTATTAACTGCACCATTAAAGTCTTGGCAGGATGTTCGTGACCAAGCTGTTTTTGAATGTTTATACTCAGGAGGCTTAAGGGTTGCAGAATTGGTTGGTTTGGATTTATCACCAGGGTTAGATGACACTAGTGAAGGTTGGCTACGAGTTATAGGAAAAGGTAAAAAAGAGCGACTTACCCCGCTAGGAAAACCAGCTTTTTTAGCCCTTAATAATTGGTTAAAAATTAGAGAGGAGTATGCTAAAGAAGCAGAAAATGCAGTATTTGTAAATCGTTTTGGCGGTCGTTTAGGGATAAGATCTGTCCAAAAGTCTTTAGATAAAAGAACTCAACAAACAGGCTTGCCAACCAAAATGTCGCCACATAGATTACGCCATGCTTGTGCAACGCATGTGTTAGAATCTAGCGGAGATTTAAGGGCTGTGCAGGAAATGTTAGGTCATGCTGATTTAGCTACCACGCAAATATATACTAAATTAGATTTGCAGCACTTGGCTAATGTTTACGATAAAACTCACCCACGAGCAAAAAAGAAAAAGTAAAGGAATTTTAGGCAATGAGCGAACCAACTTTTCACGGAACAACTATTTTATGTGCTAAACGAGATGGCAAAATGGTCATAGGTGGTGATGGACAAGTAACGCTTGGTCATGTAGTTATGAAAGGTAATGCCCGCAAAGTAAGAAGGCTTTATAACGGCAAAATAATTTCTGGTTTTGCAGGAGCAACCGCAGATGCATTTACTTTGTTTGAACGCTTTGAAGGGAAATTGCAAACCCATAATGGACAACTAATGCGTGCGGCGGTAGAAATGGCAAAAGACTGGCGCACAGACAGAGCTCTAAGAAAATTAGAAGCCATGATGCTAGTAGCAGATGGCGAAAATATGTTGTTAATTTCTGGAACAGGCGATGTAATTGAACCTCAACATGATTTTATAGCTATAGGTTCAGGCGGAAGTTATGCCCATGCCGCCGCACAGGCATTAATGCAAAATACAAAAGTTTCAGCAAGAGATGTAGTAGAAAAGTCATTAAATATTGCCGCAGATTTATGTATTTATACTAATCATAACCTTACTATTGAAATTATAGAAAATTAGTAGAGTGTAGGAGCTGTAGCTATTAGAGGTTTCTTAGGTAAAAAAGCATGCTAGAATTAGCAAAATATCATTTTATTATTAATTTTAAGGATTAAGTTATGCAAAAATTAGAAAAGCAACAAGGAGTGGTTGAAAAGTATTTTGAAGGCATATTGTGGGGTAGTCGTTTTTTAGTTATTTTCGCTGTTATATCTAGTCTAGGTATGGCAATGGGCTTATTTTATGTAACAGCGGTTGAAGTATATTTTACCCTGTCTCATTTAACTAATTATCATCTATTAGCAGATGTAGAAAGGATGAATCTAAAAGCTACAACTCTTGCTCATGTTATAGGTTCAGTTGATGGTTTTTTGCTGGGAATAATTATGCTGATTTTTGCATTTGGTTTATATGAATTATTTATCTCTAAAATTGATCAAGCAGAAAAAGGAGAAAATTCCAATAAAATTTTAACAATCAATAACCTTGATGATTTAAAAGATAAATTAGCAAAAGTTATTTTAATTATTCTTATAGTTATGTTTTTTGAGCAAGCAGTGTTTTTGGAGCCCAAAAACCTATTAGAGCTTTTATATTATGCTGGAGCAATAGCTCTAGTAGCATTAGCTTTATATTTTTCATATAAAGCTCATAGCGGTCATTAATTTTTTTAAAGCTATACTTAGCCCTTTGTGGATCAAAATGACGATACCACGTTAGTTTACAATGGTATGTTTATTAATAATTTTGAGCTTCTACCGTACTTTGGTTATAACAAAATGGTCATATAACCAGTCACAAAGAACGTAAAGAACGCGGGATGAAGCCAGCACAACGGGAAAATAAATTAGAAGATAGCACAAAATACCATGACGCCGCATTCGGAAAATCATCAGACTTTATTAATTACGAAGCGGTTATTTCCACCAGTGCAGAACAAACCGCCATCACATCAGGCTACCTACAAAAACAATGGCAAGAAAATGGATGTAACTATTTTCACTATAAAATGGATGCACCGATTCATGATTTTTTTGTGTTTTTATCAGGCAAATATCAGCTAACCGAAGAAATACATAATGGGGTAAAGGTCGCCGTTTATTACCACCCTGCACACGACATGAATGTACAAAAAATGATTGATGCCGTCAAACTCTCGCTGGATATTTATAGCAGAGAATTTTCACCCTATCAACACAAACAAATACAAATTATCGAGTTCCCTCGCTATCGTTAATTCGCACAAAGCTTTCCAAATACAGTTCCCTTCTCCGAAAGCATGGGCTTTATTACCGACTTACGAAACGCAGAATCAGACAAGGTCAGTTTTGTCACCGCACACGAAATAGTTCACCAATGGTGGGGGCATCAAATCACGCCTGCCGATGTACAAGGTGCGCAAGTATTATCCGAATCACTTGCTGAATATTCAGCCCATTTAGTTTATAGATAAATATATGGCGAACATAAATTAAGAATACAACTTAACAGAGAGCAAAAAATTTACCTAGCAGGCAGAGACCGAGAAATCCTCGAAGAAATGCCACTGATGAAAGCTGAAAACCAAGCCTATATCCACTACTTCAAAGGTGGTTTGGTGATGTATGCGATTACGGATGGAATCGGCAAAAAAACCTTTCACCAAGCACTAAGAAATTTATTAGCAGAGTTCAAGTTTCAATCGACCCCCCCCTACCCAACAACATTGGATTTAGTACGACATATTAAAGCCATCGCCAATGAAGAAGACTACCAACTAATAGACGATTTATTTAAAAAAATTACCCTGCTTAACTTAAAAGCCGTTTCTGCCACCGCCAAAAAACTAACCAACGGAAATTACCAAATTGAGTTGATTGTCGAAGCCGAAAAATTCTACGCCGACGGCAAAGGGCAAGAAACCCAAGCCGAGTTAGATCAACCTCTTGATATTGGGTTTTTCATCAAAAAACCAACCGACAAGAGCTTCACGGATGAAGATATTATTAAAATTGTTAGCAAACGAATTAATCACCAAAAAACTAAACTAACCTACGAAGTAAAAACCAAACCCAACTACGCAGGCATCGAGCCTTATCTAAAAATGATAGATAGAAACCGTGATGATAATTTAGTAGAACTAAAGTCAAACAATTGATTATAGATTTGAATAGATTATTGCAATTAGAAAAAATTACCATTACCAATGATTCCTGCATCTCTTTAGATAGCAACTTACAAAGCTCTTTAGGTACTGAAACTTGGAATCAGATAAACCGACTTTACAGCACGCTTGAAAAAAATAAAGATACGATATCTGGAACTCTTAATAAATTTATCAATAAAAATAAAAAAAATAGCCATTCAGAGTTTACATTTATTGATACGTTTTCAGGTTGTGGTGGGTTGAGTTTGGGGCTAATGAGTAGTGGGTTCAATCCTGTCTTGGTAAACGAAATTGAACCCAAGTTTTTGGAAACATATTATTTTAATCATGACTTACATATTGACAATTATCATTGTGGAGACATTAAAGATATCGCACAAAAAACGAATTTTGAGCGTAACATCGACTTAGTCGTGGGCGGGGTCCACCTTGCCAAGGGTTCTCCATGGCAAATAGACAAAGATTATTAGACAACCCAAGAAATAAACTTTATAAATATTACTTAGAGATTTTGGCAAATGTAAAGAGGGGTAGGGTTAAGAATGAGATGGTTTTGTAATCTTTAAAACCTCTTGTAAGCCTTTTATAATCTAGTCATAAGGTCTTTTAAAGATTAATTATAGAATGCGATGTTTAGGTGTAAAAATTACACTTTTGCTACCATTTTGCTATAAAAGTGATAGTTTTTTCTGTAACTTTTTAGTTGTTTTGGTAGTTTTAGCTACAATTTTATAACGATTCTTCTAAATGAATTCTTAGCATTTTTATTATTTTGTTTTCATCTTTTGAGCTAATTCCTAAAAATGGTCTGGCTGGTATTTTTTTTTTTCCCAACCAAATTGCTGAACACCTGCATATATTTTAGAGCTGTATATCTCAGCTTCTTTGTCACTTGAAT
>DBOE01000051.1:0-12117 GCA_002299585.1 Hydrogenovibrio sp. UBA654 | reverse complement strand
GAATCAATTAATGGTCTATCTGATTTTTTCTTTTTAATTGTTACCGCTGAATTTTTAGCCCACTTTGTGCCATCAGGTGCTTCACCTTTGCCAAAGCGCTGTTTAGTTGAATCTAGCATTGAATTAGCGATATCACGAAATGCTGGAGATAAGTTATTACTTGCTTTAAGTAGTCTATTTAAAGCAGGGGTTATTTCATCTTTTTCAATACGAATTTCCATAATCTATCCTTGTGCGTTATAATGTAGTTGTGTGAAGGGCAATGCTTACTACAAGTATCTGTTACAGTAATGCGGAGTGCTCTGGTTTGGATACTTCAAATACAGAACGGGAACCTTCACACATCTTTTAATCTTTTGTAAAAATGGGGAATCCCACTCTTTTTCCATTCATATCTTTATGAGTTGCTTGCATCATATTCCAGAAAATTGAGCCATCTTTATTCACTCTAATAGAAACAAAAAAATCACGCTTACCTTTGAATAAACCAATATATCTGCGTCTAGTTGTATCATCGTATTCAGTGTTCCAAATTTCATAGGGATCCAATAAAGTCGGAAGAATGAAGTTAGCATATCTTTCACGTTTATCTTTATCCTTTTCAATCATATGTTCTAATAAATAGTCATGAATTACTATTTGTTCTAAAGGGGATTGAATAACTTTCGTAGGTTCTTTTTTACTGACACCTAAGGTTGTCGATAACAATAAATAAGCCGCGTGTCTGTTTTCAGCATGAACTAAAATTTCAGGTTCATCAAGTTTAAATTTATCATCAACATGACGCAAATCTGGTCTTCCGTAGTCCTTCCATTTTTTTTGACCACTTAGTGCTTTCAAACAATTTCCAGTTTTTGTTAAAGCCGTAAAGCCGACACAATCAGGTGTTTTAGCGTGTTTATCAAAATGATGTAATGTTGATTTTCCAACTTGATAGTCCCAACCTTTATCTATGCCAAATGGTGTGCCTGTTGCAGGGTTTGTTTTTTGCCAATCGTCTGCTAGTTTGGTATTTTTATTACCGCCGATAACTTCTGTAATTCTTTCAGAGCTAGCGCCGATTACATAGCAATTACAACCAAATCCTTGCGGGGGGTAGTGTGTTTGCCAAAATGGGTGGTCTTTGGGTTTAATTAAACCATCCCAGCTTTTATGAACTTGTCTGGCATTTAATGATAAATCTGAATGTCTATAAATCCAAAAAGGCGATTCTTGCAATTGCTTTAATCGACCAGCAGCGTAGGCAGTTTTAGAATTAGTCGAATAGATTATTTTGGCACGTCAAGCTTGCCCTGCTTTAGTATCTTCACCCGTCCAGCCAGTCCAGCCATTTTTTGCCACAATGCTTTTAAATTCTTTGCGAAAAGAACCAAGTCCTTTACCTTCGGCTATATGTCTATCGACGGCATTAGCCAAATCGGACAATAAATCAGACTTTTTAGCTCCTGCAACCATAAAAGAACGATCATGTTGATTTTTTTTCAAATCATCCCAAAAATCAGTTGGTACCAAGTCTTTCATTTTGTTGCGAAAGAACTCAACCTGTTCAGGAAAAGGCTTGTGAAAGCTAGCGTTTAAGATAGAAGCACTACTCACTGTCAGCCCCTGCATCAATAAAACCAGCTAATTCTGAAACAGTTAAACCCTCTGCTATTTTTTTAGCCATCTCCTCATTATCTAAAGAAGAATAAGCAGCCAAAATCATCTCTTTAAATTCATCAAGGCTTTCCGCCTTATCTAACATTAATTCAATCGATTCAAGCCAATCATCTACCATTGGTTGAGTTTCGGCAGTTAATTTATCAGCAATTATTTCAGAAGCGGTTAATGTCTTATTTTCTTTTTTTAAACTTGCAGTACCGCAACAACCACAACCTTTTTTAGTTGCCACAATTTCATTATTTAATTGTAAAGAAATAACCTCCTCATCATCTTTAGCGACGGGTATTTGCATTTTTTGATGAACCCAATCTAGCGGTATTTTCATACCTAAAGCAACACTTTTAGTTAGCATCTCAATAGTAAGCACCTGGTCTATTTCTTCAATAAGAACAAATTCAAAAGTAGCACCACGACCACCGCTAGCCAAACCATTAAACAGTTCTAGCGGCTTAACAATATCTTGTGTAATCGTTGCAGCTATTTGTTTCGCATCCGCTTCCAGAACCTCACGCCTAACATCATTATGAATAGTGCCAAGTGCATTAGTTGAAGACTTACCATCTGCTTGCGTTGTAAGAGTGCCACCTAATATGGCTTTAGAATAAGCTTTATCCCAATATTCAATAGATCCGATAAAGTCAGCAGAACGACCCTTACCAGCTTCTTTAAAATCAATATCCATACTGTCAGGTTTAATACCAAAGGCATCATGACCCAAATTTCGTACTGCTTTTAAAAGCGTTAATTTCTCTTTTCGCGTAGGGTTGCCACGATAAGTACCTACACGGATAGGCATGCCATAAACCTCTAAAAACGCCGCCAAATCACGAATTGAATAATGTTTAAAAACAAAAATCCACGCAAGCGTTCTAAATAAAGAAGAAGTAGCAATATTACCCGATAACGCTACATGATGATGTTTAACCCAGCCATATTGAATCAACTCATCACCATCAAGCTTAAAGTCATTGCGTAATCGTAAGGTTTCTTTTTTTTCATCCAAAACAAATTGTGTTTGGCTCGTAAAGGTTAACGCCTCGATTACATTTTTAGAATCAACCAAGCCCCATTTAATCGACGAGTAAGAAAATCCTTTGCCGATTCCATCGGATATATTAAATAAAGCCTCATCAAATTTAGAGATAGATTTAATCAAATCTTGAGCTTGTTCAGTCTGTTTAATTTCGCTATCAGTCGCATTTTCAGGGGGAACAAGTCGCCAATCTAACGCCAATAATGCCCGTCTTCTTTTTGAAAGTTCCGCAAATAAATGAGCATCTTTTTGCTCCATCATATTAAACAAAGATTGCTGTTCAAAAATATCACCGCCCTCCGCTTTTTTCAATCGCTGAGCTAGCGTAGAAGGACTAATCATCTCAATCAACTTCATTTCAGCAGAACCTTGCGAAGAACTAGCTGATTGTTGTTCAGGAACTTCCTTTTTCAATTTGTTTTTTAAAGCCTCAAACCACGCCATATCAATAATCCTCATCTTCATCGTCTAAATCATCAGCACCCATGTATTCATAAGGTGCAGAATAAGTTTTTGCTATCTGCCAAAGCATTTCTAATGCGTCTGGGCCATCGTCGTGATCCGCCTCTGGATAATGAGTTAATTGCTCAATTAACACCCCTTGCGAATTGTGTAAGCGAATAAAGCCATTGTTTACCTGCGGTGAAAGTGATTGAATCCGCAAATCCTTATCAGTTGTCGGTTTAACAGGAATAGCAGGAAAAGAAACATTACGCTGCGCTGATCTCTTTAACAATTCAGTGTACATAAACTCCTGAAACTGAACCGTCTCAACTGCCCACGCCACGCAGTTGTATTGCTTTTGAAGCTGGATAGAACGCTCAATAATTAAGTCGGGTAAGCGTTTAGCTATTTCGGCTTCAAACACATATAAAATACCAGTCTCTCGGTCTAAACCGCCGATTAATATTGCCGAAGGATCACGGTTTTTATTGCGTTTTCCTAAAGAAGGATCAATAGCCCCAAAAAAACAAGATTAGGTTTTCTTTCGCTCCAAAATTTAATATCCTGAAACCAACTTTCCTCCACATTGGTAGGGTCATTTTGCATTTCAGAATCATTTAATAAAAACTCCTCCCACTTGTCCCACAAATCCATGCGGTCAGGGTAGCGAATGATTGCCTTAAATTTAACAGAACGCCAAGTAGGTTTTTTCAAAGTACGGTTTAAAACGCTATCGTAATGCAGGATAGTACCCACATAAAAAAACATCCATCGAACCATCAGGAGAGCCTAGCTTCAAAGCCGCCTTATTTAACCACTTCACTAATTTATCTCGTTGCTCTGGCGAACGAACATTATCATCATTTTCTAAATCATCCAATAGCAACAAATCTGGTCGATAAGCACCATGTCTAGCCCCACGGAGTTTTTTACCAGAGCCAGCGACTTTAATTTTTATATTGTTAGCAGTCAAGATAATACCCACTTGCCAAACCCGACCTTGCATAGCAATATCAGGGTAATCTTGGCGTAATCGTGGGTTGTCAGTTAATTCAACCTTAATGACTTCTAGCATTTCAACAGACTGTTCAAACGTATCCATTACAATCACAATCATATGTTTGCGCGCAGTGATAATGCACCAAAGGCTAAATAACGGCGTCACAATCGTAGATTTATCTTCACCACGAGGAGCGGCTATCGCCTGTTTAATTCCTTTCGACTCTGCAATTATTCTGGGTAAATGCTCAAACGCCCAAGCATGAAATTCAGACTTATCCTTATGTTTGATATAATGAGGAAAATAAGTACGGCAAAACAACTCAAAATCATAAAAACAAACCTTAATGCGTTGCTCTTGAGCCATTTGGTCTGTATCAAAACCCGACACCTCCGCTTCAATTAATGCCCGTTGTTCAGCCGCAAAACCCTCTATTTCCGCTAAAAAATCAACTCTATTTTTCATTAAAGAATAATTTTATTCAATTTTTACCAACACGGAGCAAAACAACATGTCAAAATATTTTAAATACACACCCTTTCAAGGGGAATATACAGTCCTACGATTTCAAGATGACGGCTCAACAGAGTGTACAACTAAACAGTTCGACACTAACTGCTTAGTTGTAGCGGGTACAGACGAACAAATACAAATGTTAGTAAATAAACAACCTACCGAAATTGACTTTATCGAAATTCAATTTGAAGAGTTCTTCGCGCTAGCGTCAAAGTCAAAGCAAGCTGTTTTTGAAAGAACTTCTTTAGAAAAAGAGCTTGAAAAAGATATGGCAGTAATCACTCAAAATGCAAGCACTATAGAAATTCTTTCTTGGCCTGCACAAACAGAACTAGCTAATAAGTGTATATCAAGCGACGGGGCAGACGCAGAAGCACTAGAGCAACTGGCTCTCGGAAGAGAAAAGGGAGAGACAGCACTGGAGCTAGCAACTAAAATCACAATGGCATCGGAGGCTTATCAAGTTGCGCTACTTGCAAGACTGGGGTCGCATCAAAAACAAACTAAAGATATTTACACAATTCAGGCAGATGAGCAATGAAGAACTTTTTATTGCTAACAATCGCAAGTTGTTTATTTTTAATAATTGCACCAACAGTGGCACGGCTTTTATTTTGCGACACATAAGTACAATTACCGCAAAATAAATACTTATGTGTCGCAAAATAAAAGCCGTGCCACTTGTAAAGCCTAAGTTCTTCATCATGGAAAATGTAAAGGAGATGATGAAAAAATCAAATGAAATATTAGATAATTTCGATTCAATTCTTGGTACAGAGTATTCAATTGAAATAACATTATTAAATGCTAAGGATTTTGGGATTCCTCAAAATAGAGAGCGAGTATTTGTAATTGGGAGTAGACTTAAAAATATTGATGCACATGATATAGTTTCTGATATATCTAGTCTTAAAAACGAATTTAAAGCAGTAGCATTAAAAGATGCTCTGTTTGGACTACCAAAATTAGAGTCTAAAAGACAAAAAAACTCAAGAGGAGTTGAGAATGATAAAATCGTCTATAAGTTCAGCAAAATAGAAATAAAAACAAATGACTTTATTCAAAAAATTAACAATAACAAAAAAATAAAATACTTATCAAATCATACAAATAGATTTAATAATGATAGAGATATAGATATTTTTGGAAGGTTACCTCAAGGTGAAAACTCTTTGCATGAATCAATAAAAGACATTATGCCTTATAGCAGTAGAAATGATATGTTTAAGGACAAATACTTTAAACTAAATGAAAGCCTAGTTTCTAAAACAATCACATCTCACATGAAAATGGACTGTAATATGTATATTCACCCTACACAACCAAGGGGACTAAGCCCAAGGGAGGCGGCAAGAGTCCAAACCTTCCCTGATGACTTTGTTTTTATGGGGGCAAATAATACTTGGTATGCACAAATTGGAAACGCTGTGCCTGTTAAGTTATCCCAAATTATAGGAAGTCAAATAATGAAGCATTTAAATTAATAATTATGAAAAAAACACTTAAACATTTAGAACTATTTTCGGGCATTGGAGGCTTTAGGAAAGCGATTGACCTTTATTGTATGGATAATAATGTTGAACCCGAATGTGTCGGTTTTGCTGAAATAGATAAATATACGACTATGACTTATAAAGCAAATTATGACACAAAAAGTGAGGTGGAATTAGGTGATATTGAAGCATTTACATCTAAAAAATCAAATATAGATTCTCTGCCAGATTTTGACCTGTTATCAGGAGGTTTTCCATGCCAACCATTTAGTATGATGGAAAAAAAAGAAGGCTTTGAAGACAACAGAGGTAATTTGTTTTATTCAATCATTAAATTATTAAAAATAAAACAGCCTAAATATGTCCTTTTAGAAAATGTAAGAAATTTAAAAACTCACGATAAAGGGAAAATATTTAAAGAAATCGTTCGTTCTTTAGAGGAGGATGCAGGCTATTTAGTATCTTCAGATATTTTTAATACCTCTGATTATGGGTTGCCACAAACAAGAAGAAGAGTTTTCATTTTTGCGGTTAGAAAAGACGTAGGGGAAGATGCCTCGAAAGTAAGTTTAGACAATAAATTTGTGTTCAAAAAAGCATCGATTCTTAATGGTTCGACAAGTCTGAAAAAATACACAAATGTATTAGACAGACTCTTGGAAGAAATTGTAGAGGAAAAACATTATCTTTCTGAAAAATTAAAGCCAACGATTTTATCAAATGGCACTAAGGGGTTTAAATCAAACTCTAAAATTAACCAGCTAATAGCAAGACCATTAACCGCGACAATGGTCAAAATGCACAGAGCGTGCCAAGATAATTACTATTCAGATGAGTTTTTAATGAGTGATAACCCTTTTGAATATCTTGAGAATAATTTCTCAAAAGAAGAAGAGGCAAGGCACCGAATTAGAAAACTCACCCCTTTATAGGCGTTAAGACTCCAAGGTTTTGAAGATGACTTTTGTTATAATGCCCGTTCGGATGGAATAAGCAACCATCAGCTATATAAACAAGCTGGAAATGCCGTTAGTATAAACACGGTTTATTCAATTTTACATACTTTATTTCAAACGAAACAAATGGAAGTTTAAGATGACTATTATTAATGAAGTACATCAACAAAATACAATAGGTATTAAAAAACTTTCAGACTCAGATTTAGGGAATAGTCCAACAAGAAACCAAACTCACATCGGTTTATTTGAAGAAACGTTAAGATTTATTGACATTGATCACCATCTTATTCCGTCGATTTTAATTTACGATGATAAGGCGATAGAAGTGCTTTCTTTGCTAGACCCTATCAAAATCCAGATGGTTCATTTAGAAGCCCAAAAATCAGAAAGGGAAAGGAACGTGAATTAATTGTAAGAGGCACGTGCATAAATTCAGTAGTGCGAGAAATAAGAAACATTGCAAGTAATAATACTTTAAATTGGTTTTTATTATGGTTTGGTCTAGAGACGAAAATCACTCAAAGTCCTCGCCAATTTCGAAGATGTATAAAGTATTATTGTCAATTTTATGAATCATCGGGTCTTTTTGGCGAATTAGTTTTGATCAAAACCCTAAGAGGTTATGTTTTAAAAGTTCATGTTCAGAAAAAATTGTTCTACAAAATCCCTTTAATTCTCTCTAAATTTATTTACACTTATTATTAGTGAATCAACCCCACCGCTAAAAAAATGAATTGATTTATCTAATTTAATCCCCATAAAAATAATAGAAATAAAAAATAAGGAATAAAGCAATGATAGACAAATTCACTAATCATTTCCAATCTATTTTGTCAGAAGCCCAGTCAATCGCTGTCGGTAATGAACATCAGTTTTTAGAACCCTCACACATTATGTTGTCGTTGTTAGCTGATAGTGCACAACTGCTAACCTTAGCTGGGGTTGATGTCAATAAGTTAAAAAATGCCTGTAATGAAAACATAAATTCTTTGCCTAAAGTATCAGGTGGTGATATTCAATTATCAGAAAACACCCGTCGTATTTTGAATGTAATGGATCAATTAGCACAAAAAAATGGTGATTCCTATATTGCCAGTGAACTATTTTATTTAGCCACAATTAAATCGCAAGATGCTGTGCGAGATTTTTTAAAGCAAGCAAATGCCACTGAGCAAAAAATTCATCAAGCTATAGAAAAAGTAAGAGGAGGTGAAAAAGTGCAAGAACAAGCAGCAGAAGAAAACCGCCAAGCCCTAGATAAATATACTATTGATATGACTGCTTTAGCAGAACAGGGCAAATTAGACCCAGTAATTGGTCGAGATGATGAAATTCGTCGAGCGATACAGGTTTTGCAACGCCGTTCTAAAAATAACCCAGTATTAATCGGTGAGCCGGGGGTGGGTAAAACTGCGATAGTTGAAGGTTTAGCACAAAGAATTATTAATGGCGAAGTTCCAGAAGGTGTAAAAAATAAACGGTTACTTTCTCTAGATTTAGCAGGTCTATTGGCAGGGGCAAAATACCGCGGTGAATTTGAAGAACGCCTAAAAGCTTTATTGAAAGACTTAGAAAAACAAGAGGGTAATATTATCTTGTTTATTGATGAAATTCATACGCTTGTTGGGGCAGGTAAGACGGAAGGCTCAATGGACGCTGGGAACATGTTAAAACCTGCGTTGGCAAGGGGCGAGTTGCATTGTATTGGAGCTACAACCCTAGATGAATATCGTGAAAATATTGAAAAAGATGCCGCTTTAGAAAGACGCTTTCAAAAAGTATTAGTAGAAGAACCATCAGAGGAAGATACCATTGCAATTTTGCGTGGTTTAAAAGAACGCTATGAAGTGCATCATGGGGTGGCAATTGCTGACCCAGCTATTATTGCAGCAGCTCACCTATCACAACGCTATATTACCGATAGAAAACTTCCCGATAAAGCAATTGATTTAATTGATGAAACTGGCTCACGAATTAGAATGGAAATAGATTCAAAACCAGAGGTGATGGACAAACTAGATAGACGGTTAATCCAATTAAAAATTGAGCGAGAAGCTTTAAAAAAAGAAAAAGATAAAGCCTCTAAAAAACGCTTGGCAGATTTGGAAACTAATATTAAAGAGCTGGAAAGAGAATATGCTGATTTAGAAGAGATTTGGAAAAGAGACAAAGCCGCTTTACAAGGAGCAAAAGAATTTAAAGAAAAGCTTGAGCAAGCTCGTACCGATATGGAAGTGGCTAGAAGAGCAGGCGATTTGGCAAAAATGTCTGAACTACAGTATGGCTTAATCCCCGAACTAGAAACAAAAATTAAAGCCGCAGAGCAGGCAGAAACAGTTGAAAATAAAACAACTCATCTGCTACGCAACAAAGTAGGCGAAGAAGAAATTGCCGAAGTGGTCGCACGTTGGACAGGCATCCCTATGGCTAAAATGCTCGAAGGAGAAACAGATAAATTATTGAAAATGGAAGAACAAATTGGTAAACAAGTTATTGGGCAACAAGAAGCAATAAAAGCAGTATCAGACGCTATTAGGCGTTCACGGGCTGGTTTGTCAGACCCTAATCGCCCGAATGGTTCGTTCTTGTTTTTAGGGCCAACGGGGGTGGGTAAAACTGAATTAACCAAAGCTTTAGCAGGGTTTTTATTTGATACCACTGATGCTATAGTGCGTTTAGACATGTCAGAATTTATGGAAAAGCATTCAGTAGCCCGTTTAATTGGCGCTCCACCTGGCTATGTTGGCTATGAGCAAGGGGGGTATCTAACCGAAGCTGTGCGGCGTAAACCTTATTCAGTGATTTTGCTAGACGAAGTAGAAAAAGCTCACCCCGATGTGTTTAATATCTTATTACAAGTACTAGATGATGGTCGCTTAACTGATGGGCAAGGGCGTACCGTAGATTTCAAAAATACAGTAATTATTATGACCTCAAATTTAGGTTCGCACCTAATCCAAGAGCAAGCAGGAAAGTCTAGTTATCAAGAAATGAAAGCTAGTGTAATGGAAGTGGTTAGCAATCATTTCCGCCCAGAGTTTATTAATAGAATTGATGAAATTACCGTTTTTCATCCACTAAATAAATCGCAAATTCGCTTGATAGCAGATATTCAACTAGAACAACTACGCCAACGACTAGCGCAAAAAGACCTAGGCTTAAATGTTGATGAGGAAGTGCTAGATAAAATCGGAGAAGCAGGCTTTGACCCAGTTTACGGTGCAAGACCACTAAAACGAACCCTACAACAAATGATAGAAAACCCACTAGCACAATTAATTTTACAAGGTAAATTTTTACCAGATAGTAGTATTAAAGTTGAACTAGAAAATAATCAAATAAAGTTTAGCTAAAATCCTATCTAGGAGTATGATATATAATTTATACTCGTCCATTTTATAAACTATTAAGGAAAAAACATGGCTAATTTAACTTTTAAAAATAACCCAATTAAAACTCTTGGCAACTTTCCCAGCGTTGGGCAAAGCGTAGCAGATTTTAAACTTGTAACAACAGAGTTAGCAGAAATATCTTTAGCTGATTTTACAGGTAAGAAAATAATTTTTAATATTTTCCCGAGCATTGATACCACTGTTTGTGCCTTACAGCTGAAAACATTCAATGAAAAATGTGCAGATATCGATAATTCTGTATTACTATTTGCCTCACTTGATTTACCTTTTGCCTTTAGTAGGTTTAATAGTGCAGAAGGCATAGACAATGCCAAAACCGCCTCTGATTACCGCTATAAAAGCCTAGCAGAAAGCTATGGCGTAATAATGAATGGTGGTCCATTAGATGGCTTATATGCAAGAGCAGTTATTATCCTTGATGAACAGCACAAGGTTATCTATAGTGAACTAGTCAGTGAAGTAACAGATGAACCTGATTATGATGGTGCAATGAATGCTTTAAAAAACGCATAATTGATTTTTTGAAAAAGAAAAGTATATTATTATTGCTACTAGCTTGGTTTTCAGGTTTTTTAGGGTTTGTTTTAGGAGTTTGGTTAGACCCTCTATGGCTTGCCCGCTTTGGTAGTTTAGTAGTGTTATTTTCTGTAATGAGTGAATACAGTCTATTATATGGAGAGCTAGATAGGTTATATGTGCGTTTAGAAAGTGTAAATTCTGATACAGATATTCCCGATCTAACCCCATCTAAATGGCACATAAAAAAAGTATGGATGTCTCATGTAACTATATCAGTACTTTTAAGCAAAGTAAACGACTCTGCCAACACGCTAGAACAACTAAGCCGAAAACTTTTTAAACAAGGCGTACTACCCTACTACTGTCACCTACTACTGTCACCTACTAGACAAGGTAAGCGGAGCAGAACATTTTTTAGTACAAAATCAGAGGGGGGAGGGGGTAATTTTAGAAGAGCTACGCAAAAAACTACCAGGATACCTAGTACCAAAATTTATGACAGAAATTGAAGGAGAACCCTATAAAACACAATTGAAAGACTTTTAAATTACCTGATGTTCCCCTTTTCCTTTTGGGGGAACATCAGTACCCTTTTATCTTAAATTAAACTAATTTACCCCTTGAACCAGTTCAAAAAACGGTGTTTTTGTTCTGTTTTAATCGGTAAGCTTTCTAAGCCATATTGATTTAAATGCTAAAAACTTCCTACCGTTTTTGATTAGTAACTCTACTAACATGGATACTAAAACTATGTCACTGGGAATAAATAGTAACAAGCTATACTTTGGTTTTAATATCAACAGTAAATTTTAATTTGAAAAACGCCCTGCCGGTGACTTTTTTCTTATTAAGATTTTTTATGGAAAACCAAGGGGGGCATTAATAGTTATAATTAATAAAAGCAAAAACGGCTTAGCAATTTTTAAATTATTTGCTAAGCCGTTTTGAGTTTTAATCTTTAACTTTAGTTTGTAGTTTTATTCAGCGGTTGAATAACACTAAACTAGCAAAGCTTATTTAAAATAGTTCGCCAAAATGTTCTTGGGGGTGCCATCATCTTGCTGCCACACTGTGATGG
>DBOE01000079.1 GCA_002299585.1 Hydrogenovibrio sp. UBA654 | reverse complement strand
GTTGTTAAGTGCCTCCTTAAGGGGAGTCAAATTCAAAAAATGATTGTAGCCATTGCCTTTCAGCAACTGTTTCAATCTTTATCTTTGATTATTACAAAATCGCCATTAATAGAAATGTATTTCTTACCCCATATTTTATCGAGTTGATCAAGTCGGTTATATACCTCTTTAATAGGAGGCTTTTCTTTAACATCTGAACCTTCCATTAAAATTTGAAAACCACCAATTCTTCTTTCTAAAGAATAGGGACTATATTTTTTGATTTCTTGATAGATTCTTTGGCTTTTTGGAGCTTGTTTTGACTCTTGCATGGTTTTATAGCCAAGGGCAAAAAAAGTATAATTAGTGCGATAAGTAAGCCATTGCTTAAATTCATTTATCCTGCCTTTTGACGTCAAAATGTGTTAACATTTTAACCTATTTAGAGGAACTATTTATAGGTAAATTTCTAGAATTAGAAGGGGGTTATTTAGCAATTGGGATATTTGTAATTTTGATTGCATTATTTGTTGGTACGAGGTCTTTTATTAGTGAGGGTAAGGCTTGGAAAAAAATAGTACCGATCACCTTTTTTGTAGTATCTGGATTAATATTGTCTCATTACTTTGTAACCATATCTAGAATGGATGATGTAAAAACTAGATTTACACAGGGTGGAGCAATAATCTGTGAAAGTAGAATGCTTAGAATTAGACTGAGAAAAAAGTGTCGCTATTGTTGCTGAAGTGAGGAGTAATAGCTAGCTATTGCAACGAACTGCAGTGAAAATATCGACACTTTTTGCCAGCATAAAATAATCATACTTGTTCAGAGGCTCCTTAGGAGGCATTTTAACTTTGCTCAAATAGGACATTACTGCTTTGAGATAACACTTCTTTCACAAAGGTATTGACATCTATCTTTTAGAATTTATAATACGCACCAATCCGCCGAAATAGCACAATTGGTAGTGCAACTGATTTGTAATCAGTAGGTTGTAGGTTCAAGTCCTATTTTCGGCACCATATTTTAAACCCTACTTTATGTAGGGTTTTCCATTTATATATCTTGTTTTTTTAACTGTTTGATATAGACAGTTCGCCTCTTATAAAGTAAAATTCTACTAATAAAAATTATAGGCTTAATAATGATAAAATTATACTTGGAGTCTATAAAAAATACGACTAATTGTCGTTTTGTTAAATATTAAAACGGTGCTATTCTTTTTAGGAATAGCATCGTTTTTTTTGTATTTGGATATTGTAAATTAGGCTTTAACTTAGGACAATTAGATATGATTCAAGCTTTATTAGCTTTAGAAGATGGTACACTTTTTTGGGGCACTTCATTAGGTTCTGAAGGTGAAACTATTGGGGAAGTGGTCTTTAATACTTCTTTGACAGGCTATCAAGAAATAATTACTGACCCTTCTTATTTTAAACAAATAGTAACTTTAACCTATCCTCATATTGGTAATGTTGGGGTAAATGAAGAAGATGATGAGTCAGGTTCAATTATGGCTCAGGGATTGATTGTTCGAGATTGCCCTGCTTTATTTAGTAATTTCCGTGCCCAAAAGTCTTTGCCTGATTATTTAAAAGAAAATAATCTAGTGGCTATTGCTGATATAGATACTAGGAAGCTGACTAGGATTTTAAGAGATAAAGGGGCTCAGTCAGGAATAATTATTACAGGTGAAAATATTGATGCTGATGATGCAGTAAAAAAAGCTAAATCATTTTCTGGTATTAAAGGTTTAGATTTAGCTAAGGAAGTAAGCACTAAAGAAAAATTTACTTGGTCAGAGGGCAGTTGGCAGATTGGTAAAGGTTATAAAGATTGTGTTAGCTCTTCTATTTACCATGTGGTTGCTTATGATTTTGGGGTTAAAAGAAATATTCTAAGAATGTTAGCTGATAGGGGTTGTAAATTAACCGTTGTTCCTGCCAAAACTCCAGCTAAAGATGTGTTGGCTATGAATCCTGATGGGGTGTTTTTATCTAATGGACCAGGAGATCCTGAACCTTGTGATTATGCAATAACAGCGATTCAAGAGGTTTTAGCAACTAATGTCCCCGTATTTGGGATTTGCTTAGGTCATCAGTTACTAGCTTTGGCATCAGGAGCTAAAACCATGAAAATGAAGTTTGGGCATCATGGAGCTAATCATCCTGTGCAAGATCTAATAACTAAAAAAGTTATGATTACTGCACAAAATCATAGTTTTGCAGTTGATAATAGCAGCTTACCAGATAATTTAACTGCAACTCATCTTTCCTTATTTGATGGCTCATTGCAGGGAATGCAAAGAACAGATAAAGCGGCATTTAGTTTTCAGGGTCATCCAGAAGCTAGTCCAGGGCCACATGATGTAGCACCATTATTCGATAAGTTTATCGAAAACATTAAACAGTTTAAAGAAAAATAATAGGATTATTAGGCAATGGCAAAAAGAATAGATATTAAAAGTGTTTTAATTATCGGCGCAGGTCCTATTGTTATTGGTCAAGCTTGTGAGTTTGATTATTCAGGAGTGCAGGCATGTAAAGCACTAAAGGAAGAAGGGTATCGCGTAATTTTAGTTAACTCTAATCCTGCAACCATTATGACTGACTCTGAAATGGCTGACGCAACTTATATTGAACCAATTGAGTGGAAAACAGTTAGAAATATCATTGCCAAAGAAAAGCCAGATGCAATTTTACCAACTATGGGTGGTCAAACGGCTCTTAATTGTGCCTTAGATTTGGATTCAAAAGGAGTTTTAAAAGAGTTTAGAGTTGAGCTAATTGGTGCGAATGCTGACGCAATTGATAAAGCAGAAAATCGTGATAGATTTCGTCAGGCGATGCTTAAAATTGGTTTAGATATGCCAAATTCAGATGTTGCTCATAATATGGAAGAGGCTTGGGAGGTTCAAGCAAAAGTCGGTTTTCCTACCGTGATTAGACCATCTTTTACCTTAGGTGGTTCTGGTGGAGGTATCGCATACAATAAACAAGAATTTGAAGATATTTGTAAGTTTGGCTTAGAGCTTTCTCCAACTAGTGAGTTGTTAGTAGAAGAGTCTATTTTGGGTTGGAAAGAATATGAGATGGAGGTTATCAGAGATAAAAATGATAATGCCATTATAGTATGTTCAATTGAAAATCTTGACCCTATGGGAGTGCATACTGGGGACTCTATTACTGTAGCTCCTGCACAAACCTTAACCGATAAAGAATATCAAATTATGCGTAATGCATCTTTGGCAGTATTGCGAGAGATTGGTGTGGAGACTGGCGGATCTAATGTTCAGTTTGCAATTAATCCTGAATCTGGGCGGATGATTATTATTGAGATGAACCCCAGAGTATCTCGCTCATCAGCCTTAGCATCAAAAGCTACAGGTTTTCCAATTGCTAAAATAGCCGCTAAACTAGCAGTAGGCTATACGCTTGATGAGTTAAAAAATGATATTACTGATGGGGCTACCCCTGCATCATTTGAACCCTCAATTGATTATGTAGTTACCAAAATACCTCGTTTTACTTTTGAAAAATTTCCCCAAGCACTGGCAAGACTTTCTACACAAATGAAGTCAGTTGGCGAAGTTATGGCTATTGGGCGTAACTTTCAAGAGTCAATACAAAAAGCTCTACGAGGCTTAGAAACAGATAAAACTGGTTTTGATGAAATTATGCCCTTAGCAAGCATGGATGAAAAAGAAATTAAAGATATCCTTCGCCAAGAGTTAAGGGATCCAGGTCCTGAAAGAATTTGGTATGTAGCCGATGCCTTTAGAGCAGGTTGGGATTTAGAAACAGTATTTGATGTTTCTAAAATTGACCCTTGGTTTCTGTCGCAAATAAAAGACTTGGTTGACACTGAAGATGATGTGAAGCAACGAGGTCTTGATGCACTTGATGATAAATATCTTAGATTGCTAAAACGCAAAGGTTTTTCTGATAATAGATTAGCTAAACTACTTGATACAGATGCAGCATTTATCCGTAAATTTAGGCATACTTTAAATATACGGCCAGTATATAAAAGAGTGGATACCTGTGCAGCAGAGTTTGCAACCTCAACTGCTTATATGTATTCAACCTATGAGGAAGAGTGTGAGGCAGACCCTTCGAATAAAGATAAAATCATGGTGTTAGGGGGGGGGCCAAACAGAATTGGTCAAGGAATTGAGTTCGATTATTGTTGTGTGCATGCAGCTATGGCAATGCGCGAAGATGGTTATGAAGTGATTATAGTAAATTGTAATCCAGAAACAGTTTCTACTGATTATGATACTTCTGACCGTTTATATTTTGAACCACTTACTTTGGAAGATGTTTTAGAAATAGTGGCAATTGAAAAACCTAAAGGAGTGATAGTTCAATATGGAGGACAAACACCACTAAAACTAGCAGAAGATCTAGAGGCGGCAGGAGTACCAATTATTGGCACTACACCAGATTCAATTGATTTAGCAGAAGATAGAGAAAGGTTTCAGCAGCTATTAAATGATTTAGGCTTAAAGCAACCACCAAATAGAACAGCAAGGAGTGAAGATCAAGCTATTGCTCTAGCTAATGAAATTGGTTATCCGTTAGTGGTAAGGCCATCTTATGTACTAGGTGGGAGGGCTATGGAAATAGTTTACACCGATGCAGATTTATCTCGTTATATGACAGAAGCTGTCAAGGTGTCAAATGATTCGCCAGTGTTATTAGATAGGTTTTTAGATGATGCTGTTGAGCTAGATGTAGATGCAGTTTGCGATGGCGATGATGTAGTTGTCGGTGGTGTTATGGAACATATTGAGCAGGCAGGGATTCACTCTGGAGACTCCGCTTGTTCTCTACCGCCTTATAGCGTTGCGATGCATATTCAAGATGAAATCAGAGATCAAGTTGTAAAAATGGCAAAAGCTTTAAATGTAGTTGGTTTAATGAACACTCAGTTTGCGGTAAAAGGTGAAGATATTTACGTCTTAGAGGTAAACCCTCGTGCATCTCGTACAGTACCGTTTGTATCAAAAGCAATGGGTAAGCCTTTAGCTAAAATTGCCGCCCGTTGTATGGTAGGTAAAAAGTTAAAACAGCAAGGATTTACCAAAGAAATTGTACCAAAGCATTATTCTGTTAAAGAGGCGGTTTTTCCATTTATTAAGTTTTTAGGAGTAGACCCAATACTTGGTCCTGAAATGAAATCTACAGGTGAAGTGATGGGTATTGGCAAAAATTTTGCCGAAGCATATCAGAAAGCACAATTAGCTGCAGGTACCATCTTGCCTACTTCTGGACAAGTATTTTTAAGTGTTCGCCAAGCTGATAGAGTTAAAGTTTTAGAGCTTGCTAAAAAACTTATTGCTAAAGGATTTACTATTTTAGCAACTAGGGGAACAGCTAAAGCATTAGATGAAGCTGGAATTGTTTGTAAAATTGTAAATAAAGTAGCAGAGGGTAGGCCTAATATTGTTGATTCTATTATGAATGGAGAAGTTGCCCTGATTGTTAATACTTCTGATGGCTCGGTTAGTATTAAGGATTCTGCCAGTATTCGCCGAGAAGCTTTAATGAAAAAAGTTTGCTATACAACGACTATGGCAGGATCTCTAGCAATGGTTGCCGCAATGGATTATTTAGGCAGTCAAAAAGTCACTTGTTTACAAGATATTTAAAAGAGAAAAATATGCAATTACACCCGATGACTAAAGAAGGAGCGGATGCTCTTCAAGAAGAGCTAAGTAAATTAAAGAAAATAGACAGACCTGCTATTTCTAAAAATATTGCTGAAGCAAGAGAGCATGGAGATTTAAAAGAAAACGCAGAATATCACGCCGCAAGAGAAGAACAAGGCTTAATGGAAGCTAGAATTAGTCAGTTAGAAGGATTGCTCAGTTCAGCACAAATAATTGATGTAACCAAAGTTAATGCTAAAGGCAAGGTGGTTTTTGGTTCAACTGTTACAGTCTTGAATGTTGAAACAGACCAAGAATTAGTTTATAAAATTGTAGGTCATGAAGAAGCGGATATCTCATTAAACAAAATCTCAGTTAATTCTCCGGTTGCTAAATCGATGATTGGTAAAGAAGAAGGTGAGGATGTTATGGTTATTACACCAGGCGGTAATATTGACTATGAAATTATAGAAATTAAATATATTTGATAAATTTAGTTATTATTGGAGCTAAAACATATAAACAAGAGAATGTGTTTTTGGAGGAATTGTTTTTATTGCATTACATGGAGGCTCCTCAAGTATTTTTTTTAATTAATGGTATTAATCTTAATTTTTTATTTGCTTTTTAGATTTAAAAAGTTGATAATGCCCAAAGTTGAAATATAATTAGTTGCTATTAATAAGTTTAGGAGTATTATTTAGATGAAAAAATTAACAATAAAGTCTTTATTGGTATCGGTAGTAATGGGCGTTTCTTTAAATGCTCAAGCAGCAACTTATGACGAGTGTGTTGCTGATGGCGATAGTATCATTAAAATAACAAAAGAAAAAGGTTCTACTGATGCTGAAGCCTATGAGCAAAAAACTACAGTTCAGCAATGTCACGCAGAGTTGGATAAAATTGAAGCTACCTATGGTGATAAAACTAAGGGGTTAAATCCATCTTCGGTTATGACCCCAGAAGATCGTAAAAGATGGGCAAGACTATTTGATTCAATTGATGCGAAGCAGTTCCGTGGTACAGCATATCTAATGGGTTCTTACTACCGCTAGTATCTATTTTTATTTATTAACTCAAACCCCTTAAGTGCCTCCTTAGAGACCTACAGTAGCTAAACAGGGATTAGAGATTAAGTTCTAAAAGAGCCAGTTTTTACAGGCTTTTTTAGCTATTCAGTATCTCCACAAGCAAGTAGGGCTACCGCATATAAATCACTGTTGAAATACCACTTTAGCTCTATATTCATCGCTCCATGCTGATTTACGTTTTTTCTTGGCTAGACTTATTTTTATGCCCTCTTCTTGAAACAAATTCATGCAAGGATG
>DBOE01000085.1 GCA_002299585.1 Hydrogenovibrio sp. UBA654 | reverse complement strand
CATCCTTGCATGAATTTGTTTCAAGAAGAGGGCATAAAAATAAGTCTAGCCAAGAAAAAACGTAAATCAGCATGGAGCGATGAATATAGAGCTAAAGTGGTATTTCAACAGTGATTTATATGCGGTAGCCCTATTACTGTATAACAATTTCAAGAAATTAATTTATAATAGTAAAAGAATCAGTAAAATAAGTTTGCTCTTTATGCTCTTTATGCTATTATATCATAACATTAACTTTTTTACTAAAATATAAAACAATTTTTTATTGATAAAAACAAAAACTTAAGTAACTAATTTAAATGTCTAAACATAATACCTAAAAATAATAATAAAATTTAGCAAAAATTTAAACCATATTTATTGGAGGATATATGTATTTTAAAAAAATACTATTTTTAACAAGCTTTATTACATTTCTAATCGCTGGCAACCCAAATTCAACCCTAGCATCTAACGCAGGGTTTTGTTATGGTCCAGACTGTTCACTACCTCCTGAAAGATGGGGAGAAAAATTTCCTGAATGCTCAGGAAAAAAACAATCTCCTATAGATATTATTAACTCCAAATATAGTAAAGATTTACCACCTATCGAATTCCATTATAGCCCGACCGAAATGGTCATAAGAAATAATGGTCATACTACCGAAATTAATTATGAATATGCATTTGAAAATGAAGATGAATATAAAGATGATAATGATGTCGATAATATGGGAGGCTCATCAAACTATATTGAGATTGGACAAGAAAAATGTGATCTTGTACAGTTTCATTTTCACACAAGAAGCGAAGATGTAATCGGTAGTGAACACTTATCTATGGAAGCCCACCTTGTTCATCAATGTGAAGCAGGACATTTAGTTGTTGTGGCGACTATAATGAGTTATTTATCCGATACTCCAAATGAAACAGTCGATCAAATCTTAGCAAATTCACCTTTTGATAAATCTAGTAACAAATATATTGTCGATACTGCCCATGTGAGTGGTAAATATATTAACGCTGAAGGATTACTACCAAATAATCGTAAATACTACACCTATAAAGGTTCATTAACAACTCCTCCATGTAGTGAAATAGTAGATTGGTATATTATGCAAGAACCAACATCTATTTCAAAAAAACAAGTGGCTGAATTTAAGAGAATTCTAAGAGATACTACATCAAATAATTACCCGTACAATAACCGACCATTACAAGATGCTAACAATCGTGTAATTAAACGCCAATAACTACCAGTCTTATAAATAAATTTTCTAATCTAGGGGTTTGGGAATAATTACAAGCTAAGCTGGTAAGACATTAAAACTGCATCTTCTTTTTTGTTTTTTTCTAATGGATAGTAGTTTTTTCTTATTCCATCTTGTTTAAAGTTTATTTTTTTGTACAGATTTATTGCTTTATTACTTGCCCTTACTTCTAGCAACATACTTTTAAAGCCTATATCTTTAAAATAGCCTCGCATATCTATCAAAAATTGCTTGGCTATACCTTGTTTTTGATAATCTGGGTGAACAGCTATATTTAATAAATGAATTTCATCTAATACCGATAAATAGCAAGCATAACCTAGCCTTTTGCCATAAACATCACACATAACATAACCAATGCCATTGTCTAAAACCTTAGTAAAGCTAGTTTTTGTCCAAGTAAATTTATAACAAAGATCCTCGGTTTTTTGTATCCAGCCTAAATCAGTTTCAAACATTGGCCTAAAGTGACTATACACTAGTAGCTATACATTTGCGAGTAAAGTCATATAACATTTTTTTTTAGATTTCCAGTTTTTCAATTGCTCTGCTAGTTTTGGTAAAAGCACAACATCAATATTCTCCTGTAGTTCTCTGATTAAGCTAGACTCTTCATCAAAACTGTAAATATTATTAACTCCAGTCTTTATAATTTCGTCAATAATTCCTTGAGTAGATCTTTGGGATTGCCATAACTGAGAATCAAAATAAATTACGCCAGACATATTGATTTTAAAAGCTTTTAAAATATTTTTAAATAGCTGCCACTCTAATGAGCTTTCTAACTGCCATATTTGAGAAAGACCAGTACCGACAAAAGCTATAGTATTTAATTTCCCTGTAGATTCACTCGTCTCTACTACAGCAGAAATTATCGTATTATTATTTTGAAACTCTTTAGTTAACCTCATTGGCTTTAAACCTAACTCTTCTAAAGAAACATCATTCATCTTTTTTTATCGGCTCTTCTTGGTCTAATTGCTCATTCTTTAAGTTTGATTTTTTTTTACGAACAGTTCGTTTTTTTTGTAACAATACAAGTGTCATTACTAAACCATAAAAAATATAAGACAAAATTATAATAAATAAAATCATAGCTGGTTTTAAAGCAATAACCGAAAGAACTAGCACTATTATTAAAAGAGTTACAAAAGGAACTTTGTTTTTTAAACTAAATTCTTTAAATGATTCAAAACGAATATTACTAACCATCATTAAGCCTACTACCAGAGTAAACAATAAAGCTAAAAAAGGTTCTAAGCCAGTGTTTATGCTATTAGTTTCAACCATCCATACAAAAGAAGCCAATAAAGCTGCCGCAACTGGACTTGGCAATCCTTGAAAATATTTTTTATCTGCGGTATCTACCTGAGTATTAAATCTAGCCAGCCTTAACGCAGCGGCTACAGTATAGATAAACGCAATAATCCAGCCTAATTTACCAAAATCATGTAATGCCCATTGATAAATTAATAGAGAGGGAGCCAAACCAAAAGATATCATATCTGCCAAGCTATCATATTCTGCACCAAAAGCACTACATGAATTAGTCATTCTGGCTATTCTGCCATCTAAACCATCAAAAACCATAGCTATAAATATCGCGATAGCACCCAGCTCAAACTGACCATTCATACCTGCAATTACCGCATAAAAACCAGAGAATAAAGCTGTTGTGGTCATTAAGTTTGGAAGAAGATATATCCCCTTTTCAAATGGTTTCATCTGTTATTACCTGCTAATTATTTAATAGTCTGCATATATGATATATTAGACAAATGATAAAGTCATTAAAGGATTGAACAATTAAATATCTTTTTTACATCTCTAGATTATATTTTTTGTTAGCTTCTAGTAACTTATGTGCTTACAATCTACCAGATTTGGGTTCTTCTGACCTAAAAGAGTATGATGCACAAACAGAAACTGCTTTAGGCAGAGAATTTTCAATAGTTTTACATCAATATTATGATTTAGTTAAAGATCCTATAATTTTGAGCTATGTAAGAAGAATTGGCAAAAAGATTGTTACCGAAACTGGTGAAAAAAGACATTTCAGTTTCCATGTTATCAACAATAATGAAATCAATGCTTTTGCAGGGCCTAATGGAATTATAGGGATACATACAGGGCTTATTAAAGCAGCCAAATCAGAAGATGAGTTAGCCTCTGTTATAGCCCATGAAATTGCCCATGTTACCTTAAAGCACCTTTCAAGAACTTATGAATATCAAAAAGATATGGATGTTGCTAGCATTGCTACTTTAATAGCCGCTATTTTAGTAGGATCACAAAACCCCAGTGCTGGTTTTGCAACTTACCTTGGAGGAATGGGGCTAGCTATTGAACATCAGTTAAAAAACTCTAGAATCCACGAAGCAGAGGCTGATTATATTGGTATAAAATATCTACAAGAATCTGGTTACAATCCACATGCTATGGCTAATTTTTTTAATCGTCTTGAAAAAGAAAGCCAGCTATATGAACACAAAATACCTGAAATACTACAAACCCACCCTATTACACAGGGTAGATTAGCCAAAGCAAGGTATCGTGCCGATCAATTAAGCAAATCAAAACATAAATTTAAAAACAAAGCCTTGAGATTAATTCAGATTAGACTCTCCGCACTTACAAACAATAATAAAAATAAATATCAGCAATTGCAACTCACAAAAGATGAGCAATGTTATTTTAATAATCTACAAACAAAAAATAATATTAACTGCTTAAAAACCGCTATAAAAAATAATCCAAAAGAAAGGATTTATAAAATACAACTAGCTAATCTATTAGCAAAAACTAATCCTAAAGAAAGCTATAATAAGTTTAAATACCTATCCGAAATATATCCCTCAGATTTTAGTATTATCTATTTTTATTCTGTAGCTCTTGAAAAAAACGGCCAGATTAAAGATTCAATAACACTTCTTAAGGAACACACTCCTAAATTCTTTTACCAAAACATCCTTTATTCAAGGCTTGCTCTTTTATATGCAAACAATAAAGAAATAAGCAAGTCTTACTACTACGAGGCTCTAGCAAGTTTTAATACAGGCAATATAAAAAAATCTATTTACCTTACCAAACAAGCCCAAAAACTAGAATTAAATAAAAAAACAAATTTTTATACTCGCTTACAAAGATTAAATACTAAATTAGTAGAGATAGAAAAAACACAAGCAAGTGGAATCTAACCAACACCTATAAAAAAAATTTAAGTCGCTATAAAATAATATAATAGACAAATACCATAAAACACTTGCTAATAAACTTATACGCTAGTAACCTACCCTTGCAGGAAATAATGTTTTTATGAACAATATTATTTAATATTAAAACAATAAATATATGTAAAAATGTTTTAGGAGAAGTAAAAGTGATAAAATCAAGATCAATGCAATTACTCATGGTTATTGCAATTTCGTCGGTTTCTATTATTGGAATCCCTTTAACAGCTAACTCTGCTGAAGGATCTTCTATAGAAGTCGGGAAAGAACTAGCTTTTTCAAGGTCAAAAGGTAATTGCCTTGCCTGTCATGCGATGAAAGGTGGGAAATTAGCTGGAACCATTGGCCCTATGATTGTGGCAATGAAACTACGCTATCCTGATCGACAAAAACTAGTTGATAAACTTTGGGGAAAACCTGATACATTGGTTCTTGACAGCATGATGCCGCCATTCGGACAAAATGGTATACTTACAGATAAAGAAATCGACCAAATAGTTGATTTTATTTACCAATTGTAATTTTTTTAAATACTTTAAACGGGAGTTTAAAACCTAATGAAACGTAGATCTTTCCTTAAAGGGACATTAGCAACAGGAGCAACAGCAGTAGCAGTAAATGCTGGTCTTTTAACACCTTCAACAGTTTTAGCTGATTGGAATTCTAAAGCTTTTAAAGCAAAAAAAATTGATGATGCAATAGCTAGTATGTTTGGATCATCTTCAACTTCTAACTCTGGAGACATAATACTTAAAGCACCTTCTATTGCAGAAAATGGTGCTGTAACCCCTGTTACGGTTGATGTGTCAAAAATGTCAGGTGTTGAATCTATTGCTATATTTGCAAGCAAAAACCCACTACCTTTAGTTTGCGAATATAGTTTTGCAGGGCCTGCTATTGGTTATGTATCTGCTCGCATAAAAATGGGTGAAACACAAAATGTTATGGCTATTGTTAAAGCAGGTGGTAAGTTGCTTAAAACAGAGCAAGAAGTTAAAGTAACAATTGGTGGGTGTGGTGGTTAAAAGCCTCACCCCTACCTAAAATTTAAAGGAGAAATACATGTCTATTAAAATTAGAATGCGCGGAAAAACAAAGGGTGGAATTGCAGATATAAAAGCCCTAATAAAGCACCCAATGGAATCTGGTGTAAGAGTGGATAAAAAAACTGGCAAGCCTTTTCCTGCTAAGTTTATAGATACAGTAGAAGTTACTGTAAATGGTAAAAAAGCTGTTGATGCCCAATGGTCTGGTGCGGTTTCTGCTAACCCATACATGGGAATCAGAATAAAAGCAGAGAAAGGTGACGAAATTAATATAAATCTTTCTGATAACACGGGTGATAAGGGTTCTAAAAAAATTAAACTTAAATAATTGAATCCTATTATTTTCCTTCTCTTAAGGGGCTCTGAATAACTAAGATTTAGCTTAAACTCAATAAAAAATGTTGCTATTTTTGAGGTTAGCCGTAATAGTTAAAAGTTAACTATTACGGCTAAACCATATGTAATAAAAATATTGGCATTTTTTACTAGAGTAAATTAACCTTAGTTAATCGATTTTTCTTTAGAGAGGGGCTACTTAAGGAGTCCCTGAATAGTCGCGATTAGAATTTTACTAAGAAAAAATATGCGTCATTTTTCGTTAAATGCGTCGTAATAGCTAGCTATTGCGTCGAATTTTACGGAAGTTGTCGTATATTTAGCCAATAAAAAATAATTGGCGGTTGTTCAGAGGCTCCTTAAGGAGACACCTAAATAGCCAATTATTTTTTACTGGCTAAAATGTACTATAAAAATATAATAAATATCTTTAACAAATGATTTTTCATCAAGGGGAAAAATATGAAAAAAACATTGCTTATCGCCTTAACTCTAACCACGACGGTTACGATTGCAAGTACTAGCACAGTGGATCCTGAACAAAGTCGTCAACTACTTGTTGATTATTTTAAAAAGAAACACCCTGATATTAAATTTGAAAATTATAAACTTGGTGCTTATAACTACTCAGCAGATAAATATTCTCAATGGGAGGCCGTAGAGGATTTTCCTCCATATTTAGATGCCATAGATATCGGTGAAGAACTCTATTATAAAGATCAAGATATATATGAAAAATGCTTTGGTAATGATATAGAACAGGTACGTGTTAAATATCCATTATTTAATAATACAACTAACCAGGTTGAAACTCTTGAAAATGAAATTAATAAATGCCGAACAAAAGCTGGATTACAACCCTTCGGATGGGAAAAAGGTAAAATAGCTCAATTATCAGCTTTTTATGCCTATAACTCTCGTGACAAAAAAATTAATGTACAAATAATTTCTGAAGGAGATAAAAAAGCATTTTTAGATGGTCAACAATTTTATACTCAACCCCGTGGTCAATTTAACTTATCTTGTGCAAAGTGCCATACCTATAACTCAGGGAAAAAAGTAAGAGCTAATTTATTGTCACCTAATATAGGTCATACAAGTCACTTTCCAGTGTTTAGAGGCAAATGGCAGAACCTAGGCACATTACATCGTCGCTACCGTGGTTGCCAAAAAAACATGCGTGCGACACCATTTAAACCTCAATCTGAGACTTATAGAAACTTAGAATTTTTTCAAGCTTATATGTCAAATGGAATTGAGATTGATGGACCTGGATATAGGGAATAATATTTATTTTAACGCTTAGATTAGCGTATTAAACGCAAGTAATCTAAGCAAATAATTCTATGTAAGTGCTAGTAATACTTGTAACTTCTAGAAAGATAAAATTATTTATAAAGCCGTTGGTAGGTTCCACCAGCTTGCAACAAGTCGTCGTGGCTTCCTGACTCGATAATATGTCCATCTTCAAACACTAGTATTCTGTCTGCTTGTTTTATTGAACTTAATCTGTGTGCCACTATTAATGTTGTTCTATTGGCTAAAAAAGGCTCTAAATCTTGGTAAAATTTTCTTTCGGTTTCCATGTCTAGTGCAGAGGTAGCCTCATCCATTATTACTATTTTTGGGTCTTGCAATATCATTCTGGCTATAGCTAGTCTTTGACGCTGTCCTCCTGATAATTTTATGCCATTTCTGCCTACTATTGAATCTAGTTTTTTCTCTAAACCTTCAATCACTATAGTTAGTTGTGCCATATCTAGGGCTTGCCATAGTTTTTCGTCACTAATATCTGTACCCATCGTTAAATTAAATCTAATTGATTGATGAAACAACACGGGATGTTGTAAGACTGTAGCTACATTTTTTCTAACTAATACTTGACCTATTTCGTGTATTGGTTTTTGATTGTATAGTATTGATCCTGAATCTGCTTGGTAAAAACCTAATAATAGTTGCACTAATGTGGTCTTACCCCCCCCACTTGCACCAACAAAAGCTAGTTTTTCTCCTGCTTTTATTGTAAAGGTTAAGTTGTTTAATACTGGTTTTTGTTTGCTTGGATAAGTAAAATATAAATTTTTTACTTGCACACTTACTTGATCTTTGCTAAATGGATTTTGACCTACTAGCGAGTAAACTGGTTCTTGCTCTAGGTCTAATACTTGGTTTATTCTTTGCAATGCTCCTGAACCTGCACTGTAGCTATATTGAATAGCGAGTATTTCTTGAATTGGTCCCATCATAAACCATAGATAACCAAGCACGGCCATCATTTCACCAATACTTAGCCCTGAAAATATAACCATTAGCATGCTTATGCCACGAAAAACGTCAAAGCCTATTAAAAATATAAAAAAGGATATTCTGCTGGCAGCATCGGATTTCCAACTAAAAGCTTCAGAGTGACTTTTTATCTCTGCTGATTTTTGGTTTATATAGTTAAAAAATGTATTTTCTTTACTGGAAGTTCTTACTTGTTGCAAGGCATCTAGGGTTTCAGACAATGCTTGTTGAAAAGCATCAACTGCTGTATTTTCGTCTTTTTTGAGGGTTTTTACTTTATAACCCATTTTTACTGTAAAAAATACCACAAGAGGATTTAACAATAAAATAAATAGGGCTAATTGCCAATGTAACCACAATAAAACTATACTCACCCCTACTAGGGTAATAATTGCAATAATGGCTTTGCTAACTGTTGCCCCTAAAAATAGATCGATGGTGTTTACATCATTAACCATGGTTGCAGTTACACTACCCGTACCCATTTTTTCGTAGCGACTCATGGCAACATTTTTTATTTTTGCTAGTAAATCGATACGAATAGCGTGTGACACCTGTTTGGAAATTATTGTGAATTGTTGTACCTGCCAAACACCTAAAATTAACCCTAAAGATCTTAATAAGATGGTTAGTAGGGTTACTATTGCAATATAACCAATAGCTGTTTGCCAATCATTTGGAATAAAATAGTTAATAAGCCCTACTACTTTTCCTGGCTGATTTAATAAAACTTCATCTACTAATAATGGTAACAGTAGCGGTAAAGGGACTGTAACTAACATAGCAAAAAATGCAATTATATTAGCTTGAATAAGGCGTTTTTTATGGCGAACAACTAGTTGGTAAATTCTTTGCCAAGTGTAATGAGAATTATTCATAAATTAAATAGCCTATTAAAGTTTGTCGTTGTTTGTTTGGCTAGTTGCTGATAGCTTAAACCTTTTAATCTAGCTAATTCTTCTACTACAAACTTAGTGTAAGCGGGTTGGTTTTGTTTGCCTCTAAATGGCACCGGAGCTAAATATGGGGCATCGGTTTCTACTAAAATCTTATCTAGAGGTAAAGCTTTAGCTACCTCTTTTATTTCTGTGGCATTTTTAAAAGTTAAAATTCCTGAAAAAGAAATGTAAAAGCCTAGTTTAATAGCTTTCTGCGCTACAGCTAAACTTTCAACAAAACAGTGCATAATACCACCCACTTCTTGGGCCCCCTCTTCTTGCAAAATTCTTAAACAATCTTCGGTTGAATTACGGGTATGGATTACTAGTGGTTTTTTTAATTGTTTGGCTATTTTAATCATTTGTCTAAAACGATTTTGTTGCCATAAAATATCTTCTTTTTCTATATCATAGTGAAAGTAGTCTAACCCTACTTCTCCAATAGCTAACACTTTAGGGTTACTGGCAACTTTTAAGAGTTCTGCATCACTAATCTTTACCTCTTTAGCTTCACATGGGTGTATACCAATTGCCGCATAAACATTATGATGTTTATTGGTTAGCTCAATAATGTCTTGCCACTTCTCTGGGTTGATAGCAATACACATCATGCCAGTTACATCATATTCATGTGCGGTTGCGATAATTTGCTCACTGCTGCCAAATTCTTTTGGCAGTATATCTAGGTGACAATGGGAGTCTATAATCATTAAATATTGGTACCTCTAATAAAATTGCCTTTAAGAATAATAAATAAATTAGACTGCGGATTGAAATTTGGTAATTGATGCTGTTGCCAAGCTAAACAAACTGCTTCTAATAATAGCTCTTTATTGGCATTTTGTTGCCAAATACTACGAGCTTGCAAAATCATTTTTTGAAACACGAACCAATTGGGATTAAACTCTATTCTTCGTTGATATTGTGCGGCCCTAACTCTTGCAATAGACCACAGATAAAAATAATCAAATACCACCTCTGGAGTTTCATACTTCAACCATTTAGCTACTAGCTGAGCAACTGAACTGCGACTTTCAAGTAGCGATTTTAAACCGTCTTGCCAATCTTTTTCTTGGATAAATTGTTTTGTTTCTATCCATTGTTTAGCGTTTAATGGTGCTAGCCAGTTTACTCTTAAGCTCTTTTTTAATAAAGCTTGATCTGCTTGTGGTAAATTTTGCTGCAACCAATTAATACTGTCGATTAAAGTTGGGGTAGTAAAGTCTATTTTTCGGCAACGACTTAAAATAGTTGCAGGTATTCTGCCTTTTTGGTAGCTAGTTAAAATAATTATGGTTTGTGCAGGAGGTTCTTCAAGAGTTTTCAGCAGAGCATTAAAAGAGGATATATTTAGTTTTTCTGCTAGCTCAATAAGTGCAACTTTATAACCTCCTTGATGAGAGGTTGCAAAGAGTTTTTTATTTAATTCTCTCACTTGATCGATAGATATTTCTTTTTTATTTTCTAGCGTTGTTAGATGAAAAAAATCTGGGTGATTGTTTTTACTAAATAAATTACAAGCTGAGCAATCATTACAAGCTAAAAGCCCAGTTTTTTTGCATAAAATATCTTTGGACATTTGTTGGGCAAAATCAGTTAAGCCTATGCCGTCAACTCCTGCCAATAAATAGGCATGGCTTAAACGATTTAACTGTTGTTGCCATTGCAAATATTGTTTTTTTAACCAAGGATACATTGTTAAGATACTCATTCTGTTAGTTTAATTAAGTATTTTTCAATTTGTTGCTGAACATTTTGTAATGATTGAGCAGCATCTACAACAGCATATCTAGCTGGTGATTGGTTAGCTCTATGTAAATAAGAATGCCTAACTTTTTCAAAAAACTCTTCCTGTTCCTGCTCAAATCTATCTATTTGTTCACCGCGAGATTTCACTCTTTTCATGCCTTCTTCAATAGATAGGTCAAAAATAAAAGTCATATTTGGCTGAAACCCTTGTTGCACCCATTGTTCAAGTTCATAAATTTTTTGATAGTCCACTCCTCTAGCCGTCCCTTGGTAGGCATAACTTGCATCAGTAAACCTATCGGAGATAACCCACTTTCCTGTAGCAAGATGTGGAATTATTTTTTCTTGTAGATGCTGGTTTCTGGCGGCAAACATCAACATTAATTCAGTCTCTGCGGTCATTTCTTTATTATTGGTATTTAATAAAATTTCTCTTATCGCTTCGCCAATGTTGGTTCCTCCAGGTTCACGAGTCGTAATAACGGCAATATCTTTTTCTTCCAGCCAATGTTTAATAAATTGTAGATTAGTCGATTTACCTGAACCTTCAATTCCTTCAAGAGTGATAAATTTACCACTATAATTATTCATAATTTCTTCTTATTTTTAAATATTCTTGCACTGCTTTATTGTGCTCAGCTAATGTTTTTGAAAAAGTATGCCCACCATCACCCGTGCCTTTAGCTACAAAATATAAATAATTAGACACTTCTGGATGCATAACGGCTTTAATACTTTCTGCACTAGCTAGAGCAATCGGAGTAGGAGGCAAACCTTTTATTTTATAGGTGTTATAAGGCGTATAGGTTATTAAATCTTTTGAGCGAATATCTCCAGCATAATTTTCTCCCATGCCATAAATAACTGTTGGATCAGTTTGTAAACGCATTCGTTTTTTTAACCTATTAATAAATACACCTGCAATGAGAGGCCTTTCAGATGCTTTAGCTGTTTCTTTTTCAACGATTGAGGCTAAAATTAATGCTTCATAAGCAGATTTTAATGGTAAATTTTTTTCTCTATTTTGCCATTGCTCGGCTAATAGGTTATTTAAATCAATATACGAACGCAGCAGCAACTTTTTAATCGTCTCTCCTGAATTATAAAAATAAGTTTCTGGTAATAACATGCCTTCTAATGAAGTATCTATATCGAACACTTCTTTTAAGATTGTAAGCTCATTTAAGGATACATCTTGTTTAATATTTTCAATTATTACCAATTTTTTAAACGCTTGCTTAAAGGTATCTCCCGCAATTATAGTAACAGAATAACTAACTTCTTTGCCTTTTACTAGGGCATCAATTAATTGATTAACCGTCCATTTGGGGTTTATTTTTATCTCTCCTGCTTTAATTTTATCGGTCTTACCTTGATATTTTAATAGCCACTTAAACCAAGTTGGCTCTCTTATAAGTTGTTTTTCTAAAAGGATATTGATAACTTTTTGAGTAGATGAACCTTTCGGTATTTGCACAATTTGTTGTTCTTTTATTGAAGATATAGGATTTGTAAAGAAAACTTTTAATGCCCATCCTTCTACCGAAAGCCAAATTATAAAAAATGACAGCAAAAGTGTTAAAAAAAAGGTTTTTGTTTTTTGCATATTCATGTTAAATTTTCATATTGATAGTTCATAAATTCTTCTGCTAAATTTGTGGATTGATGGCTTCTTACCTTTTTAGCATTAAACTTTTTTACTGGCATAATTCCCCGAATAGCATTGCAAAAAAACATTTCTTCTACATTTTTTAATTGTTCTAAACCAAAGGTCTTAAAGATAAGTTCTTTACCTTGTTTTTTAAGTATCTCTGCTAATAATACTAAACTAGTACTATTAATGCCTGCTGTTATTATTTTTGGAGAAATTATTTTATTTCCAACAATAAAACAAATACTTGAACTAGTTCCTGAGATTACATTTTCTTGAATATCTAACATAATGCACTCATCATACTCTGTATTTAACATATTTTTTTGAGCCATTACATTTTCCAACCTATTTAAGTGTTTAATACCTGCTAACAATGGCTGCACCCCCCATTTAACACTACTAATACCTATAGTTAGTTTATTAGATATCGGTAGAGGAAAATTATCTTTTTTTAATACTTTATCAAGCTTATTTAAGTATAAATAATAGCTTGGTTTGGCATTTTGTAATGGCTGATACCCCTTGCCACCTTGTCCACGAGTGATAATTAATTTTGCAATATTAAACTCTTGCCTATATTTATTAAAAACATCAACAAGCATAGATTTTATTTTTTCCTCTGTTAGAATTTCAAAACCGAGCTGTTCTGCCCCATAACTTAACCTTTGCCAGTGAGCAGACCAATTAGCAATTTTATGATCTATAACTAACATGCTAGTAAAAAAACCATCACCATATTGCAAACCTCTGTCGCTAAGGGGGGGGGTAGCAGTATCTTGCAAGATAAAAACATTATCCACTAATTAATTCCACCTAATGCCTCAATTAAACCTTTTGCTTTATGCCTTGTTTCTTCAAGTTCATTAGTTGCTACAGAGTCGGCAACTATTCCTGCTCCTGCCCGAAAAGAAGCTATATTATCCTGCAATACAATAGTCCTAATTAGTATATTAGTATCAAGGGAACCATCTCTATTTATGTAGCCAATACTACCTGTATAAGCATCACGAGGCATTTTCTCTAACTCTGCTATAATTTGCATACAACGAATTTTTGGACATCCTGTTATGGTTCCTCCAGGAAATACTGCGTGAATAATATCTAGTGGTGAAGTATCATCTTTTAACTTACCTCTTATATTAGAAACTATATGATGCACATGTTGGTAAGTTTCTATACTCATTAATTCATTAACTTCAACACTACCTACTTGACAAATTCTACCTAAGTCATTACGTTCTAAATCAATAAGCATTATATGTTCTGCTATTTCTTTTGGGTGAGAAAGTAGCTCTTCAACCAAAGTTTTATCTTCCTTAACGCATGCACTTCTTTGGCGAGTTCCTGCGATAGGTCTTGTTTCTACCCAAGATGTTTTAGCATCATATTTCACTAATCTTTCTGGTGAAGAGCTTATGATTTGCAATTCTTTAAAATAGATATTTGCCGCAAAAGGGGCAGGATTTTTTTGTCTTAATAATTCATATATTTTGTTAGTTTTATCAGTACTTATTTCTACTTGCCATTGCCTAGATAAATTTACTTGGAAGATATCACCCGATAAAATATATTCCTTGATTTTATCAAGTCCTAACAAGTATTTTTCTTCAGCTTCTTCGGTTATTTTACTAATATTGATATCTTTAGTCATTACTGGGTTAGATACTTTTTTTAGTTTCTTAAGATAAGTTTGCATTGTAGATAAATTATCTTCAAAACCATCCTCAGCAACTAGATGTAATTGTTTATTTTTATTATCATAAATAAAAGCACAAGGAACTCTAGTTAATATAACAAGCGGTAAGTTTGATTGTTCAAAAGACAAAGATGGCTCTATTACCTGAGCATAGTCATAACTAAAGTAACAAAACCAACCTCCAGTAAAAGGTAGCCCAACTTCTACGCTTTGTTTTGTTTTAACAAAACTTTGTTGAAATTCTTGCTGGAATTTTTTGGCATGAAGAAGTCCATTTAAACGAATATTTTCTTGTGGATACGCAAACAAAATACTAAACTGAGATATTCCATAGTCTGGTTGAGCTTGTGATACAGCTACACTTTCTAATAAAAACGGGAAAACATCTTTATTTAACTCTTGCAAAGCATGTAAATCAAAGCTCTGCACAGAAAAACTTTTTACTTTTAAATTGTTGGTAGAGAGATTATTTTCAATCTCTAAAAAATCATCTAACAACAGATTTCCTAGAGCTTGCCAAAAATTAAAGATGCGTTAGTTCCGCCAAATCCTAACGAATTAGAAAGCACATAATTTACGGTTGCTTGCCTAGCTTCACCAGCCACAAAATCTAAATCACAACCTTCTTCTGGTTCAGTTAGGTTAATCGTTGGCGGCAAAACTTGTTTTTGAATAGCCTTTGCAACAAATACCGCTTCCATAGCTCCAGCCGCACCTAAGGCATGACCAGTCATAGATTTCGTTGAACTCATGGTTAAATTATAAGCATGTTGCCCAAAAACTGATTTAACTGCTGCTACTTCACAAACATCTCCAGCAGGGGTTGAGGTGCCATGTGCATTAATATAGTCAATCTGTTGTGGATTTAATTTGGCATTACGAAGAGTGTTTCTAATACATCTAGCACCGCCCTCCCCTCCACTAGATGGTTTAGTCATATGAAAAGCATCTCCACTCATGCCAAAACCAAGTACCTCACAATAAATATTTGCGCCCCTAGATTTGGCATGTTCATATTCCTCTAACACTACTGCCCCTGCTCCATCACTCAATACAAAACCATCTCGGCCTTTATCCCAAGGTCGGCTTGCCGCTTGTGGGTCATCATTTCGCGTAGAAAGGGCTTTTGCAGCAGCAAAACCCGCAACACCAAGCGGAGTAGTTGCATATTCTGCCCCACCTGCAACCATAACATCCGCATCACCCATCTGAATCATGCGTAAAGAATCTCCAATAGAATGAGTGCCAGTAGCACAGGCAGTTCCTATAGCCATATTAGGGCCTTTCAAACCATGCATTATTGAAAAATTGCCAGAAATCATATTTATGATAGAACTAGGTACAAAAAAAGGCGAGACTCTTCTTGGTCCTGATTTTTGTAAAATAGTATGTTGCTTTTCAATTGAGTTAATACCACCGATTCCAGAACCAATAGAAGTACCTATCATTTCGGAGTTTTGTTCGTTAATTACTAAAGCTGAATCTAATAATGCTTCGGTACCTGCGGCAATACCATAATGAATAAAAGGATCCATTTTTTTTGCCTCTTTAGCAGAGATAATATCAGTTATTTCAAAATTTTTTATCTCACCACCAAATTTAACCGAAAAATCTTCGGTCACAAATCTTGTTAAAGGTGCTATACCACTTTTCCCCGCAAGAATAGCCTGCCAAGTTTGTTCAACATTGTTGCCAAGGGGGGTAACACAACCAACACCAGTAATTACAACACGACGCATATAACTAACTCCTTTTTTATTATTATAATCTTTCCCAGAAACAAAAAAAGCCGTAAAAACGGCTTTTTTTAAATAACTAAAAATAAATTTTAATCCGTATGGTTTTCAACATATGCAGTTGCTTGTGCTAGAGTTGAAATTTTTTCAGCTTCCTCATCTGGAATTTCGCAATTAAATTCTTCTTCAAGAGCCATAACTAGTTCAACAGTATCTAGTGAATCTGCTCCTAGATCATCAATAAATGAGGCATCAGCGGTTACTTGACCTTCTTCTACTCCTAACTGCTCAACAATAATTTTTTTTACTCTTTCTACAATACTACTCATGGACTTTCTCCGATTTATTATAATTAATTTTATTTGTTTTTAAATTTGCAATATTTTCGCCTGTAAGAATATTTTTAGCAAGTCTTTTTTTAAAAAAAATATGGCTAATAAATTTAAACCATATACATTCCTCCATTTACATTTAAGGTTTGTCCTGTAATGTAACTTCCTCCTGTAGAGGCTAAAAAGGTAACCATCTTAGCTATATTTTCAGGTTTTCCTAAACGTTTTAAAGGAATTTGTTTTATTAGCATATCTCTTTGCTCTTCTGGTAAGGATTTGGTCATATCTGTATCAATAAAGCCAGGAGCAATCGTATTTACAGTAATATTTTTACTACCTACTTCTCTTGCTAAAGACTTACTAAAACCGATTATTCCTGCTTTGGCGGCTGCATAGTTAGTTTGTCCTGCGTTACCCATAACGCCAACCACAGAGGCAATATTTATAATAGCTCCACCTTTTGTTTTCATCATCCCTCTTAAACAAGCTTTTGACATACGAAATACTGAGCTTAAATTAGTTTGAATAATGTCATCCCATTCTTCTTCCTTCATTCGCATTAATAAATTATCACGAGTAATTCCTGCATTATTAACTAAAACAGTTGGTGCACCAAACTCTGCTGTAATTTCCTCTAGCACAGTTTTTATTCTCGCTGGATTAGTTACATTTAAACACTTACCTGTACCACTTGCTCCTGCTTCTTTTAGGTAGGTAGCAATAGAATCGGCACCAGCGTCAGAAGTGGCTGTACCTATAACTATTGCACCATTTGCGGCTAAATCTAAAGCTATAGCCTTACCTATCCCTCGGCTAGCACCTGTTACAAAAGCAATTTTTCCAGTTAACATTTTACACCCCTAGGAATTATTCAAAAACTCAACAGCTTTGGCAAGGGTAACAACATCATAAATAGTTTGCATACCCATTTTTCTATCTATTCTACGATTTAAGCCCATTAATATTTTCCCAGGACCTATCTCAAACAACTGATCTACGCCATTTACTTTCATTTTTTCGATAGTTTTAACCCATTGTACAGGTTTAAATAATTGTTTTACTAAAGCATCTTTTACGGCTAATTGTTCTCTATAACTCTCAACTGTTGCATTATGAATAACTGGGTTAGCAGAACTAGATAAATCTATTTTATCTAACTCGATTCTTAGCTCTTTTGATGCATTTTTCATCAACGAGCAATGCGATGGAACGCTAACCGCTAAAGGAACAACTCTTTTTGCCCCAGCTTTCTCAAAAACTATTAATGAGCTATCTACCGCTTGCTTTTCCCCAGCTATGACTACTTGTCCAGGAGAATTAAAGTTAACCGCTTCGACAATCCCTGCTACTTGCTCACAAATTTCTATGATTTTTTCATCCTCTAGCCCTAAAATAGCAGCCATAGCTCCTTGCCCAGATGGAACCGCTTCTTGCATCAATTTACCGCGTTTTTCAACCAGCTTTACGCCTGCGGATAAGCTTAAAGATCCAGAGGCAACCAGTGCAGTATATTCTCCTAAAGAGTGCCCTGCATAATAAGAAGGTGCTAAGCTAGTTTTAGATGCTAAAACCCTTAAAACAGCAATACTTGCTGTTAAGATAGCTGGTTGAGTAATATCTGTTTGATTTAATTTTTCTGCAGGACCACTACTAACAATCTGCCACAAATCATAACCTAAAGCAGATGATGCTTCTTTAAAAGTTGCTTCAATTATAGGGTTATCTTGAGCAAGATCATTTAACATCCCAACCGACTGAGATCCTTGCCCAGGAAATACAAACGCATATGACATATAATAATTTTCCTTTTAAATCATAAACTACTTAAAATCTAACTAATGCAGATCCCCAAGTAAACCCACCACCAAAGGCTTCAAGCAACAATAATTGACCTGGTATAATTCTACCACCCCTAACTGCCTCATCCAAAGCCAGAGGAACAGAGGCACTAGAGGTGTTTGCATGTTTATTTACAGTTATAACAGTTTTATTTTCACCTAGGTTTAGTTTTTTTGCAGTTGCTTTAATAATTCTTAAATTCGCTTGATGAGGCACTAACCAATCAAGATCTTCTTTAGCTTTATTATTATACTCTAAAGTTTCAGTAGCTATTTTACTTAAAGTATTAACAGCAACTCTAAAGACTTCATTACCTTTCATATTCATAGTTCTTTCAGCAATATCATCTGTTTGGGCAACTTTAGAAATCCCTGATGGTACATGCAATAATTCTTCATACTTACCATCTGCATGGATATGAGTGGAAAGAATTCCTTCTTCATTTGAAGCCTCCAAAACAACCGCTCCTGCTCCATCACCAAAAAGAACACAGGTATCTCTATCTTTCCAATTAGTTATTCTAGACATTGACTCTGCACCAACAACTAAAACTTTTTTTACCATACCTGTTTTAATAAACTGATCCGCTACAGATAAAGCATAGATAAAACCAGTACAAACAGCTTGTATATCAAATGATGGAGAACCATTATTACCTAGTTTTTGCTGTAAAATGGTTGCGGTACTTGGAAAAATCTTATCAGGAGTTGTGGTAGCAACTATTATAAGATCTAAATCTTCAGCTTTAACTCTAGCCATTTCTAAAGCTTGCATAGAAGCTTTATAAGCTAAATCACTAGTTGTTTGACCATCCGCTACTATATGGCGCTGTTCTATACCAGTTCTTTCTCGAATCCATTCATCAGTAGTCTCAACAATTTTTTCTAAATCAACATTGGTCATTATGTTTTCAGGTAAATAAGATCCTGTACCAATAATTTTACTATTCATTGTTTGATTTTTTGTCCAACTCATTAATTTTCTCTTTATATTTTTTATCTCACTAAAAGATCTTTTATGCCATATGCTATTTTTTCAGGAACATTTTTACTAACTTCTAACCTTGCTTCAGCAATCGCATTAAAAAAAGAAAAGCTATCAGCTCCGCCATGACTTTTAATAACTATTTTTTTTAAACCCAATAAAGGTGCTCCATTGTAACGGCTTGGGTCAATTTTTTCTTTAAAGGATTTTAAAACAGGTATGGAAATTAAAGCAATTAGCTTAGTAAATATATTTTTCTTAAAGGCTGCTTTCAGGAAGAAGGTTATCATCTTGGCAACACCTTCGCTGGATTTTAAAGCGATATTACCATCAAAACCATCACAGGCGATTATATCTACATCTCCTTTAAAAATCTCATCTCCTTCAACATAGCCTACATAGTTTATTTGGCTAGTTTTTAATATGGAATTAGCATCTTTAATACGCTGATGACCTTTAATTTCTTCTTCACCAATATTTAATAAAGCAACTTTTGGACTTGGGTTGTCGTCCACAGCTTGAGTTAAAACTGAACCCATGAGTGCAAATTGAGATAAAGTTTCACCATCAACGCCTACATTAGCACCTAGGTCCAACATGTGCACATGCCCTTTCATGGTGGGCATAGCAGTACAAATAGCTGGTCTAGTTACCCCTGGGATCATTTTTAACACAAATTTAGAAACTGCCATTAAAGCACCTGTATTCCCAGCACTTACACAGGCATCAGCTTTATCATCTTTAACTAAATTAAGAGCTAAACGCATAGATGACTGGCGTTTATTACGCAGGGCTTTTGAAGGTAGTTCGTCCATTTCAACTATCTGTTCAGCATGATAAACAGATATTCTAGAAGAGTCAAAAGAATATTGAGAGAGTTTTTCTTCAATTAATTGTTTATTACCAACCAAAATTATCGAAATATCAATAAATTTTTTAAGTGCGGTTAATGAAGCTGGTACAGTTACTGAGATACCATGGTCGCCACCCATTGCATCAATGGCAATTGAAATCCTCAAGATAGATACCTTATTTTAAATATTTATGAGAAAGAAACTAAACCCTTTATTTTAATAAAAACATAAAGGGCTAAATAAAATATACCTTAAACTCCTGTTGAGAAAGCTGGCATATAACAATACCCCTTGCCCACTACACATTCACAAAAAATGCCTAGTGAGCAAGGGATAGCACTATAACTCCAACTTCTAAACAGGAATTCTGGTATAGGTTATTTATCTTGAATTACTTTTTTACCTTTATAAAAGCCATCAGCAGTTATGTGATGACGACGATGTAATTCACCAGTTGTATCATCAACGCTAAGAGCTGCTGGAGTTAATGAATCATGTGAGCGACGCATTCCGCGTCTTGAAGGTGTTTTGCGACTTTTTTGTACAGCCATTTTAGGCTCCTAATGTTTTTTTTGAAGATCTTTAAGAACTGCAAAAGGGGTTTCTTTTCTAATTTCTTTCTCTAAAAGCTTTGTTTTAGAGTTATTATTTATGTTGCTGTATGCCATTTTAGTTATTTTATCAACAGGAGCTAATGGTATATCAAGCAATAATTCATCCTCAATTATTTCAAGCAAAGATATTTTTTCACTAACCATCTCATAAATTTCTATAGCTTCAGGGACATCTTTACCTAAAGCCATTGATTCAACAAAAACTCCACTTATATCAACACTGACTAAATGTTCAAATTCTTGTAAAGACCGTTGGCATCTTAAAGATAGCTGTGTTCTTAAGCTCATATCAAAAGCTGGCAATCTTAATTTTTTGTTTCGATAAAACTTAACCGATACTTCAACATCACTATCTGTTGCTATTACTTGAGCCACTAAACGCAAAAAAGTTGCTTGTTCAATACTTACAACATATTGTTTTTCATGCTGTGAACAATAAACTGGATCAATAATATTTGGTAGCTTATTAGACATGCGAGGATAATACTCTTTTTAACCTTTAAAGTCAAAATATTATGCTAAAATCAGAAGTCGTCTTTTAAAACTATCAAGGGAAAGTTTAATTTGCAAAATCATTCTATAATCCTTGCCTCTACATCTATTTTTAGAAAAACTTTATTAGAAAAACTACATTTACCATTCGTTAGTGCTAAACCAGAAATTGATGAAACACCATTAGAGCATGAAAGTGTACAAAACATGGTCGAACGGCTTGCCCTGCAAAAAGCAAAGAAAATCGCCTCCAAGACAAATAACCAAATAATAATAGCCTCTGATCAGTCAGCATGCTTTAAAGATAAACCTATAGGCAAGCCATTAAATTACCAAAATGCCCTGCAACAATTAACTCTATTTAGCAATCAAACAATTGTTTTTTACACAGCCCTAGTCGTTATTGACCAAAATAGCAACTCTGTACACCAAAACACCGATATAACAAAAGTTACTTTTAGAGAATTAACCTATACAGACATCCACAACTACCTAACCATTGAACAACCCTATCAATGTGCTGGTAGCTTTAAATCTGAAGGCCTGGGGATTAGTCTTTTTAAAAGTATCCAAACAACTGATCCAAATGCTTTAATTGGCTTACCGTTAATTAAATTAGTTGGAATTCTTAAAAAGACTGGTATGCAAATCCCCCCCAAAAAATGATGGTTTACACTTTTTTTTGGCGACTATAACAACTAATCTTTCTAGTTTTTCACTCCTAACCTCTGGCTAATCGAGTGGCAAGCCATGTTTCAAGCTCTAGCAAATTATTAACACAAGCGACTGGATTATATTCTTTTAGTCTTTCAATTTCATGCACGCCATGACTTATAGCTACTGAATCCATACCAATATTTAGAGCCATTTGCATATCAAATACAGAATCACCAACCATAAGGGCATCTTCGACTTCTAAAGAAAAATTATTAAGTATTTTTTTCAACATTAAAGGGCTAGGCTTTGACTCTGATTCTACAGGAGTTATAGTCATATCAAAGTATTCTGCAAAATCCACTTCCGAAAGAGCTTTATTCAAGCCTTTACGGCTTTTACCAGTGGCTATTGAAGCTTTTGCTCCAGTTCTTTTTATTAAAGAAAGTAGTTTTTTTGCTCCAGAAAAAGGCTCCATAGATATAGTAGAGTCATGAATAAAATGTTGTGTATAAGCAATAGACATCTCGGCAACCATTTTTTTATCAATAGTTGGATAAAGAGCCTCAACTGCTTTGCCTATACTCAAGCCTATTATTTCTTTCGACTGATCATACGACAATACAGGAAGACTAAGCCTTCTTGCTGAGCACTGTATAGAGTCAACAATTCTTGCCTCTGAATTCATTAAGGTACCATCCCAGTCAAAAACAATGCATTTATATTTTTTATTCATTTTTAAATCTCTTTTTCTAAATAATTAATTACAGCTTTAAAATCATCATGCAAAGGTGCTTCAATCTTTATCCAATCATTTTCATCAGTATCAATATTTGGATGCTTAAAACCTAAAAACTGTGCATGCAATGCTAGGCGTTTCATCCCATATTTTTTAAATTGTTTATTTATAGTTTTATTACCATATTTATCATCACCAATTACAGGACAGCCTTGCGACAAAGCATGTACCCTAATTTGATGAGTCCTACCAGTTTTTAGCCTAACTTTAACTAAATCTGTATCTTTATAACTTGTAACTAAATTAAAGAAACTCGTTGATGGCTTACCATTAGAATCAATCTTGACCATCCTTTCTCCAGATTGAAGGGTATTTTTTAACAAGGGTAGATCTATTTTAATTTTGTGTTTATTCCAAGACCCAGCAAGTAAAGTAATATATTCCTTTAGTATTTTATTTTCACGAATTTGTGCGTGTAAGTTTTTTAACACCATAGATTTTTTAGCTATCAAAATACAACCAGAAGTATCTCTATCTAAACGATGCACTAACTCAATTCTTTTAGCCAATGGACGCATTTCACGCAAAATCTCGATTAAGCCCATAGAAATTCCACTGCCACCATGCACCGCCATTCCAGAAGGCTTATTAATTACCATTAAATCATTATCTTCAAACAAAATACTTTCCTCTATTCGTCTTAACTGGCCAATCGGTACTTTATTTACTGATTTTTCTGGAACACGAATAGGAGGAAGGCGCACAATATCGCCTTCTTTTATACGAGTACTTTGCTTTACTCTACCTTTATTTATTCTTACTTCACCCCTTCTAATAACCCTGTAAATTAAAGATTTAGGCACATTTCTAAACTGTCGCATCAGAAAATTATCAACCCTTTGCCCAACATCTTCTGAGGTGGCTTCAACATATTTAACTGCCATAAAAAACTACCTTATAAAAAATAATTACCTATTTTAACCATATTAAACATAATATGTCATTGCATCATAAGTAAATAAATGGTATATTTAAAAGATTCTAATTATTCATTAGATATTTATAAAGAATGAAACCAGATTCAAAAAAACGTTATGTTTGTGGAGATTTTACTTAAAAAAGCGAACATTATTTTTAACAAAAACATTATTTGTTAAGTTAAAAAACATTACATTAATAAACCGCAACCACACTAAAAATAGTGCAGGACATAAGACGATTAATTAATAATACAGGTTGATTTTAAAGAAATAAATCTTTAAAAAGGTTAGAGAAAGGCTTTTTAGCACTATATATTAAAGCTTTAATGAAATTTTATAAACAACAAACAGAGAATTTTTCCTTATATTTTAAGGGCACAGATAAACTTAGAGAATTCTTCTCCATTTTTATTTATTAGTGCCTAGGTATAGTGACTTCTCTAAAAAGAAACATATCACTTTAGATAAATAGTGAATTTGCTCTATTTAAGCCATATAATAAAATTACAAATACTACCTTATAATACCCGCCTGTTCATGTTTAAACCACTTAGCTTTTAATGCTTTTCTAAATATAAAGAGAATAAGCATGAAAAGAATGCTAATTAATGCAACGCAGCCTGAAGAAGTTAGAATTGCTCTTGTCGATGGACAAAAGCTATATGATCTAAATATTGAAACTCCCCACCACCAAAAGAAAAAAGCCAATATATATAAAGGCACCGTTACTAGAATTGAGCCCAGCTTAGAGGCCGCTTTTGTTGATTATGGTTCAGAACGCCATGGTTTTCTTCCTTTCAAAGAAGTGGCTGAAGAATTTTTCCCTAAAACCTCTGCCGAAAAGCATCCTAATATTAAAGAGGTATTAAAAGAAGGCCAAGAAATAATAGTTCAAGTCCAAAAAGAAGAACGAGGCAATAAAGGTGCTGCCCTAACAACGCAAATAACTCTTGCCGGGCCTTATATCGTAATGATGCCAAACAACCCTAAAGCGGGTGGGATTTCTCGCCAAATAGAAGGTAATGATCGTTCAGACACTCGTGAATCTCTAGCTAATATAGAAATGCCTAAAGGATCTGGTTTAATAATAAGAACCGCTGGAGTAGGTAAGTCAACGGAAGAATTACAATGGAGTATTAGCTATTTATCTCAACTATGGGACGCTATAAAAAAATCCGCCAATGAAAAACAAGCGCCCTTTTTAATTCATCAAGAATCTGACATCGTAATACTAGCTCTTCGTGATTATCTAAGACAAGATATAGGCGAGATCATTATTGATGATATGGAAACTTTTCAGAAGGCAAAAGATTTTATTCAGCATGTAATGCCACAACAAGTTTTCAAGGTCAAACCCTATCAGGATACAACACCATTATTTACTCGTTTTCAAGTAGAATCACAAATAGAAACTGCTTACACTAGAGAAGTTAAACTACCTTCTGGTGGAGAAATTGTAATTGATATTACAGAGGCCCTAACTTCAATAGATATCAATTCGAGCCGTTCGATAAAGGGGAGTGATATTGAAGAAACGGCCTATCACACAAACTTAGAAGCTGCTTACGAAATAGCAAGGCAACTTCGTTTAAGAGACCTTGGTGGGTTAATCGTAATTGACTTTATTGATATGCACACAAATCGTAATCAAAGAGATATTGAGAACAAAATGAGAGAAGCTGTAAAAAGCGACCGAGCCAAAGTAAAAATTGGCAAAATATCCCTTTTTGGATTGTTGGAGATGTCTAGACAAAGGCTTAGACCTTCAATTGATGAATCTACTCAAATGATTTGTCCACGCTGTAAAGGAGTAGGTGTTATACGAGGTGTAGAGTCACTATCCCTTTCTCTTCTTCGCCTTATAGAAGAAGAAAGCATGAAAGAAGCAACGCGTAGAATAACTGTCCAGCTACCAGTTGATGTAGCATCTTTCTTACTCAATGAAAAACGCCATCAAATAATCCAAATAGAAGATCGTCATAAGCTTCATGTAATGATTGTTCCAAATGAACATCTTGCAAGCCCTAATTATTTAATTGAAAGAGTTCGCCATGGCGATGAAATGTCAGTAGATTCCAGCTACAAAGTAAAAGAAATTATTAAAGAAAATATTAGTCAAGTTACTGAAAAAACAATAAAACAAAAAGAAGAACCTGTTATAAAAAACTTACCGCCTTTATCTCCGCCACCTAGTCCAAAAGTTGCCGATAATAACAAATATTCAAAAAGCCTAATCTCAAGAATGTGGGGGGCATTATTTAATATTGAAGAAGAAGCTAAAGAAAAACCATCACAATCACAAGATAATAAAAAGAAATCTCAAAATAATCGGAATAAAAGCCGTAGTAACAAAAAACGCTACGAAAAAACAAATACAAAAAATAAAACAAATTCCGTACAAAATAATAAAAAAACACCTACCGCTAAAAATGAGACGAATCGTAAGGCTAAAAGTACAAAAACAAAATTACAGCCAAAAGTTGAGACAGTGTCAACTCAGCAACAACCAGTTAAAAATACTGTAGAAAAAGAACCAAAGCCAAAACAAAGAAGTCGCTATAACTCCAGAAGTTACAATGGTCGAAGACGCAAGCCAGAAGGTGCTGAAGATATGTCAATTCATACAAATTCTATCAATGAAAAAGAAAGTGGCATAACTAAAGCACCTATTGCAGAAGGACTAGATACTTCTGCCACTAAAGAAAAGTAGATTAATAATTTTAAGACAATAAAATAAACTGTATAAATTCGCCTTTGGTAATGTAAAACTAGCTGTGTAAATCTTAAGGGTTTAAACAGTTAGTATTACCTTCTCTATGATTATATATTGATAGTTGTTATATTGCTTTTTATTAGGGTTTAATAGGGACTGTAACCTTAATAATACCTGATTTTTCGAATTCAAATATCAAGGTTGCAGTCTCCCCTTCCTGATGAATATGTTCTGCCATATCCGAAAACATAAGATGATATGACATTGGTTCAAATACCAATTCCGAACCTGGTTCAATCACCATCTTTGACATATGCATCATTCCTGCCATGCCTGAGTTCATTTCAGTTTTATGCATCATCACAAAACCAATATCACTACTAACTTTAAGCAAGGTATCGGCAACTTTCCCCGTATTTCTTATTGTGCCATAACCAGCTGTGCTACGAGCTACAATAGGTGGTTTAACAACCCAAAACCCATCCAACTGAAGTTGTGGGGTTGTAGCTGCACAGCTACTTATAAGCAATATTACAAATAGAATATAATTTTTTTTTATATTATTCATTAATCAGAATCCTTATTTTATCGGCAAATTCCGCTATGGGCGTTCCTGTGTATAGCAATGCCCTTGTGTCACCATCCTTGTCAATAAGATATAGTGAAACCGTATGGCTATAGACATAAGCCGTATCTTTACTTACATTATCTGGTATCTTTTTTTGGATAACTCGACGAATTATTTCATCGGTATCCACAGCCTCTACCGATAGCTTGTTATACTCAGCTTTAAATAGCGATACAATGGTATCTATTTGGGCTCGTGTCCCAGTCATCCCAATAAAATCTTTATTAAAATGGCTCACAAACTCTGTTAAATGTGTGGAGGTATCATATTCTGGATCAACCGTGATAAATAGCATCTTGGTTGCTTGTTGCTCTTCTGCTGATAATTCATTATAGAGGCGTTTATAATAGCCTAATGTTAACGGGCAAATATCGGCACAATTAGTGTAGCCAAATGACAATACCACTACCTTACCCTTAAAATGGCTAAATTCAATTTCTTTACCATTTGCAATCGCAGAAAAATTTCCACCCACACCACTTAGTACTGGTAAGGTTTCTGCCAAGACTATATTATAAAAAAATAAAAGACTAATTAATACAATGCGATTTAACATAATAACCCCGACCATGGTGCTATATCTGGCAACAGGTGTTTTTCTTTAATAAAATTTATTTTCCACTCACCATTTGCTTGTATTTGACATTCAATTTCTTGATGGATTTTTGCCAATACAGGCTTGCCTGCCTGATTGATACCTTTCCATTCAATTATTAAGTTCAGTGTAATTTGATCTGAGTGATGCTCATCTTGCTGTACATCAAGTGTTCGCAATATAGAGCCACCTTGAGCCAAATAAGACCCTCTATTGGCAATTATTTCTATCAATTCACCTTGCTCCTTATTGTCACCTATTGCAAAGGCATAATCTACCTGTTTGATTTGCTTTTCTATAACTTCCAAGCCTTGCACACCATCCATATAAGCCAGCCAAGCATACGCAATTGTTCGCACCTTATAATGCATGCGATCAAATCCAGTATGCGATGATTTAGCCCCCTTCTCCGCCTTGTTTCTTGTCACATCAATTAATGCGGGTTTTACTAAAAATTCTGTTTGGAACAAAAAAATTTCTTGAACAGATTGTGTTTTAATTTGTTCGCCTTGTTGATAACTAATCAAGGCATCTACATGAAACTGATATTGCACTGGGCCATCTGTTGTTACCCAATCTGCTTTAATCAGTTCTATCTGCTTGATCTCAATAGGATAATGTTTTCGATAATCTACCCACTGCTGAAAACCCTGACCAAATACAATTTTTTCTGGTGCATCAATAAGGCTACCATACCAAGCCATCAATTGTGATGCCATTGCATTCATTGTACTGGTATAGGCTTGTCTCTGCATCGTTTCAGATACCGAAGTAGAATTAGCAGGAGCCGCAAAAGCAACTCCTTCCAAAAACATAATAATAATAAAAGAATAAAATATATGTTTCATTATTTATTGCCTATTTAATTGGACCTGGTTTGCCAACCTGTTCCATCAAATCATTATTCCAGTCACCTTCGACATTCACATGTGCTGCTGCACCCAACATAATCGCCTCGATTAAGTTATGGTTCAAGTAGACATATAAGCCAGGTTGTAAGAAGGTATAGAGTGCTGCACCTGCTTCACCACCTGCAATTTGCCATGTTTCACGATTTGTGTCTGGCGCATCATTAAATGAACCACTTGCCCAAACGAAGTCACCATGACCACCAATTAAGTGAACGCGAGTATCACGATTAGCTTGAGAATGCACAAATAATACGGTTTCCCCTACTTTTGCTGTCATAGCATTCTCACCAGTTAACGAACCAACTTTACCATTATATGTAATAAAAGAAGGGGTTAAACTTTTCGTAAGAGCCATAGTCTCTTTCATTGCTAAAGTAGGCGTAGCGTAGCGTTTATACTTACCCGCTTTATCTTTAGGAATATACCAATCTTGCTCACCAATATAATAGGCTTTATCGTAAGTCACTAGTTTACCATTATTATCTTTCAAACCATCACGCGGTAATATCATAATAGCACCGTTCATGCCTGTAACCACATGGTAAGGAATCATCACTCCACCTGGCGCACAGTGATATACAAATACACCTGGTTTCGTTGCTTTAAAACGCAACGTCACTTGTTCACCTGGTCTCACATGGGTTAAAGCACCACCACCTAATGCACCTGTTGCCGCATGAAAATCCATATTGTGTACCATCGTACTTTCTTTTGGATTAATTAAGGTGAGTTCAACATAATCATCCACATGTGCCACAACTAGAGGTCCGGGATTTGTGCCTTCAAAAGTCATCGCTTGTGCAAACACACCAGGAGAAATTTATAGTTCTTTTTCAGCAATCACCATCGTTATTTCGATGATTTTTGGCCCACCCTTAACCACTTGATCATGCTTAGGTACAAATGGTGGTGCTACCAATTTTTGGGTGACACGCTTCAATCCTTCAATTTTTGCACTTACTCCAACCTTACCTATAATCATATCTTCTCCTGCGAATACAGGTATTGTAAAAACCACCAAAGATTACGCAATAACCACACCTAACCATAACTTTTTAAATAAATTTTTCATTGTAATTCCCCTCTCCAAAGTTGTATTAAAAATAATTGCATACTCGTAACTTAAGGTAGCACTATATCCCTTAATCGATAGTCTTAAGGATCTGGCACTGAATGTACATTTTTTAAGGAGCCTCTTCTGCCCTGATTAAGTATCTTGAAAATAAAAAGTACAGATATATTTATAAAACTTAACTACTTTATGTGTTTAGTTCCAAATTCTTATGGTTTTAGTTATAATTTCCAAAAAGGAGTA
>DBOE01000076.1 GCA_002299585.1 Hydrogenovibrio sp. UBA654 | reverse complement strand
TATATTTGTAGGTGGTTTTTAGTTAAAATCTATAAAGGGGGGGATGGTCACTCTGCTAGTATTTTTTTGAGACTATTACAAAGTAAACTATTTTGTTTTTCTGTACCTATGCTAATTCTTAGATATTTATTTATTCGCGGTTTATCAAAGTAGCGGACAATGATTTTTTGTTCCCTTAGTTTATTAGCTATTGTTTTAGCTTTGATTGATTTATGTTTGGCAAATACGAAATTTGCCATTGAAGAAATTACACTAAAGTCGTTGTTAGTTAAAAATTTAGTTAATTCTGCACGAGTTTTAATTATTGCAGTGTTGGTTTGTTGAAAATATTTTTCGTCTTTTATAGCCGCTATAGCTGCTGGCATGGATAGTCTATTCATTGGGTAGGAATTAAAGCTATTTTTCACTATTTCAAGTGCACTTATTAATTGTTTGTTACCTATGGCAAAACCAACTCTTAAACCAGCTAAAGAACGAGATTTTGAAAAGGTTTGTACTACTAATAAATTGGGATATTTATTAATTAAGCAGATTGATGTTTTGCCTCCAAAATCAATATAGGCTTCATCAACTACTACTACTGAGCTTAGGTTGTTGGTTAATATTTCTTCTATAGTGTTTAAGCTTAATAAGATACCTGTTGGAGCATTAGGATTAGGGAAAATAATAGCTCCATTGTTGACTTTATAGTCAATAGGATTGATTCTAAATTTATTATCTAAAGGAATTATTTTATAGTTGATTTGGTATAAACTACAATAAACAGAGTAGAAACTATAGCTAATATCTGGCAATAATAATGGAGATTCTTTTTTCAATAAAGCTAAAAAAATATGGGCTAATACTTCATCAGAGCCGTTACCAACAAAAATCTGATCAATTTTTACTTTATAATAATTGGCTATAGACTCTTTTAACTCTGTAGCATCTGGGTCGGGATATAGTGCTAGTTTTATATTATTAGCTCTAGAAATTGCTTCATAAACTTTTGCTGATGGTGGGTAGGGGTTTTCGTTAGTATTTAATTTAATTAATCCATCTATTTTTGGTTGTTCTCCAGGAATATATGGGTTAAGTTGCTGAACAAGGTCACTCCAAAATTTACTCATTTTTATCTCATAAAATAATTATGCTAGTATTTTACCAAGAGGGTTGTTAATAATGGAACAAATTCAGATAGTAGTTGGTGTATTAAAAAAAAACCATGAAGTCTTGATTTCTTTACGACAAAAACATCAAACCTATGCAGGTTGCTGGGAATTTCCTGGTGGTAGAGTTGAAGTAGGAGAAAATCTTACTGAGGCTTTAGTTCGTGAGTTTAAAGAAGAAGTCGGTGTTACAACAACTAATTGGCAAGCATTAATTCAAATTCCATGGTTTTATAGGCATGCTAGGGTTTTGTTGCATGTATTTGTAAGCAGAGATTTTAATGGCGAAGCTATCGGTAAAGAGGGGCAAAAAATAAAATGGGTTGCTAAAGAGCAATTATGTGATTATAAATTTCCTGAAGCTAATGATAATATTAGATTGGCGTTATCTTTGCCTGATTCTTTTGCGATTAGTGGCAGCTTTCAAGGTAAGAAAGATGGTTTAAGGCTCTTGCAAAATACTTTAGAGACTGGTATAAAATTAATTCAACTTAGAGCAAAAAGCTTAAATGAACAAGCGTTTATAGATTTTGCCAAACCAGCTATTGAATTAGCTCACAAATACCAAGCTAAAGTTTTACTTAATTCTCCCCCAAGGTTATTAGAACAATTAGGGCAAGCAGATGGGTTGCAATTAAGTTCAACAGCTGTAAAAAATTTGATAAAACGCCCTATTAGTAAAGATAAATTACTTAGTGTTTCTACTCATAATAAAGCAGAAATCACTAAGGCACTAGAGTTAGGAGCAGATATTATTTTGTTGTCACCAGTTAAAAAAACCTCCTCTCACCCTAATTTAGAAGCAATGGGTTGGGATAAGTTTACAGAATTTGTTGCTGATATTCCTGTGCCAGTTTATGCTTTAGGAGGTATGAAAATGGAAGATAAAACTACTGCTAAACAAAGTGGAGCCCAGGGAATAGCGGCAATTTCTAGTTTTTGGAAAACTAACTAGTTTTATATTTCAACTGTTTTTTGCTAGATATATATCAATACCAAGTTTTAATTTGAGTTCTAATTTAAGCAATTTATAGTCATAATAATATTTTAGTAGTTTTTGCTCTACTTGTAGAGTTTTCATTTCTCGTAGATTGACTAACTGCAATTGACTTAGTCCCTCCCTATATTTTATTTTTTCTGCATCTTCTAATTTTTTTGTTAAAACTAGTTCTTTTTTAGATAACCAAATCATTGTTTGTGTTGTTTTAGCTTTTAGTAGGATATTTTTTATATTTGTTTGAATATCTATTTGTATTTTTTGCATAGAACTCTGTAGTAGAAGGATTTCTTTTTTTAAAGCTGCTTTTTGCCCTTTATATTTTCTTTGCTCAATGGGTAGAGAAAAATCAACAGAAATTTTATATCCTTCTCGTTCATAGCCTTTTTTTTCTTTGAAGTCGTGTGCACCATACAAGTTAAGATTAAGATTTGGATATTTTGAGACAGTATTGTATTCTTGCTGTAGCTTTATTTTTTCAATTTTATACTCAATTTCTTGTAATTGAGGGTTATTGTTAATAGCAATTGTTTGGGCATCAGCAAAAGACATAAGTTTATATGATTTTTGTGGAAGCCTTGGTAAAAAATATTTTTTATTAAATTTATTTTTAGAGATACCAAGATATTGTAAAAATATATTCTTATTTCGTAAGAGGAGATTGTCGGCATTAATTTTTCGCTGCTTACGGTTAATAACTTGCCTTTCATTGCCATAAAGAGATATTTTTGCTGTTTTACCTGAAGCTACTTCTTTTGACATAAAAACAAAATTACTTTGTGCTTTTTCAAGGAGTTGTTTCTCGGTAATAACAATTTCTTGGTTTAGTAAAATCTGATAATAAGTTTTAAAAATCTGGAAAGATAATCTGTTTAAGCTAGATCTAATATTTTGATGAATTGTTTTTGTATTTACTTTTGAGGTTACTAAATCAATTTTATTTTTACTGGTATTATTAAAGACTGAAAAAATAGGGATTTTTATACCTGTGAGAACCTCACCTTCTTCACCAGTTTTGATATTGTTGTATTCTTGAGTACCTATCGATTTTCTGTAGGCTACAGAAAATTCTATACCATTTTCTATAGGTTTAACAATTTCTACTTTTTGAAAAGTTCCTGTAGTTAGAGGGTAGGATTTTTCATCATATTGAGCTTTTAGCTGTGTATCAAAAGCACCTTTATAATAATATTCCTTTTCTTTGGCAATATATTCTTTACCTATAGAATTATAAAAGTAGGGATTCTCTTCGTTGAAATATAAAAAAATATTTTCAAATGAAAATATTTCTTTTGCATCAACGGAGAAAGATAAAAAAAACAAGATGATAACTATAGTTTTGTTCATTTTGGCAGAATAAGTTTTGGTGGTTGTACTGACATTAGTCGCCATATTTCATACCAAATAGGTACGGTTGAAAGCCTGACCCATATAGTTGCTTGAGTACCAACTTTTAATAAACGCATCGGTGGCCAGGAGAAATCATCTATGTCTTCAACAATATTTGCATAGAACATGCCTTCTTCATGTGAAGTTTGTTCTACTGTTTTAATTATTCCTCCATTGGTGCCATGGGAGACTTTTGGCCAGCCAGGTACTTGTATTCCAGGCCATCCATGGAACATAATCCGCACCGGTAGACCTTTTTGAATTAATGGCATATTAAAGCTAGTAACTTTTAAACGCAAAGCTCGCTGAGTAACAATTGGAGCAAATTGCATAATTATTTCTCCTGGTTTTAGTAATTTGTTTTGGTCATTTTGATGAATTCTAATCACATATCCATCAGTTTTTGCAACTACATCAGTACTCATATATCGTGATATATTGGTGGAGTCTAGTTCAATATTTTGCTTTAAAGTATTGGCAATGTTTTTGGTTGTTAAGATGTTGTTTTTAATTGCATTAATCTTTAGTTTTATTTCATTAATAAATTTACCGTTCTTTTCTTTTAGGATGTGCAGAGCCTGTTTGTTGTTATTAATTTCTGTTAAGATTTTTTGATATTGTGCATTTGTATCTAGGTAGTCGTTGTATTTTAACTCTACTTCTCGTTTAGACTCTATACCATCTTTAAAGAGCCTTTTATATCTATTGTAGTTACTCAGTTCTATCCCATTTTTATTTTTCAGTACAATCTCTTGCTTTTTTAATGCTAAAAGAGAGTTTTGCAATTGTATGGTTTCTTTATTAAAAATTGAGATTCCTTTTTCAAAAATGTTTTCTTGGCTTAGTAGGTTTTCTTCTAAATTACTTAAACCTAGTATTGTATTATTATATTTTTGTTGGCTCTTGTCTCGTATAGTGAAAAGTCGGTTACTGTAATTAATGTCTCTATCTCTCATCTTAAAGAGTTTTTGCCCTTTTTTAATAAACTGATTTTCTTTTATATAAATTTTTTCAATAAAACCATCTACTGTTGCAACTATATTATAATTTCGCTCTATGGGGTTTAAGGCGATTAGTGTGCCAATACCTTTGACAGTTTGCTGCCAGGGCAAAAAAAGGATCAGAATAAGTACGGTTAATATTATTAGTGTAATCCGCAAAGGCTTTTTAACAAAAGGGCGTTGAGAGGCACGTTTTGTTGCTTTAAACTGAATCATTTTTTCTCCAACGCATCTGAGAGTTTATTTATTTTATATAAGGCCTCAATCATATTGTATACATAGTCTATTTGTTTTATAAAATCTTTTAAAGAGTAGGTAAGGGACATAATAATAATCTCTGCAGTGATAAACTCTCCAATAGTTAAGCTACCCTCAAAAATAAGGTAACCACCAACAATAAAAAAACTGCTCAAAATAACACCTTCCATAAAAAAAGTTAACGAAAGCTGTTTAATAATAATACTAAACATTTTTTCTCTGGCCTCTATAAATTTGACTAAAAGCTTATCTAGACCTTCTAAAATTTCATTTTTATCTTGATTTTTAGTTGGGATATGTTGTAGATAAAATATTGCTTGGTGCTTGGCATCAGATCTTCCAATTGCTGCTATGGAACCATTATTACCTAAAAATAAAGTTAGTAAAATGTACGCTATAAGGGAAAAGATTCCAGTTACAAAAAAAGTAGGATCAAACATAAGCAATAATAACAAAATTATAATTATTTTTACTATCAATGCCGAGCCGTTTAATAATATAGCAGGAAAAGCCTTTTGTATTGATAATACATCAAAAAAATAGTTCATATATTTATCAACGCTAATATTTTTCTTATCAAGGGCAAGTTTTGATATTTGAATAGAATTTTTTACAAAAATACTTTCTTCAAACTTCTCAATCATATGTTCTTTTAAAACTTGAATAGATACAATCATTATAAAGATTATAATTACAGTAAATGCTAAAACATAAACTGAAATAGTTGCATGTGCTAAAACAGCATTAATGATAAAAGCCGTTGTTAATGCCACTACAAGCAATAATATGGCTTCTAGCATAGAATAATACACAAGAAAATAGATATCCTTTTTATCTTCAATCAGCATTTCTTTAATCTGAACCAAAGCTTCACGAAAAATACCTGATTTGTTCTCCATAGATACCTACTCCTTATGTTATGTTATCTTGTGCTTAAATAGAGAGCATAATCCCTCTAAATTTTAATGCTGTGATTGTAATAAATTTTGTACTAGAATAAATAGGTAAAAAATAAAAAAAATAATTATTATGCTAAAAATTTGGTGTTGCTATAAATTATTTTAGTTAATCAGGGCTTAATACTTTAGCAAAGATAGTGCCATTTTTTGTTTAGTCTTATAATTATATGTTTAAAATCTATGTATCTTTTCGACTATAGACATGTTGCGCAACTGGCGCATAATGCCCGCAAGGTGTTTTCTTGAGTTCACTTTGATTATTAGATTCATTAAGCTGTAAGACTCATCTTTATCCTCTGATGTTATACGCTCTATATCTGATTTTTCTGCAGATATTTCGGTAGCTATTTTGGCTAAAGCTCCGCGGGAATTTTCAACTTCGATTTGTAAGCCAACATTAAATAATTGTTGTATTTTTGTTCCCCAATGTACATCTAGCCATTTGTCTGGGTTATTTTTGAAGTTTTTAACACTATTACATTCTTGGCGGTGAATTACCAACCCTTTTTCTGCACTAATAAATCCTATAATATCATCGCCAAGTATTGGGTAACAGCAACCAGCATAATTTACTACCATACCTTCTGTTCCAGATATAGTTAAGGGTGTGGCATTTTTAGCAGTTTTAGATGGTACAAAAGTATTGTTTTCTGATCCTAGCACTAGGTCATGAATCTGTTTGGCGACTAGGTTAGCAAATCTCTTACCATGACCTATATCTTCTAGTAGTAGTTTCCAAGAAACTATGTTTAATTTGTCAATTAAGTCTTCTTGAATAATCCCAGTTAGAGACTTATATTTCATGCTATAGGTTAATAAAGATTTTTTTAGCAATCGTTTACCTAGTTTAATGGCAGAGGTATGTTGTTGTTTTTTTAAAAAAGCACGAATTTGTGAACGAGCTTTTGCGGTTATAACAACTTGTAACCATGCTGGGTTAGGTTGTTTTTCTTCGCTACGCATTATTTCAATAGTTTGACCTGATTCTAGTTTACTTCTTAGAGGAATTAGTTTTTTATTAACACGACAACCGATTGCTGAATGGCCAACACTAGTATGAACTGCGTAGGCAAAATCAATAGCAGTAGCACCAATTGGTAGGGTAACTATGTCACCATTAGGGGTAAATAGGTAAATTACGCTTGGAAATAAGTCTATTTTAACGCTCTCAAGAAAATCAAGAGAATTACCAGCACTTTGTTGCATTTCAAGTAGGTTTTTTACCCATTCTTGAGCTCTTATTTCAACAGGAGAGTTCTTTATCTGATTTTGTGTATCTTTAGTAGGGTTTTTTTTATAAACCCAGTGTGCAGCAATACCATGTTCTGAAACTTCATTCATTTCCTTGGTGCGAATTTGTACTTCTATATAACCACCAAAAGATCCAAATAAAACTGTATGTAATGATTGATACCCATTTGGTTTTGGTATGGCAATATAGTCTTTAATTCTTCCCGGAAAAGGTTTATAAAGAGAATGAGTTGACCCCAGTGCTCTATAGCATTGGTCGGCAGTATTGACTATTACTCGGAAAGCAAAAATATCTAAAATATCATCAAATCTAAGTTTTTTATACTTCATTTTTTTATACAAACTGTAGAGGTGTTTTTCTCTTCCAATTACTTGTGCGGGAATATTTTCTTCTTGTAGTCGTCGTTCAATATTTATCGCTATTTTGTTAACTATTTCATGGCGATGACCTTTTGTGTTTTTTACCGCCAGTTCAAGTACTTTATGGCGAAGTGGGTACATGGCTTTAAAACCTAAATCTTCTAACTCAAGCCTGATGGCATTAATACCTAAACGAGCAGCGATTGGAGCATAAATGTCCAGAGTTTCTATTGCGATACGTCGCTGTTTATCAAGACGCATAACATTTAAAGTACGCATATTATGTAAACGGTCGGCAAGTTTTATTAAAATAACTCTAATGTCACGAGCCATTGCCATAATCATCTTACGAAAATTTTCTGCTTGGGCTTCTTGTGGATTATCAAATTCTAGTTTTCCAAGCTTAGTTACTCCATCGACTATTTCGGTAATACTTTCCCCAAATTTAGTTTTTAACTTAACTTTAGAAATAGGGGTATCTTCGATAATATCGTGTAATAAAGCGGCAACAATACTTTCACAGTCTAGTTGGATTTCTGCCAAAATTTCGGCAACGGCAACAGGGTGCCAAATATAGTCACCGCCAGATTTTCTAATTTGTCCTCGGTGCAGTTTTTTAGCAAACTTGAAGGCAACAATAATCTTCTTTACCTGTTTGTCTTCAAGGTAAAGAGAGGTTTTTTGGATAAGACCATCTATTGAAGTAGGAGTGAATTCATCCATAGATTTTTTTATCCAAAGAAGGGAGGGGTATCCTGGTCAGCCATAACTACATCTTTATCAATAGTGTTTGCCGCCAGCTCACGCAGAGCCATAACAGTAGGCTTATCATTTTCTCTTTCAAGGGTAGGCTCTGCACCGTTAGCTATCTGACGAGCCCTTTTAGCGGCTAATATTACTAATTCAAAACGATTTTCAACTTGATCTAAACAATCTTCTACTGTAATTCTAGCCATGATATTACCTTTTAAACTTTTATTTACAAGCACTAATTATAGCTTAATACTTGCCTGATATAACAAGAGTTTGCAATAAATCTTGTACGCTTATTCAGAGGCTCTTTTGGGAGAGTTATTTTTTAGGTAACAGTTGATTTTTAAATTTCAAGTGAATGAATTATGAAAAATTATAATCATAAGACAGGACAAAAAATACCGTTGATATTCTTAATCAGAGGCTCCTTAATCAGTTATTTAGTTTTTCCTTATTAGAACTACCGATAGGAGTTATGATAATCACGTATATGATTAAGATATCTTTGTTGTTCGAGCCACCTATAATAATCAGTCTTACGTTTCATCCCTTGCTAAAGATTGGAATAGTGTTGCAATTCCAGATTGTCAATAAAGATTATTAACTACCATAGTATTTAGGTACAATGGCTGGTTTATTTGGGGTTGGGTAACGGTTATTTTCCATACCCACCTTAGTGGTTTTTTCTAATTTTTGGGCTTTTAATTGTTGTTTGATTGCCCATTGTTGGTGTTTTTGTACAATGGTTGAATTTGTTTTTAAATTTTCTAAGGCGGTTAAATTATTTTGGCTGTAATTTTCATTACCAATTGCGGTACAGAGGTTGCGTTGCCATTGGTTGTGTCCGATTCGTCTTATTGGTGAACCTTCTAGTTTTTTCAGGAAAGTTTTTTCATCCCACGCGAGTAACTCAAGTAAATTTGCTTTATCGAGTATGTGTTTATTGCGAAATGCCTCCTCTTGAGTGTCATCGGTAAATTTATTCCATGGACAGACTAGTTGACAATCATCACAGCCATAAATTCGGTTACCCATTTTTTCTTTTAATTCATCAGCTATTTCACCATTGTATTCAATGGTTAGATAGGATACGCAACGCCTAGCATCTATTTTGTTTTCATCAAGGATGGCTTGGGTTGGGCATTCATCAACACAGGATGTACAAGAGCCGCAACCTTGTTTTTCAAAGGGCGTATCGGCTGGAATCGGGAGGTTACAATAGAGTTCACCTAAAAAGAACCATGAGCCAGCACGGGGATGAATAATGAGACTATTCCTGCCGACAAAACCTAAGCCAGCTTCTTGGGCAATAGATTTTTCAAGAACCGGGGCGGAATCTGAAAAGGCTCGATAGGAAAAATCATCCACCTGTTCATTAATTTTAGTTGCTAGTTTTTGCAGGCGTTTACGCATTAACTTATGGTAGTCTTTATTGAGTGCATAGCGTGAAATATAGGCTTTATTAGCAGATTGTAGTTGGCTAATTGCACTTTCAGCAGATTTATCAAAGTAGTTTAGCCGTACACTGATAATAGATTGCGTACCTGGTTCTAGCTCGTTGGGTCGTGTTCGTTTGGTTCCGTGTTTGACCATGTATTCCATATCAGCATGGTAGTTTTCTCCAATCCAATTAAAATATTCAGCTTCGTATTTCGATAGGTCGGTGTGGCTGACACCGATGTCAGAGAACCCAAGCTCCTTGCCCCATTGTTTTATTTGGCTTTTAAGCTGAGATAATTCAAGATTGATTTTTGGTGGATTATGCATTATGTATATTTTAGCAAATTTAGAGAGATAAAAATTGGAAGAGAAATTCTTTTAGTTATTCAGTGTGTTAATAAGTTATTTTTATAACCCTTAGCAAAAGTTGTATCTAATCAGTTTTTTTATTTTCTTTATTTTTTTTTAGGAGTATCATTGTTAGGTAAGTATTTATTTTATTAACTTAAAAAGGAAAAAAAGTGAAGAAAATCAGATCTAGTGATGCCAATTATCCCTACACAGAAAAGCTCAAATCAAAAGCTTATGAAGCCTCAAAATTAGAATTACAAATTGAATTATTAAAATTGCAAAAGTGGGTTAAAGAATCAGGTAAAAGGTTAGTAATTATCTTTGAAGGTCGTGATGCTGCAGGCAAAGGGGGGACGATTAAACGTATTATGGAACATTTAAACCCCCGTGGAGCTAGAGTTGTTGCTTTAGATAAACCTAGTGAAACAGAAAAAGGTCAATGGTATTTTCAGCGTTATATAAACTATTTGCCTACAGCAGGAGAAATCGTATTATTAGACAGGTCTTGGTATAATCGGGCTGGTGTTGAAAGAGTTATGGGCTTTTGTACTCCATTGGAATATAATCAATTTATGCATCAAGCACCAGAGTTTGAAAGGATGATAACTTCTAGTGGAATTTATCTAATAAAATTTTGGTTTTCAGTAAGCCAACAAGAACAGTTACGCCGTTTTAACGCTCGTAAAGGTGATCCTATAAAGCAATGGAAATTAAGCCCAATGGATTTGGCTTCATTAGATAGATGGGAGGAATATACAAAAGCAAAAGAAGATATGTTTTTTTATACTAATACTAAGGAATCCCCTTGGACAGTTGTAAAATCTAATGATAAAAAACGAGCTCGTTTAGAAGCAATGAGATATTTGTTGAACTATTTTGAATATGAAGAAAAAATTGATAATTTAATACCAGCTGACCCATTAATTATTAGCACAGGTGAAGAAGTATTTAAAGAAGACTAAGAGGTAATTAAGATGGAAATACACTATACAAACCATGCAACAGAACTAGTAACAAGATTTAAAAATATGCTTTCTGAAGATCAAATAAATATAATTGGTGAAGAGCATTTTAGTGAATTAGAGACTCTAGTTACTGCATCTCTTGCCGTTGTTTATGCAAAGTCTAAACATGATGATGCTAAAAAATTAGAAAGCTTAGCTCATGAGATAAGATTAAAATCTCAAGACATAGAGTGAGAGAATGTTCCTTTTAATTCATAAACTTAAACTCATAATGTTCTTGCCTCATTTGATGAAACAGAGAGGTTTATAAGCATAAAAGATTACTGTATGACGGTGGTAAAGGGCAAGTACCATGTTTACGGATTAAAAAATTATTAAGTTGAATAGAATTTATGAGCCTGATGAAATAATTAAATAAAAAGTTTGTATAAACTATTATTTTTTATATAGGTTCCTTGTGCTTAAAAGTTATTGGTGAATCAACTCCCTTAATAGTCTTTATGCTTATTTTTAGGGGATGTAATTGTTTTGTCATTAATTGCCAGTTGTTTTGTTCAACTGTCCAGTTGGTATGAAAATAAATACGACTATTATCGTGCAATTGCATAGAGTCATAAATCATATCTAGGCCTGGTTGTTGCTGTACCATCAAGTGAAAATAATTTTCACTAACAATCATTAAAGAGCTTAAGTTGCTTTTATCTACAATTTTTTGTAATTGGGTAAGATTAAGTTTTAGTGCTACCAAGTTTTTAATTATGGTATAGGCTAATTGCCTTCTCGGCACAATTGCTATGTACTTAAAGTTATCATGAATACTGGTTACTTCATAAGGCATGGCTGTCAATGACCTTTGATAGTTCTAATTCTAAATTATTGTAAAACTTAAGCTTGCTAATGTCACTATTAATTACGGTATCAGCTATTTTTATTCTTGCCGCTGATGTCGCTTGGTTATTAATTATAGTTAAAACATCTGCTGTAGATAATTTACTGCGTTGCTTAACTCGGTTAATTTGCGTTGACATAGAACAATCAATAACCCAAACTAAATCAATATAATTAGGTTTTCCTGTTTCAGCTAAAAGTGGGATTTCTATAGCCACAAGATAATGGTTTTTTTGTTCTAAAGATTTTAACTGTCGTTGGGTTTCTACTCTAATTAGAGGGTGTAGGATATTTTCTAAAGTTTGTTTAGCGTTAAGATTATTGAAAATCAAGTTACGCAGATAATCCCGTTTTAAATTTCCATCAGTATCTACCATTTCTTTTCCAAAATGGTCAACTATGGCAGTCAAACCAGGTTGACCTTTGGCAACTAACTCATGTGCTATAGTATCAGAACTTATAGTAGGAATTAATTTGGTTTTAAACCAATTTAGCACGGTGGTTTTACCACTACCGATACCACCAGTAATCACGAGTTTTATCATATCCCTTACTCTATATTTTGGGGAGGTATAAATTTTTTTTAAGGGTTTCCTTCTGTTAAGCATTATAATCAATTTTTTTCTAAACTGGAGTTAAAAAATGAAATTTAAGTTACTTTTAATAACAGGCATAATTTTGTCATTTTTTATTGGCTTGCCTACCACTGTGTTAGCCGCATCTTATCTACCTTTTGTATTAGGCTCTTTAACTACAAAAACACAGGATTCAGCGATTGCTTTGGCAACTTCTTCTTTAGAAAAAAATGGTTTTGAGGTGGTTGGTAGCCATAGCCCGAACACAGATGTTCACATAATTGTTGTAACCGATGATAAATTAACAAAGCTAGCTAGCCTATCTGAAAATGGTGGTTTTGGTGCCATGATACGGGTATCTATTATCAAAAGAGGCAAAAAAACAGAGGTTTCTTATACTAACCCTATTTATATGTGGAATGTATATCGAATGAAAGGAGATATATCTCCTATTATGGAAACGATAAAAAAAGCTTTAGGTAATAAAAAAGAATTTGGTGCAGAAAATGGCTTAAGTGCAGATGAACTCCGTGATTATAATTATAAATTTATGATGCCTTATTTTGATGATGTTGATATATTAGCAAGCCATTCTTCGCAAGAAGAAGCTATAGAGATAATCGAAAATAATTTGAATTCTAGTAAAGCAGGAGTGAAAAAAGTATACAAAATTGATATTCCTAATTCGCAAATGACAGTATTTGGTGTGTCTATATCTAGAGGTGATGGAGCAGACAAAGAAATATTAAAGCAGATTGATATAAAAGGATATTCTCACGCTGCCCATTTACCTTATGAGATTTTAGTAAATGGTGGTGATGTCATCGCACTAAATGCTAAGTTTCGCATTGCAATTAATTGGCCAAGTTTATCAATGATGGGTTCAGGTAGTTTTATGTCAATTTCAAGTTCACCTAAATCAATAACTAAAGCTCTAGAAGCTGTAGCTTCGGAATAAATAATAACCAATGTTTTTAAAAAAGCGTAGCTAAGCTGTGCTTTTTTTTATTTTTGGGCTTGAAAAACACCAGAAACTACCCATTTAAAATAACGAAATAAAAATAAATTAAATAACTAGGAGTTATTGAAAAATGAGCAACACCGAAACCCATGCTTTTCAAACCGAAGTAAGTCAACTATTAAAGCTAATGATTCATGCTTTATATAGCAATAAAGAGATTTTTTTAAGAGAGCTGATTTCTAATTCATCAGATGCTTTAGATAAGCTACGCTTTGAAGCAGTATCTAATGACACTTTAACTGAAGGTGAAGAAGAATTAAGTATTGAAATAAATTTTGATAAAAAAGCTCGTACTATTAGTATTCTCGATAATGGTATTGGCATGACTCGTGATGAAGTTGTAGCAAATATTGGAACTATTGCTAATTCTGGTACTAAAAAATTCTTAGAAACATTATCTGGTGACCAAGCGAAAGACAGTAATTTAATTGGACAGTTTGGGGTAGGGTTTTATGCCTCATTTATTGTGGCAGATGAAGTCGTTTTAACCACTCGTAGAGCTGGTGATGATAAATCTTCAGCTACAAAATGGGTTTCGCAAGGTGAGGGAGACTTTACTCTAGAAACGGTTGAAAAAGAAAGTAAAGGCACAGAAATAGTGCTACATCTAAAAAAAGATATGGATGAGTTTTTAGATGAATATAGATTAAAAACTATCATAACTACCTATTCTGACCATATAAGTTTTCCTATAAAAATGTGGAAAAATGAAACCGATGATGAAGGTAAAGAAACAGATAAAAAGACTTTGGAACAGGTAAACAAAGCAACGGCTTTGTGGCTACAAGCAAAGTCAAATATTAAAAAAGAAGAATATAAAAATTTCTATCAAACGCTATCACATGATTTTGAAGAACCTTTAGCTACTATACATAATAGGGTGGAAGGTACACTTGAATATACTTCTTTATTTTTTATTCCTAAAAAAGCTCCATTTGATTTATATGATCGTGATCGCCGATATGGCTTGAAATTATATGTAAAACGCGTATTTATCATGGATGATGCCGAAAATCTTCTACCAGCTTATTTGCGTTTTGTAAGGGGAGTTGTCGATTCTGACGACCTACCATTAAATGTTTCTCGTGAAATTTTACAAAGCAATAAAGTAGTAACTAAAATTCGCTCCGCATCAGTTAAGCGTATTTTAGGAACCATAGAAAAATTAGCAAAAGCTAAAAAACCAGATAACTTTAATCTATTTTGGGATCAATTTGGTAATCTGATGAAAGAAGGTATAGTAGAAGACTTTGCTAATAAAGAAAAAATAAGCAAACTCCTGCGTTTTTCAACTACCGATAAAGATTCCACTAACGAACCTCGCGTGTCATTAGAAAACTATGTTGATAGAATGGCTAAAGAGCAAAAAGCCATTTACTATATTACTGCTGATAGCTATGCAGCAGCTTCAGGTAGCCCGCATTTAGAAATCTTTCGCAAAAAAGGCATAGAAGTAATCCTACTATCTGAAAAAATTGATGAATGGTTAGTTTCTCACTTAACAGAATTTGATGGTAAATCTCTTAAATCAATAACCTCTGCGGATTTAGAAGAGTTTAGTGAAGATGAAAAAGACCTAAGCGAAGATGATAAAAAATCTCGCGAAAAGCTTTCTGAAAAAGTTAAAACGGCATTAGGAGATTTAGTTTCTGATGTGCAAATGACTAGTCGTTTAACCGGCTCACCCGCCTGTGTAGTTAGTGCCTCTGGTGATATGTCTGCGCATATGGCTCGTATGATGGAGCAAATGGGGCAAGCAATACCACAGCAAAAGCCTGTTTTAGAGCTAAACCCTAGTCACTCGCTAGTAAAAAAATTAGAGTCTTTTAGTGACGATGCAAAAGTAAAGCAATGGTCATTATTCTTACTAGAACAAGCACAACTAGCAGAAGGAGATCAATTAGAAAACCCTGCGGAGTTTATTAAACGCATGAATGGCTTACTTTCTGAAGTTGTTTAAAGTTGTTTAAAGTTTTTTAATATTTTAATAAAAAGGGCTATATAATTAGCCCTTTTTTCGTATACAGCAATGTAAGGGCAGTCAATTGATTTTTACCTCTAATATCACCATGCAGTTTGGTGAAAAACCACTTTTTGAAAATATATCCGTAAAGTTCGGTAACGGCAATCGTTATGGATTAATCGGTGCTAATGGTTGTGGGAAATCAACCTTTATGAAGATTCTTGGTAATGATTTAGTACCAACAGCAGGTAATGTTGCAGTAGATCCAGAAGAAGTAGTAGGTAAGTTAGGGCAAGATCAATTTGCCTTTGAAGAATTTAGTGTGGTTGATACAGTCATAATGGGTAATCCACAGCTATGGGAAGTAAAAAAAGAGCGCGATAGAATTTATAACTTACCTGAAATGAGCGAAGAAGACGGTATTAAGGTTGCTGATTTAGAAGTAGAGTTTGGTGAAATGGACGGTTATACTGCGGAATCAAGAGCTGGAGAGTTATTGTTAGGTTTAGAAATTCCTGTTGAACAACATTCTGGCTTAATGTCAGAAGTAGCCCCAGGTTGGAAATTGCGAGTATTACTTGCTCAAGCATTATTTTCTGATCCAGATATTTTATTATTAGACGAGCCAACAAATAACCTAGATATAAACACTATTCGCTGGCTAGAAGATATGCTAAATGAACGAAAATCAACCATGGTTATTATTTCGCATGATAGGCATTTTTTAAACTCAGTCTGCACTCATATGGCAGACTTAGATTATGGCGAGCTTAGATTGTATCCAGGTAATTATGATCAGTATATGTTTGCCGCAACTCAAGCTAGAGAAACTCTGTTAGCAAATAATGCCAAAAAACAAACCCAAATAAATGATCTAAAAAGTTTTGTTAGTAGGTTCTCTGCTAATGCTTCAAAAGCCAAGCAAGCAACCTCAAGAGCCAAGCTAATAGATAAAATTGAATTGGATGAGGTAAAAGCATCAAGTAGAGTAAATCCCTTTATTCGTTTTGAACAAGGTAAAAAATTATTTCGCTTAGCGTTAGAAATGGAAAAAGTATCTAAATCATATGCAGATAATACTATTTTTACCAATATGAACATTATGTTAGAAGTAGGCGAAAGACTGGCGGTAATTGGTGCTAACGGAGTGGGTAAAACAACTTTTTTAAAAACCTTAGTTGGTGATACGCAGATTAATTCTGGTCAAGTAAAGTGGTCAGAGAACTCTAAAATAGGCTATTACGCTCAAGACCATGCCGCTGATTTTAAAGAAGATATGAGTTTAATTGATTGGATGACTCAGTGGAAAGCTCCTAGCGATGATGAACAAGTGATTAGAGGAGTTTTAGGGCGTTTACTTTTTTCGCAAAAAGAAATCGACAAATCAGTTAAAGTATTATCAGGTGGCGAGCAGGGTAGAATGCTATTTGGTAAATTAATGTTACAAAAGCCAAATATTTTAATCATGGATGAGCCAACTAATCATTTAGATATGGAGTCAATTGAATCATTAAATTTAGCATTAGAAAACTTTGAAGGGACAATAATTTTTGTTTCTCATGATAGAGAGTTTGTCTCTTCATTAGCAACTAAAGTGTTAGAAATGAAAGGTAATCAATTTAATTTTTATCAAGGTAATTATGAGTCTTACTTAGCAGAAAGTTAAATTTTAAGTGTTCAATGTTTTTGGTGTTATACTTTTGTCAGTAACATAAAAAAGCATAGTTTTTACTAATTATGGATAGTTAAAAATTATAAAAGATGGTACAAATATTTTTGAGGAGGAATAAATGTCCGAAACCATTTTTAAACAATATCAAGAAGATGAAATAGACTTAAGAGAGTTATGGAAAGCGATAGTTAAACAAAAAGTTTTAATTGTGGTGTTTACATCAATCGTTACAATTGTCGCTCTAATTTGGGTTACAACAAAAATCTCTATATATGAAGTTAAATCAACGCTACAAATTGGATTTATTGGAGAAAATTTAATAGAGGATCCAAGTTCGCTAATTAAAACAGCAAATTTAGTATTTAATGTTGAAAATAAAACCCCAAGAAAAGAAGACTTTATCTCCGAAGTTACAAGCATCTTAGTCAGCAAAAAGCTAAACAACTTTGTTGAAATTAAAACTCAGGGAATATCTAATGCCGAGGGATTAATAAAAAATAAAGAAGTTGTTGCCTATATTCAGAATAAATATCAAGGTTTTATAGATCAATATATACTTAACAGTAATAATGAAGTAAAAAATGTTCAAATTCAGATTAGTAATTTAGAAAATTTAGAAATAAAAAGTACGCAAAGACAAATAGAGCTATTAGAATCCCAAAAAATTATTGAGATAGACGAAAAAATTAAATTTTATAAAAAAATTAAATTAAAATCATTAAAAGAAAAAATACAGTTGCACTCCACTAAGATTGGTCAATATACAAAATCAGTAAATAAACTATATAAAAATAATAACAAAATAACAAATTCAACTGTACAGGCTATATCTTCTCTTCAAATGGTAAATTACCAGAACTTAATATTAAATTCGCAGAATAACGTTGAAAATTTAAAAATAGAAATAGAAAAAATTTCTCATGAAACAATAAAAAACCTCCAAAAAGAAAAAAGCAATCTTCAACATGATGCACTCAGGAAATTAATCTATAAACTAGAAGTGCTTTTGCCACAGAAAAAGGCAAAGCTATATAATAAAATAAATAGATTAAAATTTAATAATTCAGAGCTAAATATACAAAACAGTAAAGTTATTGGAAATTATATAATTGATGATGACCCAGTTGAGCCAAAGAAAGGATTAATTATTGCAGTTGCATTTGTAATAGGACTTATGTTATCTATATTTTTAGCTTTATTTTTAAATTTTATAAAAAAAACTAATTATGAAAGCAACAGTGTTGTTACAAAAAAAGTATAAAAAACTCAATATTTTATTTAGTTAAGTAGCATATTCAAAAGATTTTAAACCTTACAAAAAGTTTCTTGTATGGACTTTAGTAAACTTAGTATTTGTAGGTCTTTAACCTTACATAAAATCTTTGAGCGATCCCTGCGGGAAGTAATTATTTTTTTTTCTCTAAGTATATCAATGTGTTGAGATATGTTTGACTGGGTGGTGCCAACTTTTGAAACTATTTCCATTACGGGCATTTCTTCACTCCCAATGACGCATAAAATCTTTAATCTTAATGGGTGTCCCATTGCTTTTAGTGCTTTTGAGGCTTTTTCTATATTCTCTTCCTTTATGATGAATTCTTCTGAAGACATTAATTAATTATCCTTTTTTAATATTTTTGTGGCATTTTAATTGAATACTGTACGAATGTCACTTAAAGTTATCATATAATCTAGCTTATTATTAAATAGAACAATATAAATCTTTGGAGATAGTGTGAAAATTTCTTTTTTAAAAAAAATAATATGGGTTGCTTTTGGGGTAATATTAGGTGGATCCTTAGTTTTAGGTACTAGTGTTTTAGCTAAGGGAGATATTGAAAATAATTCTTCAAAAGATGATATTAATTTGCCGCTTGCTGAACTAAGGTCTTTTGTAGAAGTGTTTGAAAGGATTTCTAAAAATTATGTTGAGTCAGTTGAGGATAAAAAATTACTTGATGGTGCCATTAGTGGCATGCTTTCAAGTTTAGACCCTCATTCTGCTTATTTGCCTCCAGAAAGCTTTAAAAGGATGGAAGAACATACTAGCGGAGATTTTGGTGGTTTAGGGATGGAAGTATCTATGGAAAATGGTTTGGTTAAAATTGTTTCGCCTATTGATGATACTCCTGCTAAAAAAGCTGGGATACTTTCTGGGGATTTAGTTATTAAATTAGATGATAAGCCAGTTAAAGGTAAAACTCTTCTGCAGGCTATAAAATTAATGCGTGGCAAGCCTGGTAGCAAGATAAAACTTACTATTCTTAGGGAAGGAGCTCCTGAACCTTTGTCATTAGAATTAACAAGAGCTATTATTAAGACTAATAGTGTAAGGCATAAGTTACTTAATAATGATATTGGTTATGTGCGTATTAGTCAGTTTCAACTAAGAACTGGGTCCGATTTATTAAAGTCTATAGCTAAGTTAAAAAAAGAAAATAAGAGGCCTTTAAAGGGCTTAGTTCTTGATTTAAGAAATAATCCAGGTGGTGTTTTGAGAGCAGCCGTTCAGGTTTCAGAAGCATTTTTAACTGATGGCTTGGTCGTTTATACCAAAGGAAGAAATAAAAGATCTAAAATTACCTTTGAAGCAGATAGTGGTGATGTTATGAATGCTAAACCTATTGTGGTTTTAATAAATGAAGGTTCAGCCTCAGCCTCAGAGATTGTTGCTGGTGCTTTGCAAGATCACAATCGTGCGTTAATAGCTGGTAGAACAAGCTTTGGTAAAGGGTCTGTGCAAACTTTAATGCCTTTAAATAATGGCGGAGCGATTAAACTCACTACTGCTCGTTATTTCACTCCTAATGGGCGCTCTATTCAGGCAAAAGGAATAGAGCCTAATGTAGTTATTGACAGAGTTAAAATTGAAAAGTTAAAACAATCAGATTTTGGCAGAATTAAAGAAAAAGATTTAGAGGGGCATTTAGAAAATAATAAAAAAGAAAAAACTAAGTCATTTAAAGATACCTCAGTTTCAGATTTGGTAGATAAAGATTATGAGTTACATGAAGCTATTGGTTTGTTAAAAGGTATGTATTTTGCTCAACAGATGAAATAATTTATTTGTTAATTGGTCTATATGGGTAGACATTAAGTAAATGAGAAACTTGTGAAAAATAAGCAGCATTTCTTTGAAAAAATAGTTAAAGCCTATTCAACAGATTTATTTAGATTTAGTTATTGGTTGTCTAAAGATAGAGATATTGCTGAAGATTTGGTGCAGGAAACTTTTGCCAGAGCTTGGAGGGCAATAGATAATTTAAATGATGAAAAATCTGTAAAGTATTGGCTGTTAACTATTTTACGCCGAGAAAATGCACGGCGCTTTAAAAAAAAACGACCAGAACTAATTGATATTGAAGATGCAATTGTTACTGATGATAAATCTAATCAACCAGAAGAAAAACTTGAAAAACAAATCTTATATAAAGCAATAATGAAATTAGACGATGATTTCAAAGAGCCTTTATTACTGCAATTAGTTTGGGGTTATAGTGGTGAAGAAATTGGCAAGCAACTAGAGTTGAAGTTGGCAACAGTTAATACTCGCTTATTTAGAGCTAGAAAACAATTAAAAAAAATATTAATAGAAGAAAATACTATTAAAAAACCTGTTGGAGGCATTAGGTGAGCAATGAAAAAAATAATGCTTTTAATTTGAATGAAGTTACTTTTTTACACAGATTACATCAAAATCCTGCTGTAGTCGATGAAGAAATGATGGTTTTTTTAAAAGAGCATCCAAGTAAATTAGAAACGGTTAAACAGGCTAAGGAGTTTGATAAACAATTAGTTGATGTTATGTCTTTAATACCTCCTGAAGGGCTTGCTGATAGAATAATTGTAAAAAATTGTTTTTCTAATCAGATGGTTAATAATCCAAATTGGTTTAGTGGTTTTGCTATGTTAGCATCATTGTTTTTGGTGGTTAGTATTAGTTGGTGGGCTTGGCAATCTAATATTGCTCAAGTATCTAGTAGGGATAAACTCTCAATTGTCGCTAGCCTAGATAACAATATGAGTTCTTCCATTGTCGCACATATTATTGAGCATGTTGCACAACATCCTGAAATAATGACGACGAAACCTTTGGCTGTTAATGATGTTGAATTACAAAAAATATTTAATTTTGTTGGAGCTTCATTAAGTAAACCAATTGAAACTATGAGTTATGCTGGTGCTTGTGTTGTAGATGGTAAGCAGGGATTACATGTGGTTATCCAAGAAAAAACAGGTCCAGTTACAGTAATAGTTTTGCCAGGAAAACATCTTGAAGTAATGCAACCGTTTAATGAAGATGGTTTTATTGGTAATTTAATTCCTGTAAAAGGTGCAGTTGTTGCTATTGTTGGGAAATCTGAAATTCAGGTGGTAATGGCTCAAGCTAGTTTTTTTAAAGCCGTAAAATTTGGTTAATTAGAGGCGATTTGATTACTAACTTATTAGTTTTAAATTTATTTTTTTGACTCTAAGTCCTCCCAGTTTTTAAAAAGTCTTTCTAATTTAGTTTCTAAATTAGTTATTTGGTCAAGAGTCTCTTTAAAATCATCTTGTTGGTAAAAGTTGTCTTTATTAGTTTGTTGATTTAATAAAGAGATTTCTTGCTCAATCTTATCAATTTTATTTGGTAGTTCATCGTACTCTAATTGTTCTTTATAACTTAGTCTTTTACTATTTATAGTTTTGGTTTTTGTTGAAGTTTCTTTTTTAATTTTTTTTATCTCTAAATTAGGTTTTTGTCTTAACCAATCGTCATAACCACCAACATATTCATTTACTACCCCTGGTGAGTCGAATACGATAGAGCTAGTAACAACAGAGTTTAGGAACTGTCTATCGTGGCTAACTATTAGCACGGTTCCTTGATAGTTTAAAATTAGTTCTTCAAGTAATTCTAGAGTTTCAATATCTAAATCATTGGTTGGTTCATCTAAGACTAGTAGGTTTGATGGTTTGGCAAAAACTTTTGCTAAAAGTAAGCGATTTCTTTCGCCGCCAGATAGTGATTTAACCGGTTGTCTTGCTCTTTCAGGAGAAAATAGAAAATCTTGTAAATAGCCCATTATATGCTTGCGTTGCCCGTTTATTTCTATATAGTCGGACTCTTCAACAACGCTTTCTACAACTTTGGCATTTTCATCTAATTGCACTCGGTGTTGATCAAAATAAGCTATTTTTAAATTAGTACCAAGTTTAACTTCTCCTTTGTTTGGCTGTAAGTCACCAAGGATTAGTTTTATTAGGGTAGATTTACCACAGCCATTAGCTCCAATAATTCCTATTTTGTCGCTTCTGAGAATCATTGAAGAGAAGTTTTTTACAATAGCTTTATCGGCAAATTCAAAACTGATGTTATCAATTTCTATAACTTGTTTGCCTGATTTTTCAGCCAAATTACTTTGTAGATTTGCTTTGCCTTGTTGTCTACGGCGAGCACTTCGTTCTTCACGAAGTTTTTCTAAATCTCTAACTCTACCTTCATTTCTAGTTCTTCTTGCCTTAATTCCTTGACGAATCCACACTTCTTCTTGGGCTAGTTTTTTATCAAATTCCATATTACTTTTGGCTTCGGACTCTAGTTGTTCGGCTTTGCGTTGTAAATAGGTTGTGTAGTCGCAATCCCAGCTATATAAGTTGCCACGGTCAAGTTCAACAATTCTTGTAGCAAGTGCTTGTAAGAATGCACGGTCATGAGTTATAAATACAAGGCTGCAATTAAGGGTTTTTAAAAACTCTTCTAACCATTGAATTGAAGGAATGTCTAGATGGTTGGTAGGCTCATCTAATAATAATATATCAGGAGATTGAACTAAAGCTTTTGCCAGTAAAACCCTTCGTTTCATGCCTCCCGAAAGAGAGGAGAATTCATCATCAGCAGGTAGTTTTAATTTGGAAATTACAGTTTCTACTTTTTGGTTTAATGACCAGCCGTCTTGTTTTTCTATTTCGTGCTGTACAGTAGTCATTTCTTCTAAAATAGATTCTTGATATTCTTCGGCAAGTTGATGGCTTAGAGCATGATATTTATTAATTAAAGCTCCTGCATTGCCAAGCCCTGTGGCAATGATATGAAACACACTACCACTCATATCATTAGGTACTTCTTGTTGTAGTTTGGCTATTCTAATGCCATCTTGAACTATACGACTACCATCATCGGCTTCAGTTTCGCCTTCTATGACCTTTAATAAAGTGGATTTTCCTTCGCCATTTCGTCCGACAATACAAACTCTTTCGTTAGTTTCGATTTGAAAATGGAGTTTATTAAATAGTGTTTGTGTGCCGTAGCTAAGTTGTATATCTCGTAAAAAAAGATGTGCCATAAATGACTCTTGTAAATAAAAAAAGTATTATCCCTGTTTATACTATATTTTACCCAACTAAATTAAAATAAAACATGAAGGTAATGACACAAATAGCGGCAAGGTTTAGTCTTAAGCCTACTTTGATCATGTCTGTTTGAGTTATATAGCCACTAGCATGTACTAAAGCATTTGGGGGTGTCGCAACGGGTAGCATAAAAGCCATAGAGGTAGCAATTGCCACGGGTATTACCAAGCTACTGGTTTCTAAACTGAGTTGTAGTGCAACACCAACGAGGATAGGAGCTAATTTTGCGGTTACTGCGGTATTAGAGATAAGTTCGGTTGCAAAAACTGCGATGGTAACTAAAACAAGAAGTAGTACGAACATCGGTAAATCACCAGTACTTGATACTAGTAAACTTGCTAACCAATTAGCAGCACCAGATTCTGTGAGTCCATGGCCTAGTGTCAATCCACCGCCAAGTAAAATCAATACCCCCCAGTGAATACCTTTTTCTAGTGTTTTCCAATTGACACAGCCGGCTAATATTAATAATGCAACAGCCATAATTGCAACAGAAGCGGAGCTAAATATTGCAGAAGGTAAAGAAAAAATATTTCCGATAAAACTGCCAAACAACCATAATGAAAGAATGATGGCTACGACAATAATGGTTTTTTTACCATTTTTTGTAAGAGGAAGTTTTTCTTTTGTTTCGAGATTAAGTTTTTTTAGTGTTGGTCGGTATGTCCACCAAAGAATAGGCATGGCGACTATTAGCATGGTTATGCTTATTGGTAAGCCATAACCTATCCATTGCAAAAAACTAATATCGAGTAATCCTGCAGCAATGGCATTAGGAGCAGTACCTGTAATGGTTGCTACCCCGCCTATACTTGCTCCGTAGGCAACTCCTAATAAGAGTATTCTAGAAAGGTTGGCATCCATAGCCTGTTTTGCTAAGATGCCAATAGCAACAGGTATTAGTAGGGCTGTTGTTGCAGTGTTGGAAATAAGCATTGAAAGCACTGCTGAAGTTGCCATAATCGCAGCAAATAGCCCAATAGTTTTATCTCCTGATAAGCCTAATATGTGTTGAGCAATCCAACGATCGACTTTGTTTTTTTCAACGGCAACTGCTAAAGCATAACCTCCTAAAACTAAAAATAGTACAGAATTTCCAAATGGGGTATAGGCTTCTTTTATTTCCAATACTCCTACACTAGCTAAGCCGACAGGGATTAGTAAGGCAGTAACTGGCAAAGGTAGAGCTTCAGAAATCCATAATATAGCCGCAAAAATAGTAATACTTAAAGCACCAGCTATTTGCACTCCTTGAGATAGGATCATGTAATAAACAATAATAGCTGTAATAGGGGCTAAAAATAAAGCGATGATACGAGTCTTAGTCAGTCTAAAATTATATTCTTTATTTAAATTGTTTTCCATGATAGATTTATTTTTACTTTAAGCTCCATAATCTAGTTTTTAGTCCATAGCTGGTAGTAAAGCCAACTTCAATAAATTTAATTTCTCCATTTTTATCAAGCATAAAACTGGCAGGAACGGCTTTTGCTCCATATAATTGCATTAATTTGCTATCACTATCGTTAATTATGGTGCTTGCAACCATATTATTTTCTTTGGCATAAGCTAATAATTCTTCATCAGTGCCAGAATTAGTAGCTATTTTTATTAGCTTATAGCTTTTAGCAACTTCTTCAATACCGTCTAATTCAAGTTCACAAATAGGGCACCAAGTAGCCCAAAAATGAATTAAGACAGGTTCGCCTTTAAAATCGGCTAAGTTTATGGTCTCGCCGGTAATTGTTTTAGCAATAAAACTAGGGGCTTGCCCCTGTGCTACATCACCTTGCATAAAAGGTCTTAGAACTAAAAATATGGCAAGTAAGGCTAATAGCCAGAGAATATTTTGTACCCAGTTTTTTTTAAAAAATGCTTTGTATTGTGTGCTTTGTTGTTTTTGGTGAGGCATGATATAGTTCCAGTGAGTTGGCAGTATTATAATTCAGAAAAGCAGCTTATAAATTTATTATAGAGGTAGATTATGGAAACATTATTTTGGCATAAACGCTGGAAAGATAAGCAAATTGGCTTTAATCAAACAGTAACCAATCAACATTTAATGAGTTTTTGGCATAAGTTAGCTATAAAAAAAAATACGCAGGTGCTAGTACCCTTGTGTGGCAAAAGTATAGACATGCTTTGGTTGCAAGAGCAGGGGCATGATGTTTTTGGAATTGAGTTAAGTGGCGATGCGGTAAAAGATTTTTTTATCGAAAACAAACGCCAAGTAAATGAAATTAAACATACTGTTTTTCAGGTGAGTGAATCCGATAATATCCAGCTTTACCAAGGTGATTTTTTTCAACTAACCAATCAAGATTGTGCAGGCGTTAGTGCAGTTTATGATCGCGCGGCACTCATTGCTCTGCCCAAACAAATGCGTCAGGAATATGTAGAGCATTTATTTAAAATTTTGCCAGAGCAAGCACCAATATTATTAATTACTATGGAATATGAGCAGTCAAAAATGGCAGGGCCACCTTTTTCAGTGACAGAGCAAGAGGTTTTGGAGTTATATGCAGAGAATTATAAGGTCGTAAAGTTAGAGCAAGTGAATTCGGTAATAAATAGTGTTGAAATGGTAGAAAAAGTTTACTTGCTTAGTTAGTTATAAGGCGTCTTTTTCAGTGTTTTTAAATTGTATTTGTGGGGTTATTACTATGTATTTGGCTTCTGGCCTCCAGTCTCCTAGTACCCATCGGTGCTTTGATTTGTTGTCTAAAATAAATTCATATTTTGCTGGTTGATGCGTGTGACCGTGGATTAAATGGTTACAACTTGGGTGTTGGTTAAATAATTTTATTACTGCTTGTTGGTTTACATCCATTATATTATTTGGTTTTTTTGAACTTTTTTGTTGTGATTGTTGGCGCATTTTTTCGCCAATGGCTATGCGTTTTGTTTTTGGGAGTTTAAAAAAAAACCACTGAATCATTTTGTTCCTAAATAAGCGACGCATTTTTTGGTATGGTTTATCGTCTGTGCAAAGATGATCACCGTGTACAAGTATAATACTAATACCGTTTTTTTTGATTATGGTTGGTTCGTTAAGTTTTACTATACCAGTAGCTTTCCAAAATTTTTTGCCCATTAGAAAGTCACGATTGCCATACATTAGGTAAATTTTTAAACCCTTATCGGTGAGTTGTTTTAGTAGATTTATAACTGTTTGATATTCAGCAATATTTATATCATCACCAACCCAAATTTCAAATAGATCGCCGATTATATATAGTTCTTTAGCTTGTGATGCGGTTGCTGTTAGAAAATGGTAGAAGTTTTGATTTATGGGATGGTTTTTATTGTCTATATCTGGGACTAGGTGAACATCAGCGGTGATTATCACCTGTTCCAGCATAATTATTAATCGTCTTCTGTAACTATAGTGTCTTTTATTATTATATCATCAACAGGAACATCTTGATGCCCTAGGCTACTTGTGGTTTTTACTTTTGCCATCTCATCGAGAACTTCAATACCATCAGTTATTTTGCCAAATACGGCATAACCCCAGCTATATTCATTTTTAGCTGTATGGTCTAAAGACTGGTTATCAACTAGGTTCATAAAAAATTGGGTAGTTGCGGAATGTGGATCTTGTGTTCGTGCGTAAGAAAGTGAACCACGAACATTTTTTAAACCATTATCAGCTTCATTTTCAATAGATTGTCCCGCAGATTTTTCTTCCATACCTGGTAACATGCCTCCGCCTTGAACCATAAAATTAGGTATTATGCGATGAAAAATAGTGCCGTTATAAAATCCTTCCATAGCATAATGCACAAAATTTTCCGCTCCTATAGGGGCATTTTCGTGGTCAACTTTAATGGTGATATCACCTTTGTTGGTTTTAAAAACTATTTGTGTCATGTTTATTTTTTCTCCTTATTTTTTATATCTTTATAGCTCATGCCTTTAATATGAGTAGCTTTTAAGATGATTATATTTTCTTGTGGCACATCTTTCATACCATTTTTATAGCCAGTTTGTATTAGCCTAATTTTGTTTACTATTTTCATGCCTTTAATTACTTTACCAAATACGGTATATCCCCAACCACGAGGAGTTTTTTCTCTAAAATCTAAAAAAGTATTTTGTGATACATTGATAAAAAATTGAGCGGTTGCTGAATGAGGGTCATTAGTTCTTGCCATGGCAATGCTACCGATTCTATTTTTAAGGCCATTATAGGCTTCATTTTGTATAGGGTTATGAGTTTTCTTTTTATTAAAGTCGCTAGTAAACCCACCGCCTTGTACCATAAAATTGGGAATTACTCGGTGAAAAATAGTACCATTATAAAAACCTTCATCAACATAGCGTAAGAAATTTTCGACACTTTTGGGGGCTTTATAGTAATTTAGCTCTAAAATTATCTCACCTTTGTTCGTTTCTAGTTTTACCTGTGCTGAATTATTTTCTTGTGCTGTTGTTGAGCAGGACATTACAAATAATAATGATGCCATAATGTATAAGGTAGGTTTTTTAAACATAGCTCTTTCTCTTTTGAATATTAAAAGTTATGGTGTATTTTAGCTAAAAAAAACTGATAATGTTATAATTATTCGCTTAAGTATTTTTTAAATAGGTTATTAGAGATGAGTCAAGTAGTGGTAGTTGATAAACCAACAAATTTTATCCGTAATATTATCGATAAAGATTTATCACAACAGCTTCATAATACTATAAAGACTAGATTTCCGCCAGAGCCTAATGGTTATCTGCATATAGGCCATGCTAAATCAATTTGTTTAAATTTTGGTTTAGCCGAGGATTATGATGGAAAATGCAACCTGCGTTTTGATGATACTAACCCTACTAAAGAAGACATAGAGTTTGTGGGGTCTATAAAAAAAGATATTAGTTGGCTTGGTTTTGGGTGGGCAGGTGAGAGTAATTTTTCTTCTAATTATTTTGCTAAGTTTTATGCTTATGCAATAGAGTTGATTGAAAAAGGCTTGGCTTTTGTTGATTTTTCTAGTGCTGATGAAATTAAACAATTGCGTGGAAATTTGACTGAGTCTGGTAAAAACAGCCCTTATAGGGACACTAGTGTAGAAGAGAATTTAGAGCATTTTAAAAAAATGTCATCGGGTGAATATAAAGAGGGTCAGTGTGTTCTAAGAGCCAAAATAAATATGTCTTCTAGCTTTATGTGTATGCGTGATCCTGCGATGTATCGGATTAAATTTGCTCATCATCACCAAACAGGAGATGATTGGTGTATTTATCCTATGTATGATTTTGCTCATTGTTTATCTGATGCGATAGAAAATATCACTCATTCACTATGTACTTTAGAATTTCAAGATAATCGCCGTTTGTATGATTGGCTGTTGGAACATATTGATGAATTTAATAAGCCAAATCGTCCGCATCAGTATGAGTTTTCGCGGTTAAATTTAGCCTATACCGTAATGTCAAAGCGCAAGTTACAACAGCTAGTGGAGGATGATTTAGTTTCAGGATGGGATGATCCTAGAATGCCAACTATATCTGGCATGAGAAGAAGGGGGTATACGCCACGTTCTATTAGAAATTTTGCTGAGAGAATAGGTATATCTAAGGTTGATAGCATGACAGAGATGTCTGTTTTAGAAGCATCGGTGCGCGATGATTTGAATTTGATTGCACCAAGAACCATGGCAGTTATTGAGCCAATAAAAGTTATTATTGAAAATTATATGAACGCTGGAGTAGAAAAAATCCAAGCCCCCAAACATTCACAAGATGAAACTATGGGCAAAAGAGAAATTCATTTTAGTAGTGAGCTTTATATTGATAAGGCAGATTTTATTGAAACCGCTCCAAATAAAAAATGGAAAAGATTGGCTATAGGTAAAGAAGTTAGGTTACGAAACTCTTATGTAATTAAAGCCGAAAGATTTGATATAGACAAAAATAATGAAATTACTACCATCTACTGTAGTTATGATCTGGCAACCTTAGGTAAAAACCCTAGTGATGGTAGGCGAGTAAACGGGGTTATTCATTTTGTTGAGGCAACTACTGCTGTTAATGCACAGTTCAATCTATATGATAGGCTATTTAATATTGAAAACCCGATTAAAGCAGAAAATTTTGCAGAGGTTATTAACCCTGATTCTTTAGTTGTCAAAAATGGTTTTGTTGAACCTAGTATGCAAAATGCGGTTGCTGAACAGGCTTATCAGTTTGAAAGAGAGGGTTATTTTTGTCGTGATAATAAATCTAAAGAGCTGGTATTTAATAAAACTATTGCACTAAGAGATACCTGGAGCAAGTAATGAGTTTACAAATATTTAATACAGAAACTGGTAGTAAAGAGATATTTAAATCGATAGATGAAAATAAAGTTGGTATTTATGTCTGTGGCATGACTGTTTATGATTTTTGTCATATAGGCCATGCAAGGGTAATGGTAGTTTTCGACACTATTGTTAGGCACTTAAGAAACCTTGGTTATGAAGTTAATTATGTACGTAATATTACTGATATTGATGACAGAATAATTAACCGAGCTTTAGAAAATAAAGAAGATATTCAAACTCTAACTGCTCGTTTTATTGATGCTATGCATGAAGATGAAAAGGCTTTGAATGTACTTTGCCCAGATGAAGAACCTAGAGCCACTGATAATATACAAGAAATTGAGGTAATGATTACGAAGCTAGTTGATAAGGGGCATGCTTATCAGGCAGATAATGGCGATGTATATTTTAGTGTTAAGTCTGCGAATGAGTATGGTAGGTTGTCTGGCAAAAATGTTGATGAGCTAGATGCTGGGGCAAGAGTTGAAATAAATGTGGCTAAAAAAGATCCACTTGATTTTGTTTTATGGAAATCTGCAAAAGCTAATGAACCAGCATGGAACTCTGCTTGGGGCAATGGACGACCTGGTTGGCATATTGAGTGTTCAGCAATGGCAACTAAATGTTTAGGAAATCATTTTGATATTCATGGGGGGGGTATGGATTTAACCTTTCCACATCATGAAAATGAAATAGTTCAGTCAGAATGTGCAACGGGTGAAAAATTTGTTAATACTTGGATTCATTGCGGATTTGTACGCATAGATGATGAAAAAATGTCTAAATCTTTGGGTAATTTCTTTACTATTGGTGAGGTTATTAAAAAATATCACCCTGAAGTAATTAGGTACTTTTTATTAGCTAGTCATTATCGTAGCCCAGTTAATTATTCGACAGAAAATTTGGATCTAGCTAAGGCGAGTATAAGTAGATTGTATTCAGCGTTAGAATTAGTTAAACCTCGTGAAGAATGTATTGAAAATTCTATTTTTGAAAAACAGTTTATTGTAGCGATGAACGATGATTTTAATACTCCGCAAGCTTTGTCGGTATTGTTTGAATTGGCAAAGGAAGTAAATAAAACCAACTCTAAGGGATTAGCAACTTTATTAAAGAAATTAGCCAATCAAATAGGCTTATTAGAGCAAGAAGCGACTATTTTTTTTAAATCACAGCCAAGTAACTCTAAGTTCACAGAACACAAAATACTATCTTTAATTGCAGAGCGAGCAGAGGCGAGAAAAAATAAAAAATTTTCTCGCTCTGATGAAATAAGAGATGAGTTGTTAAAAAATAAGATAGAATTGCTTGATTCTTCGGAAGGAACTAGTTGGCGGAGAACCTAGAAGCTCCTTAAGTGGCTCCTTAAGGAACCTCTGAACAACTGCCAATTATTTTTTAATGGCTAAAATGAACGACAACTTTCGTTAACTTCGACGCAATAGCTAGCTATTACGACGCATTTAACGAAACATGACGCATATTTTTTCTTAGCAAAATTCTAATCGCGGCTATTCAGTGGCTCCTTAACTATCGTTTTTATTTTTATATGCGAACTCAATTTCTTTATTTTGAACGAAATAAATAAGTTTTCTTCTATCATCTTCTGAAATTGAACCATATTTTAATGAGGTTAATGTAGAACCATCTTGTTTTTTAGAAAGATTTACTATATCACATAGAGTTATAATGGGGGGTTCATCAGTAGATAACTGTAGTAAAATTTCTACTTTATTAGTTAAATCAATTTTGCCCTCAATTTTTAGTTGGATCCCTCCAGCACTTAGATTAACCATTTTAGTAGGGAGGATGTTGGAAAGTTGTTTAACATCAACTGTTTGTGCCATAAAGTTTATTTTACTATTTAAATTAGAAAGAGCCTTGGCAAGAAGGTGACTTTTTTGGCCAATTTCAATAACAATAGCTTTTATTTGTTGATCTAATTGATTAAAATCTTCTAAAAAATACTCTTCAATATAATTTGCATCTATAGCAGAAGGATATTTTTTATTTAAGGCTTCTTCTGTAGTTAATACTCTGTATCCACATTGAACCATGGCATTAATTCTGAAAAAAGAACGATTATTTTTGGTACCCATATTCTCAACTTTATTTATTTATTTAATCTAATAATTTGAGAGCTTTGCTCGAGAGAATTCACCGCTAAAAATAGTTAAAATTTATCTTATTTTTATCTCGTGTCTCCCTCGTGCAAAGGCCTCAATTTAATTTAAAGCATGAATTAAGCCAAATATTACTCAAATCGCCATTTAGAAATATGGACTTGGATATTAGTTTTTGCTAAGCTTTACCAAGAGAATTAGGTGTATTGGTAGCAGAAGTTGAACCACCAGAAGATGTATAGGTTTTATTTTTTGGATCTTGCCCTTTAAAGAGTTGTAAAAGAGTTTTGTTTAAATTATTTAAGGCTTGTAGAGATATACCATTAGCAGTATTTTTATCATAACAAGCAGCCACTTTTAAAGATGTTTTTTTGAAGGTTTTTTTAATATCTAATGGCAGTAACTTAAAATCATCGGCGGCCATAAAGCTATGCAAAGAAAAGTTCTTATCTTGGGTGTTTTGAGAAATATCTAAAAATAATAATTCTATTTGTTCAGCTATTTTTTGTTTTTTGAGAACTATATTGGTTAAAGCGGAGGTATCTGAAGAGTTTAATATGCTTGTTTCTAAATTAAGAGAATCTTCAAATTGAGTTAATAACTCAAGTAGGTTATTGATGTTTTTGGAAAGTTTGTTTATATCAATAATCACTTGTGTCATTATCTTAAGATCCAGCTATTAGTAGTTCAGTTTCAATTAATTTAGTAGCAACTTTTTCAGCATCAACTTGATAGTTACCATCTTTAATTGCTTGTTTTAGTTCTTCTATACGCACAGAATTGTCAACAGAACTAGTTTTTGCCTGTTGTTCTAAATCTTTTACAGAAGACGAAATAGTTACTTGATCAGCCACATTCTTGGTTGAGCTTGGTCCTTGCGGGGAGTTATTTTTTGTGGTTTGGCTCTGATTATCTATAGTTCTGGTATTTAAACCACCTGCAATATTTTTAATGTCCATAATACTTTCCTTATTACTTTAATTGATATTCTAATTTAAAAGTTAATAACTTTCTACTGCTTGTATCGACCAATGCATAAACAACTTTAATTTTTTTATTAAATTATTTACTCAGTTAACTAAAACTGTATTAGGAGCAATAACTATACCTTTTAATATTTTTTTGGAAGAAATATTTCTAAATGGTATCTGTTCCTGCTCTGTGCCACTTTTTAAAGCAATTCCTTTAGAAGTAACTTTTAAGTTTCTAATATAGGACACAATAGTTATCGGCTGATTTTTGAAAACTAAATAGGGTGGTTGTAACATATTTATGGTAATTATTGTATTTGAGTAGATTGTTTTTTTGCTACGCATGCCAATAACCGAGTTTAAATCTTTCATAGCGGCAGGTTTAACTTTTTTATACGGCATATATATTGTTTTTATGTCAGACTCTTTAATAACAGTTTGTTTTATAATTCCTTTAGTGGCTACAACAACAGGCAAATCACCATTAATATTTGCGGTAACATATAGTTTCCATTTTGGTTGTGAGCAACTAAGTTTTATTGTTGTTCTGCCTAATAGTTTGTAGGGGTCATTATCACTTAATTCAATTTTATTTTTACAAACAGAAAGTTTCAGTCTTTCACTAATTTTATTTATTGAAATAACTCTGTTCTTTATTTTTTGGTAAGTTTTTTGCTTTAGATGTTCAAGCACAAGATCATTAAGTTTTTGTTGTGATTGAATTTGGTTGTTTTGTTGTGAGTTTTTCGCAAAAGAACAGGTATAAAAAATAGCTAATAATACACTTATAGTACTTTGAAATATTAAATGAAGAAAATAAGAATTTTTCATTTTAATCCTTAATTAAATTGTATTTATGTCTTTTAAATTTGTTTAAAATTATTAGTTTATAGTAACTTAAAAAAATTAAAATTGTTATAAAAGGTGGCTTTAATATGTCAGATTTTCTAAAAAAAGTTGATAACAGAACATCTCTTGCGGGAATGAATCGTATGGAATTGTTGTTGTTCAAGATTAGAGGCGAACAATTATTTGGAATTAATGTATTTAAAGTAAGGGAGGTCATTAGAACTCCAGCAATCTCTAGTGTTCCTAAGGCCGATCCAATAATAGCTGGAGTGGCAGATATTCGTGGTAAAACAACACCAATGATTGATTTAGCTAAATCATTAGGCTTAGAGCCAATAAAGCCCGAAGACTATCTAAAAAGTTTAACAATAGTTACTGAATTTAATAGCTCTATGCAAGGTTTTATAGTAGACGATGTTGATAGAATTGTTCATTTAAAATGGGATGATATTTTACCACCACCAGACACCTTAACTAATGTAAACTATCTAACAAGTATTACTAGAGCACATGATGAAATTGTACAAATAGTTGATGTTGAAAAGGTGTTAACCGAAGTCGCAGGCACTAAAGTAGCCGTTTCTGATGATTTTATTAGAAAAAATAAAGGTGTAATTGGTGATAATGAATTTTTTGTACTTGCCGCTGATGACTCATCTGTAGCACGAGGTCAGTTAAAGTCTATTTTGGATAAATTAGGAGTGGCTAGTAATATCTTACATAATGGTAAGTTAGCCTTAGAATTTCTTAAAAAATGGGCTGATGAAGCAGAAAAAGGAATTGCTGGCTCTGTTAATAGCCGTATATTAATGATAATATCTGACATTGAAATGCCTGAAATGGATGGTTATACTCTAACAAAATGCATTAGAAAAGATCCACGGTTAGCTGATTTGTATGTGGTTTTAAGCTCTTCTTTAAGCGGTGGATTTAACGATAATCTAACTAAGAAGGTTGGAGCTGATAAATTTCTTTCAAAATGGAATCCTGAAGAATTAGGGCAGGTAATAGTAGATAGAATTAATGAGGCCACTAAATATTCTAAAAAAAAATGAAAAAACAGATTAGTTTAATTTTTTATATAGTTAGTTTTTGCTTGGTTTTTGTAGCAAATAAATCTTTATTTGCGAAAGATATTTATCCAATCAAATGTTCTACTGTAGTAGGAACTTCTTCAGTAGAAGGAGTGTCTGAAAAATTTGCTCGGCAGATGGCAATAAAAAATGCCTTAAAAAATGCCAGCATGCACAATAACTTAAAAATTAGTTCCTCTCTTGAATTGAATAATTTTTCTTTAAAAAAAGACATAACTCGTTTTACTACGCAATCTAAAGTATCTAGTTTTAAAATCATTAATGAAGGTATGCAAGAGTTGAGCTTTAATAAACAGTTTGATAGCTCTGGAATGCCGCTAAAAAATATCCAACCTACAAGCTATCAAGTAACTATGGATATATGTTTAACAGAAAATCCAGCCACCTGTGATAATATTTTAGGTAATTATTTACAACCTAAAATAGTAGTTGCTCAGGTGTTATTGGCAGATAGTTACGGAGCAAGAGATATTGCTAATTTGAGATCAGGTTACCAATTAGAGTTAAAGCGTAGGTTACAAAACAAAGGTTATAATAATATAGACTTGCTACATTCTGGTAGTCATTTACAAGATGCTAGGCAGATCTTATTGCCAAATTTAGATAGAAAAACCTTAGACCCAATTATAAATAATACTGGAGCACAGTATTTATTATTAAATGTAATTCGTACGGTTTCTCGCCATAATGAAGAGCATGGTTTGTGGACAGATGTGAAGAAGTTTTATAACCAAGAAATAAAACCTGATGCTCGTTATCTAGAGGTAGAGAGCTTTATGGTTGATTTATCTGCTGCACAAGTTGTCTATCAAAAAAAGCATGGTTTTGATATTAAAGGCGATGTTAGTGTTGGTTTGAATCGCCCTTTTGGTAGTAATTCTTTTTTTGCCACAGATGTCGGTATGGTATTTAGTGCAATGCTTGAACAAAGTAGTGCGGATATTTATCAGTTTTTACAGTGTAAATCTCTGCAGTCTAATATTATTGATATTCGTGATGATGAATATATCCTATTTTTATCTGCTAAGTCTGGTGCTAAAGTTGGTGATCAATTAACGGTTTATCATAAGTTTGGTCGCCAAGTTATTAGATCAGGCATAAACCTTGGTACTGATTCAAAACCTGTTGGCTTTTTAAAAATAACCAGAATTAAAGCTAAATTTGCAGTGGCTGAAGTTATTAGTAAAAATGGTTTAATTCAAGTTGGTGACCAAGTTCGTTCTTGGTAAGAATAAACCATTTCTTTCCAGTTTTTATAAGTCTAACCCTAACCCTACTTAATCAGAGGATTCTTAAATTATTTTTTAAAGTTTTCATGTTTACTGCCGATATTCGGCGATTCTTTTATTATTTTAGCCAAAAAAATCATTTTTGGCATTTAGATTGCTTTGTTATTTCTAATATTAATTTTAGTTAATTTAGCTAATTTATCTAATAGGTATAAGTGATGGGATCAATTTTTGGAATACATGAACAGGCTTTAGCGGTTAGAAAAGAGCGCCAATCAATGTTAGCTAATAATTTAGCAAATGCTGATACCCCAAATTTTAAGGCTAGAGATTTAGATTGGCGTAAGCAAATGAGTGCGGTTCAAGAAGAATTAGGGACTAAAAAGTTTAATACTAGTCTAGCTAAAACTAATTCTAAACATATTAACGGATTTGCAGAATTTAATACCTCAGAGTTTTTGAAATATCGGGTGCCAACGCAACCATCATTAGATGGCAACACAGTTGAAACTCATATTGAAAAAGCAAAATTTATGGAAAATGCTATGCAGTATCAAGCAACTCTTGAGTGGATTAATTCTAGAATTAAAGGAGTTCGTGGCGCTTTGCGTGGCGAATAAATATGAGTAGGTAGGGGCGGCATTATGGCAGTATTTCCAACTTTAGATATTTCAGCAACAGGCATGCATGTACAAACAGTAAGATTAAATGCTATTGCCTCTAATATAGCTAATGTAAATAGTATTAGCTCAAATTCTGAAGATACTTATCGCTCAAAGCAACCAGTATTTGAAACTATTTTGAATGAACAGAATGGGCAAATTGGTGGAGTTAAAATCCATAAAATGGTTGAAAGCCAAGAGCCTTTGAAGATGGAATATAACCCCAATCATCCGATGGCAAATAAAGAAGGTTACATTTTTAGACCCAATGTTAATGTGGTTGAAGAGATGGCCAATATGTTAGACGCTTCAAGAGCTTATGAAACAAATATTGAAGTTATGAACACCACAAAACAATTATTACTTAGAACTATTCAATTAGGCAAAAATTAGAGGTTAAATTATGGCAGTTAACATTAGCAGTGCGGATTTTCGTTCTCAATTACAACAAGGATCAAATTCAGCGCAATTTGCACCAACTAAAGAAATGGGACAAGCAGAGTTTCTTTTGTTATTAACGACCCAGTTAAGAAATCAAGATCCGAGTAAGCCAGTTGATCCATCAAGTTTTGTAACCGACCTTACTCAAATGAGTCAACTTGAATCAACAAATAATATGAATGAATCAATAGCCGCGATGGCAGCTGGTTTTAGATCTATGCAAACCATGCAAGCAGCATCGTTAATGGGCAAAAAAGTACAGGTAGAAGGGACTCAAATTAGCCATACATCTGGGCAAGATACTAGTATGAACCTGTCGTCAGATAAACCTTTAAGCGATGTGAAAGTGGTTATTTCTGATAAGAACGGTGTAGTTGAGGAGTTAGACGTTGGTAATTTATCCTCTGGAAAAAGCTTGGTTACTTGGGACGGTATGGATGATTCTGGAGTTGTTATGGACTCTGGGCAGTTTGATATAATAGTGTATGGAACGGATGCCAATGGTGAAAAACAGTCGATTAATACCGTTGTGCCATCAAAAGTAAAAGGCGTATCGATTGAGAAAGACGGTACTACAATTTTAACTCTTGCTACTGGTCAAAAAATTGCAATGAGTGAAGTTAAAGAAATTAGTTTGTAATTTTATTATTTTTTAAAGGAGAAGCCTTGTGGCCTCATTTGATTTAAATGCACTAAGTGGAATTAATGCCGCATCGAATGGTTTAGCAACTATTTCGAACAACTTAGCAAATGCTCAAACAGTTGGGTTTAAAAGCTCAAGAGCAGAATTTGCTGATTTATTTTCTGGGTCGCAAAACTCCCCAGGTAATGGAGTAATGGTTGAATCTTATACCCAAGACTTTGGTCAGGGCACAATTAATGGAACAGGTAGAGATTTAGATTTTGCTATTGATGGAGAAGGATTTTTTGTTTTAAATGATGCCTCAAATAAATATCCAAATGTTTATACGCGTAATGGATCTTTTAAATTAGATAAAGATGGCTTTATTACTGATCAATCTGGTAACGAGTTACAAGGTTATTTACTTGATCAAACAGTTTCTTCCGAAGCTGTACCGGTATTTGAAACCACATTAAGATCGGTAAATTTAGCTAATTTAAATAGAATTCCTAAGGCTACAGATGAAATGGGTTACGATATTAATTTAAACGGCGGAATTGGTATTAATGTTGATACAAATGGTTCAGGTGTAGCAGATCCTGGGGCAATTGGTAGGGCCAACCTATTAAAATTGGTAAACTTTGAAGATGGGGGTAATGTTAGCAATGATTCCTATAATGGTACGGTTGATTTTTCAATATCTAAAGATATTTATGATACTTTAGGTGGCGAGCATAGATTAACGACTAACTTCTATAAAAGAGATGTAGTTTCAGTAGTTAACTCAGGTAATGACTATAACGGTGATGGGGTTAATGATAAATATAGCAGTTGGATAGTTCAGTACACTTTACAAGATCATAATGCGGAAACTGATACCTATAGTACTAGTGGGCATGTAGCTAATGCTACAGGAGCTCTTCTTGATGCCACAGGTGCTCCTGTTACTACACCAGCACCTGCAGGAACTGATAGGATAGAGGGGCAAATTTTTGAATTGCGTTTTAATACTGACGGTACTTTAGTAGATGTTCTTACCCCAAATAGTGTGGCAGCACCAGTAGGTGTTGCAGTTACTAATAATAGTTTGCCTGGTGCAGATTGGACATCTACAGGTTTAAATGCTTCCTTAAATTGGGTAATTGATACACCTTTTTCAGGAGCGAATGATCCATTAGGGAATAGCCAATCTACAGCCGTAAATATTAATATAGATTTTAATAAAATGACTCAGTATGCAGGGTCAAATAGTGCTAAAGGCGTTACGCAAAATGGGTTTAAAATTGGCGATTTAGTTGGTTTAAATACTGGTTTTGATGGGACAATTGAAGCAAGGTATTCAAATGGTCGTTCAATTTCAGTGGCAAAGCTAGGGCTTGGTAATTTTAGTGATAAAAATTCTTTAGAAAAGTTAGGTGGGCAAACTTATGCAGAGTCTTTTGGTTCTGGTTCAGCTCAACTAGGTTCTCCACAAAGTAATGGTCTTGGTGAAATTAGATCTGGTTCTCTTGAGTATTCAAATGTAGATACTACAGGGGAATTGGTTAATATGATTCAAACTCAAAGAACTTATCAAGCAAGTGCACAGGTAATCTCTACTTCACAAACACTATTTCAAACAGTGTTAAACCTGTAGTTTTTTAGCGATAGATTTCATTTTAAAAAGCTAGTAAATTATTACTAGCTTTTTTGTTTACACCCTCCCTAATCAGTATATCGACCACTACCTTAATATCTTTAATGTTTTTTGGCATGGCAAATGCTTTATTGTTTGTGATAATGAAAGATGCCTAAAACATAGGTCTTTAGAGTTAACACACAAAGAAAGGCTGCAAAAAGCACCGACCAAAGAGTCAAATTATATTAAGTGCTTAATTTTAAGAATAAATATTTAAGGAAGTTAGGTTAATGGATCGTATGTTATACATTGCTATGAGTGGAGCTAAAGAAGTTAGTTTAGCTCAAGCTAATAATTCGAATAACTTAGCCAATGCTAATACAGATGGTTTTAAAAAAGATTTTAATCAGTTTAGAGCTCAGCATGTAGAAGGTGCTGGTTGGAATTCTCGTGCTTATTCTTTAAGTGAGCGACCAGCAACAGATTTTTCTGCTGGAGCGGTAAAGGTTACAGGTAGAAGTCTAGATGTTATGACTAAAGAAAATGGTTTTTTTACTATTTTAGCTAAGGATGGGACAGAAGCTTTGAGCAGAACAGCTTCTTTAAGAGTTAACTCGGTTGGTGAGTTAGTTGATAGAAGTAATAACCCTATTCTAAATATAGGAGGTAGTCCTATTTCTTTGCCAGAGTATAGAAAGATTGAAATAGCTGAAGATGGAACTATTTCGGTTATTCCAGCAGATGCTCAAAATGATTTTATGGTTGATATTGACCAAATTAAAATGGTTGCACCAGATATAAAACAATTAACTAAAGATTTAGATGGGCATATTCGCAGTAAAGAAAATAACCTAGAGCAGGCAAATGTTAAATTAGTTAGCGGAGCTCTTGAAACAAGTAATGTAAATACGGTTGAGGCTTTAACAACTATGATTGAGCTTTCTCGTAAGTATGAAATGCAAATTAAAA
>DBOE01000091.1 GCA_002299585.1 Hydrogenovibrio sp. UBA654 | reverse complement strand
CGGAGTAGAGGGATTTGAACCCCCGACCACTTGTACCCAAAACAAGTGCGCTACCAGGCTGCGCTATACTCCGATAAGATGCCGCGTATTGTATAGAGCGGTTAGCTTTCTGTCAATAAATAAATAGCTTATTTTTTTAAAAAATGATCAAAATAAGTTATTATTTACGGTTAATAATTTTTTGTGGAAAAGTATATGGTAGCGAAGATATTAAATGGTAAAGATATAGCTCTAGAGATTAGAGAACAAATTAGGGTAGAGGTAGATAAACAAAAAAAAATGGGCAATATTGTCCCTGGTTTGGCAGTAATTTTAGTCGGTGAAGACCCAGCTTCACAGGTCTATGTGCGTAATAAAAAAATAGCTTGTCAAAAAGCTGGTTTTAATGATGTTTCTATAGTTTTATCTAAAACGACCACTCAGGCAGAATTATTAGCTAAAATTGATGATTTAAATACTGATGCTAGTGTACATGGCATTATTGTACAGCTACCTGTACCAGAGCATATTAATACGGCAGAAATCATTGAACGAATTGACTCTGAAAAAGATGTAGATGGTTTTCACCCCTATAATATGGGGAGATTAGCCACTTCTTTACCTAAGCTTGCTCCATGTACTCCACATGGCGTTATGACTATGCTGGATAAAACAGGGGTTACTATCCGAGGTTTAAATGCGGTTGTGGTTGGTGCTTCTAATATAGTTGGTGTGCCTATGGCGTTAGAGTTATTAAATAGACGGGCTACGGTTACTATTTGCCATAGTGCAACTAAGGATTTGGCTAAAAAAGTATCTGAGGCTGATATAGTGGTAGTAGGAGTAGGAATTGCTGAAATGGTTAAAGGAGCATGGATTAAAGAGGGGGCGATAGTTATTGATGTTGGGATTAATCGTTTAGAAAATGGTAGCCTAGTTGGTGATGTAGAGTTTGATACAGCTAAAGAAAGAGCTAGCTGGATAACTCCTGTCCCGGGGGGGGTAGGCCCTATGACCATTGCAACTTTGTTACAAAATACTTTGCAAGCTGCATATAAATAATCATACTTGTTCAGAGACGGCTAAAGGATAAATAAATTTAGGGGTGGCAACTTAACCCGCCTAGTCTCGGCGCACGAATCAGAGAGTACCGTTGCTTCCTTCCGGACCTGGCGGAGTTCCTAACCTATCGTCGCGAGGGGCGAGCTAAGTCACCATAATACAAGAAAGCCTCAGATATTTGTATAGCTGAGGCTTTAAATATGGCTCCCGATGCTGGGCTCGAACCAGCGACATACGGATTAACAGTCCGGTGTTCTACCAGCTGAACTAATCGGGAATGGTAGACAAAACATAGTTTTGATCTGGCGTATTATAGGCTAAAATCCTGCTTATGCAAGTTTTTTTTAAAAAACTTATCAATTATAAAACCCTATTTTTAAAGGCTTTCAAGTCAGTTGTATATTTTTATCAGCATAATAACTTAGCCATAAGTTTGTAGACATTTATTTGTGAAATTAGGTTAAAATAATTTGCTATGAATCTTTATAAAAATCTAAAACAAGATAATAACCTAGAAGATGGTTTGGCTAGGTTTGAGGCTATTAATCCTGCTAAATCTTTTATAGTGCAAGCTCCTGCAGGCTCTGGTAAAACTTCTTTACTTACCCAACGGTTTTTAGCTTTGTTGGCTGTGGTGGAATCTCCTGAGAAGATTGTAGCTATGACCTTTACTAAAAAAGCGGTTGCGGAAATGCAATTGCGTATTTTGGAAGCTTTGCAGTCTTGTGAGCAGACTAGTAAAACGGAAATTTTACAACAAGATTTGTATGCGCAAAATACTTGGCAACTGGCAAAGTTGGCGTTAGAAAATAATCACCAGCGTGGTTGGAACCTACTATCAAACCCCCATCGCTTACGAATTAAAAGTATTGATTCATTTAATAGCTATTTAGTACAACAAATGCCGCTGCTTTCTAATGTTGGTGGTCAATTAAATATTGTTAAACAACCAGATGCCCTCTATAGCATTGCGGCAAGAGAAACCTTAAATACGCAACAAGTATCAGTAGCAGTTACTACCTTAATGGGCTTGGTTAATGGTGATCGTCGTTTAGCAGAAAAGATGATTGCCATGATGTTAGCCAAGCGAGACCAATGGATGCCATTATTGAGCTCGATGCAAGAGGGTATAGACTTAGCAAAGTTTAACCATGCTTTATCAAGTTTAGTTGAGATGATTTTTAATGATTTAATGATTAATATTGAACCAGCATTAGCAAAATTGCAAGCTGCTAAGTTGGTTTTAGATGAGGCACTATCTTTGCCTAGTTTAAATTTTATTAAAACTGATGTACAAGAGCTGGCGACTTGGCAAGAATTTATTAGTTCTCTATTAACTGCCAAGGGAGGTATCCTAAAAAGAAATAAATTACCTAATAAAACAAAAGAAGACCAGGAGATAAAGGGACGCTTTCAAGAGTGCTTGAATGAAGTAGAACAAAACAACTATGATGGTAAAGTTTCAGCAGCTCTGTCAGCTATTGCTGATTTACCTAGCCCCACTTATAGCCCCCAACAATGGCAAGGAGTACAGGATTTATCACAACTACTTATCACGGCGGCTGCCCATTTGAAGGTGGTTTTTACCCAGCAAATGAGTGCGGATTTTATTGAAATATCGCAAGGAGCATCATCATCTTTGGGAGAGGTTGAACAGCCAACCGATTTAGCACAGAGATTAGATTATCAAATACAACATTTATTAATTGATGAGTTTCAAGATACTTCGGTTAGCCAGTTTGGCTTGTTAAAAAAATTAATTGCAGGCTGGTCTGCAGAAGATAACCATAGTCTGTTTATTGTTGGTGATCCTATGCAGTCTATTTATCGTTTTCGTGAAGCTGAAGTAGGTAATTTTTTAGAAACTTGGGCAGGTAGTATTGGCGATTTTGCCTTGAAACAACAGCAGTTAACAGTTAATTTTAGGTCAAAAATGGGGGTGGTAAACTGGGTTAATAAAACTTTTAAAAAAATTATGCCCTCTAAAAATATAATTGAGAGGGGGGGGGTAAGTTACAGTGCGTCCACAGCCTTTTCACAGCAAGATGAACAAGCTATAACAACCCATTGGACGGTAAATCAAAGTAGTGAACAAGCTGTTAATGAAATAATTAACACTTTACAACAAATATTAAAAAATAAAAAACCTAATCAAACCATCGGTATTTTGGGGCGTAGCAGATCAGTTTTGATCCCAGTTATAAAAGAGTTAAAAGTACAAAAGCTAGCCTTTAGAGCGTTGGAAATAGAAAAACTAGCACAAAGACAAGAAGTGCAAGATTTGGAAAGCCTTACTTGTTCGCTAATTCACCTAGGTGATAGAGCCGCATGGATAGCATTATTACGAACTCCTGCTATAGGTTTAGGTTTAATGGATTTGTCAGTTCTGTTAGAGAATAAAGCTACCCGTAATCTTCCCGTCTGGGCAGTATTAAAGCAGCATCAACAGGAGGGTTTTAGCCAGCTGTCAGAACAGGGTGGGGTAAGGTTAGATAAGGTATATCCAGTTTTAGAAAATGCTATTGAACATATAGGTTTATTAAATTGGTCAAGGTTAATAAAAGAAACTTGGCTAGCGTTAGATTTTGCCCAAAGTTTAAATTCAGCGAGTGAATTACAAAATATCGTAGCTTTTTGGCAAATGTTAACAGAGCTAGAATTAGAACATAAGGGTAGCTTCTCTAAATTTGACTTAGTAACTAGTTTAGGAAATTTATTTGCCTTGCCTGATACTAGTGAACAGGCAAAGCAAATTGAAATTATGACCATGCACAAAGCCAAAGGTTTGGAGTTTGATTTTGTATTGTTGCCTGAGCTTAATAAATTACCAGTAGCAGATGATAAAAAATTAATCAACTGGCTCAATGTTAAAAAAGCAGAACAACAACATTTAATCTTTGCACCTATGGCACAAAAAGGTACCAAAAAAGGCACCAAAGATAAAGAAGCAGATAAGCGACTAGTTGATTTTATTCTCAACGTTGAAAAACAAAAACAAAATTATGAATTGGGCAGGGTTTTTTATGTAGCTTGTACCAGAGCAAAACAACAACTGCATTTATTTGCCAATGTAAAATATACAGAAAAACAAATGAATGAAAATAAAGAGATTGCTCCAGTAAAAGGTTCGTTGTTAAGTGTTTTTTGGGAAACCCAACAGCAAGCATTTAATAAACTAGCTGAAAGAAATGACTTTAAAGAACAAGATGATGAATTAGACTCCGTCCCCATTTTAGTTAGCCGTTTGCCGATGGATAGAGAGCATTTTATTAATGATTTTTCTGGGTTAAACTTAGCACCAATGCAGCAAGAACCGCAAGAAATGGAGCTGCTAAAAGATGGAAATACAAATATAAACAAAGATATAAACCAACAAACCAAAATGGCAAATATGGCTACCTCAGTAGGTAACCTAGTCCATCAAATGCTAGAACTATGGGGTAATCAGCAATCTCTACCAAGTGAGATAAGCCAACAACTAGCAGACTATTTAAAATACTGGTTACAACAGCAAAATATAGAAGCAGAATCCTTAACAGAAGCACTAGATATAACTCTTATTTCATTAAACAATGCACTAAAAAATAAAAAAATAATCTGGGCTTTAACCAGTCAATTCAAACAATCTGCTAACGAACTAGCAATTAGCTCCAGCGGGTTAGAATTTGCCGATAAAGAGAAGATAGAAAGCATCAACCATATAGTGGATAGAACCTTTGTTGATGAGCAAGATACAAGGTGGATAGTTGATTATAAAACCAGCTATTATTCAGCTGACATGAAAATAAGTAAACAACAGTTTATAACAGAGCAAACTGAAAAATATAAGCCACAATTAGATAGGTATGCGCAACTTTTTCAACAATTAGAGAATAGAAAACAAATATTAGTGCTGTATTTTAGTTATTTAGATGAGTGGGTAGAGCTATGATAGGATTAATATTTAGATATATTTTTATTAATTGATTTCGTATTTGCGGATGTTATTTTCTATTTTTTCTAAACGATATTTACCTTTGTTGTTTTTGGCAAAAACTATATTAGCCCCGTCAATTTTTTGTTTGTAATATAAGTCAACATATTCATCATAGCTTAGAGCTTGTCGGTTATTTATTTGTTGCAAATGGCTATCTTTCATAATAAAGTCTTGATAGCCAGTTTGAATTACCCCAGTAAAAAATTCAGCAACACAGCCAGAACCATAGCTAAAAAAGCCAAAACGATTTTTTTCTAAATTATGTTTGTCATTATCTAAAAAGGAGCAAAAACTAATAAATAATGCTGCACAGTAGCTATTACCTACAACACGATTATATATTTGCCCAGGTAGGGTTTGTTGATTAAAAGTTTTGACACTAATTATTTTGTTTGCTTTTTTAATTAGTGTTTTATGAGCTTTTTCGGTCATGCGTGAAAAAGGTATGTGGTAGCAGAAATTATTTATGTCATCAAACTGTTTACCAGTTTCTTCTACAAAATTATCCCAAGCATATTTTAGGCTGTTTAAATATGTTTTGGTTGAATATTTGCCATCAACTAAAGCAGTATTAAGATAGTTAGGACGCCAAAAATCAGCTACATCTTCTGTATAGTAGCCAGATCCTTGCTCTATAATCATTATTCGTGGATTTTGTTTAATCAACATTGCAACAGCACCACAACCTTGAGTTGCTTCACCTGAAGAACCCTGTTCATAGCGAGCAATATCCGCAGCAATAACTAGTATATTCTCTTTTGGGTTGCTATGAACTAAGGAAATTGCCATCTGTAAGGCAGCTGTACCAGCATAACAGGCTTGTTTAAACTCAACAACTCGGCATTTATTTGGTAATCCTAAAAGACCATGTAAAAAAGCTCCTGCAGATTTTGATTGGTCAACAGATGACTCTGTAGCAAATAAAACCGCAGTAATTGTTTGTTTGTCTATTTTATTTAGTATAGGAGAAACGGCTTTAGCCGCTAGAGTTACTATATCTTCATCAGGTGGAGCAATTGACATTTTTTCTTGACCTATACCGTCAAAAAATTTATTAACATCGAGGTTTTTTTCTTTGGCAAAAGTGTCTAGGCCAAGTTCATAATCTGAAGTGGCAAAATGAATTAAATCTATTCCTGCTGTCATTTGTTTTTATCTTATTATTTATTTATTATTACTTGTAATTAGCGCTTTATTTAAAAAAAGGTCGACCGTTTTACTAGCACCTAGTAAAAATTGGCTAACTCTATATTGTTTGTGTATACACTGTATATGTTGTTCTACTTTAGCACTTGAACCCATAGCTGGCTTTAAAAAAGGTCTTGCCATGCCACAAATACGACCACCCATTATAACTGATTTAACCATGTCTATGCCAGTTCGAATTCCTCCACTAGCAATAAAGTTAGCTTTATCTTGATGTTTTTTAGCAATTTCAAGTACTTGTATAGTTGTTAGTCCCCAGTCTTGGAATAGATTGCCAAGCTTAGCCTTATCAATAGGTGAGGGTTCATTTCTATGAGCTTCTATTCTACTCCAAGAAGTGCCTCCTCTTCCCGAAGTATCAAACCATGTTATTCCAGCACTTATACCTAATTTAATATCTTTGTCAGAAAGACCGCAACCAACTTCTTTTAAGATTATTGGTACGCTAAGTTGTTCATTTAGATTGGCTATTTTTTCAGCAAGATTGCTAAAATTAGTGTTTCCTTCTGGTTGAATTATTTCTTGCAAAGGGTTTAAATGTAAATATAAGGCATCAGCTTCAAGAATATCTACCATTTTCTGGGCTTGTTCTATACCATAGTCATAATTTAGCTGTACTGCCCCCATGTTAGCTATAAGAGGGATGTTTGGGGCAAATTGGCGTAGTTTAAAACTTTGTTCAGCATCTTTATCAACAATCATTGATCTTTGTGAACCCACTGCTAGAGCTATTTGTTGTTTTTCTGCAGCTAGTGCAAGGTTCTTATTAATTTCAATTAGGTTTTTATCTGCCCCACCAGTCATAGATGAAATAAGCAGAGGAAAAGATACAGTTTTGTCTAAAAAAACTGTAGAGGTGTCTATTTTAGTAAAGTCTAACTCTGGCAGTCCTCGGTGAATTAGGTGTACTTTATCGAAGCCAGATTGATACCTTTCTATCTCAGGATCTTTTAGAATAGCTTTAATATGCTCTTGTTTGCGTTTGGTTATTGTTTTTTTTGACATGACGAGATTATCGCTCTAACTTTAAATGGGTAGCCATCAGCTCGCCTTGGTTAGTTTGAGCAGCTAGCAGTGAAAGCTCGCCACAAAGTGTCGTTGCTCCTGCTATACAAGCTAAACGACGAGAGTTGTTGCCAATAGCAGTATCTTGATTGCAACCTAATTGCTGTAGGTTTTCTACTACAAAATCTAGACCCTTACCATTGCCAACAGAGCCAACAACAATATTAGGTAGGGTAGTGGAGAAATATAAATCGCCATCTGAAGTTATATCAACATGGTTAATGGCTTGTGAGCCTTCTACTATATTAGCCGCATCTTGTCCTGTAGCTATATAAAAAGCTAAGAGCATATTTGCAACATGAGCATTGGCTGTTCTTATCCCACCTGCGACTATGCTGCCAATTAGGTTTTTTTTGATATGTAACTCTTTTATTTCTTCAGGGGTAGTTTTTAAAAACCTTACACATAGTTTTCTTGGGATGGTTGTTTCACAAACAATATTTTTGCCACGCCCTAAAATACCATTAACGGCAGACACTTTTTTGTCAGCACAATAGTTAGCAGAGATAGAAACATAAGATAGTTCAGGGTATTGCTCTAAAAACCAAGGGATTAATTTATCGGCAGCATTCGTAACCATATTATGTCCTGCAGCATCACCTGTGGTAAACTCTAATCTTAGGTAAATAAGCTTACCAACTACTTGGGTGTTCAAGGCAATTAATCTGGCAAAATTACTGCTGGTGGCAACAATGTCTTGTAGTTCATGTTGGCGTTTTTTTATATCATTTAGTTTGTCGCGAGCAATAGAGGCATTATCGGCTTCTAATAAAACAGAACGAGTCATGCGTTCATCCATTAGCGTGGTTCTAATCCCCCCTGCATGCAAAGTTACCCTAGCCCCTCGATTAACTGAGGGCCACAAAGGTGTTTCATAGCTTGCTAGAGGAACCATTAAATCATTTGTTTCAACATCGCCAATTAATTTAAAAGGGCCTACCGATTGCATGGGGATTTTGGCAAATTGATTTGTTTGCATCTATGGTATCTCATTATTATTTCGGCTATTATATATTACACTGTAGATTATATTTAATTTTAAAAAAGGAAAAAATAATGGCAATGGCAACAGTAAGACACATTTTGGTAGAAACGCAAGAACAAGCCTTAGATATAAAAAAACAAATTGAAGCTGGTGCAGATTTTGCAGTAATTGCCGCCACCTCTTCGCAATGTCCTTCTGGAAAAAGTGGTGGAGATTTAGGTCAGTTCGGTCCAGGAATGATGGTGCCAGAGTTTGATAAGGTATGCTTTGATGCCCAAATTGGCTCTTTAGAAGGTCCTATTCAAACTCAATTTGGCTACCATCTAATTGAAGTTACTGAGCGTACAGAGGAGTAATGCGAGACCATTTAATTGTTTGAAAAATATCTTTAATCAGAGGCTCCCTAAGGACAATCATGGTCAATAAATTTGTTATTTTATTTATATGTTTGCTAATTACTAATGTTAGTTTTGCTAAACCACAAGCAGCGATTGCTATGCCTGATAAATATAGTGCAGATGTAGCGGTTAAAATTTTGCAACAAGGTGGCAATGCTATTGATGTAGCGGTTGGTTCGGCATTTGTTTTGGCAGTTACCTATCCTGAAGCGGGCAACCTCGGTGGCGGTGGTTTTATGACTATTTTTGCCAAGCCTTCAAATAAAGAACCTAGGCGAAGTTATTTTTTAGATTATCGAGAAAAAGCACCTTTGCTTGCTTCTAAAAACATGTATTTGGATAGTAAAAAAAATGTGATTCCTTACAAATCTTTAATTGGTTATAAAGCCTCTGGTGTTCCAGGCACTGTAGCTGGTATGTGGGATGCTCACCAAAAATTTGGCTCACTACCTTGGCAAGACTTGCTACAACCAGCAATAAAATTAGCTAAAAATGGCTTTAAAGTTGATGAAAAATTACCAGCAACCGCAAATTGGTATAAAAAATGGATATTAAATAAATCTAAGCAACCTTTAAACTTTAATAAGTATTTTGGTAGTTTAAAAAAAGACCAATTGTTTAAGCAGCCCATTTTAGCTAAAACTTTAAACAGATTAGCGAGTTTTGGTGCTAGTGATTTTTATACAGGACAAACTGCCAAATATATCGTTGAACAAATGCAACAACATGGAGGCTTAATCACTAAAAAAGACCTAACAGAATACAAAGTTAAATGGCGTAAACCTATAGTAGCAAATTGGTTGGGTTATCAGGTTATATCTGCACCTCCACCTAGCTCTGGCGGGGTAGCTATAGTTCAATTATTAAAGATGAAAGAAATTTTAGATGCTAAATTTGAAATAGCTAAATTAAAAGCAACTAAAAAAGGTATTGATGAACAAGTAGTAGAAGCTCATTTTTATGCCGAACTGTCTAAAAGAGTCTATGCAGATAGAGCAAAATATTTAGGTGATGCTGATTTTATAAATGTGCCTGTTGCAGAGCTTATTGCCGAACAATATCTAAATAAAAGAGCCAAGCAAATTAGTTTTGATAAAATTTCTGATACTGAAAAAGTAAGTGCTGGTTTAGCAGAATCATTTGAAACAACTCATTTTTCAATAGTAGATTTTGCTGGTAATGCGGTTGCCAATACCTATACATTAAATATGCCATTTGGTAGTGGAGTGGTAATTGAAAAAGCTGGGTTTTTAATGAATAATGAAATGGATGATTTTAGTACCAAACCAAATGTAGCTAATATTTATGGAGTAATTGGAGGTAAGGCGAATGAAATAGCTCCAGCAAAAAGAATGCTATCTTCTATGTCTCCAACTATACTACTTAAAAATAACCAAGTAGATACAGTGGTAGGTACCCCTGGTGGCTCTTCTATTATTACTTCAGTTTTTCAAACCCTAGTTAATGTAAAACAAAAAAACATGACTGCCGAGCAAGCAGTAGATGCGACTAGAGTTCATCATCAACTTCTGCCAAAAGATATAATTATGTATAACCCCAGTTTAAAAAAAGAAGTAAAAAAACAATTAGAAAAAATGGGTTATCAATTAAGGTTTAATAATTATTTAGGAGATGTACAACTAGTAACCAAAAAAAATGGCAGATGGCAAGGTGCAGCAGACAAAAGAGGCAGAGGGGTTGCTAGGGTGATAAATTGAGAACTTGTTGCTAGTATAAAATAATCATACTTAATCAGAGACTCCTTAATAAAAATTTATAATTTGACAATGTAAGTATAAAGTCGTATATTTTTGTCGCAAAATCTTCTCAAGCTATTATTTATAAGTATTGTTGATAGGCTGTTTAAAATTTATGTTGGATATAATCCATAAAAAGGACCAAAAGTGAAAAGAAATATAATTACATTAACCTCTAGTGTAGCAATAGTTTTATTAATGATGATTACCTCAGTTCAAGCAGGCTTTGAATTAACAAAAAAGGTAGGTGATATTGATACTAAACTTACATTTTTTGGCTTAATTCAACTTGATGCGGTTGGCGGAGAAGGCACGAAAATAATGGAAGCTAATTCTGCCACACAAGCTGAGACAAATTTAGCATTTAGAGCTCAGAGACTTCGTTTTGGCTGGAAATATGCATCGGGTAAGATTCGTGGTAAAGTTTTATTGGATTTTAATCAAAGTACCACTGCCGCAAGTGATCACACAAATGGTGCTGCAATTTCAAAACTAGTACAAGATGCTTTTATTTCTTATGTTGTCGATCCTGGGTTTGTGGTAAAAGCTGGACTTCTTCAGGTGCCAAATGGTATGAATTTTACTATGTCTGTGGCAGATCTTGATATAGCAGAACTTGGCTTTGATAAACAACTTGCTATGGAAAGAACAACGGGGATTATGTTATCTGGTCGTGACATGGGTTTAGGCAATAATGCTAAAGTAAGTGGTTTTGAGACAGGTTTAGGTGATGACGTGGTGGTAAAAAAGTATGAGGCAGACCCTGGAGCATGGAAAGGTTTTGGTTATGATGTTCTGATTGCAAATCAGTCAAATAGAAGTGGTGCCGTTAATAGCTTAGCTATGGGGGGTAACACTTATGCTGTTCGTGGTATGTTTAATTATACTGAAAAACTTCATCTTGAAGCTTCTTATGCAAAGTCTGAAAATGCTGATGGAACTGTAAACGGTAAAGATTATTCTAATATTAATATTGGTATTGATTCTAGTTTAGGAGATTTAAGCCTTAGAGCTGAGTATTTTGATGCTAAAAATATTCTGGGAACAACTAGAAGAGATGAGCAAACTTTTACAGCTACTGTTGGTTATTATGTTACCCCAGCAATTGAGCTGGCAACAAAGCATGTGGAAGGCAATGCAACTTGGGCAGATGCAACCTCTAATACTCGTTTGGGAAATACTTATGTAGGGTTTAACTATTTTTTAGCTATGCCTAACCAAGATTTTTCTCGTAAATCTAAAAAACTTAGAAATAGTCATAAATTAGTATTTAACTATATTATAGCAACTGGTGATACAGGAGAGCATCTTAATAGTCAAGGTAACAATATCCCTAATAAGTGGAATGGTCTTGGAGGCTATAGAGGCAATGCATTCGTGGTGCAATACCAATATAAGTTCTAGGAATTTAAAAGATTAACTAATTTGCTCTAATCGAGAAGTTGTCGTTCGCTTTAAGTTTTATTATGGTTGGGTTTGGAGTGTTATTATCAATTAACCAAGCTAATTCATCTTTTTGTAGGTTGGCATCTAAAGTCTTTAGCCAAACTTTTGCTTTTGCATTCCAGCGATAGCCACGGCTTTTAAGTTGGTCTTTAAGCTCAAAAGGAGCCCTAGTAGCTTTTATTAAAACTTTTTGTAAGCGAACAGCTTGTAGTAAAAAATTAAGTGCAGGTAGTCCAGGTTGCCCAATTGGTTGTTGTAATAGATGAGTTAGAGCCTGTACATCATCTAAAGCACGGTGGGCATTGTAAAAAAACTTGCCCACTTTCCAACATAAAAACTCTTGGCTACGAGATGCAATTTTAGCAAGATTAAACCAGTCTATTTGGGTAACTGAGCAACCCCAAACTTTATCCACAAAAACTTGATTAAATCTTTCTAATATAGGACGGTCAAAACCAGCATTGTGAGCTATACATAGTTTTACATCTGCCATATCTTCTGCTACTTCTTGCCAGGGAATGCTCTGTCCTTTTACATCTTCTAAAGTTAAACCAGTTACTTGTGTAACCTCGGCGGAAATCTCTCCATTAGGCTCTTGTAAAAAATTTTTAGCACTTATCACTTTATAAAAAAAACCCTCTGAATCAAACTCAATTATTTGATAGCCTAGTTCAATAATTTCACATTGAGAAGTATCTAGGCCAGTAGTTTCGGTATCTATAATACAAATTTTGTGTAATGGTTGCCCGTTGTTTAGTTGATATTGGCTAGGAGGTACAAGTTTTTTAAGCACTTGGTATTGGTTAGATTGCTCAAGTTGTTGGGCTAGGCTTTCAAGGTTATTCATAATAATTTTTACCGTAATATATTTGTTGTAGTTTACGAGAAATAAACCACCAGTAAAAGTAAAATTGCTGTTTAATTGATATTGAGTAGTATAAAGAAATTTTTAATTCTAATTTTTTATTGGAGTATATTTGATAAAGCGTAGTTTTAAATAGACAATTTATATTTTTTAAAAAATGAATCAAGCTGGTTTTTTGTCTTGGAATATAACCTAATAGTATAGATTTGTTGCCGACAAAAGCCCAAATTTGAATAGCATTTAAGTCAAATTTATTTTGTTTTTCTGCCACTAAAAAAACTGGTTGGTCAACTATTAAAGATTCTGTTATAAATTCAATATTGTGGTAGTAATAAGTTCCTTTTATTGGTAATAATAAACATTTCACTTTAAAATACTCTTTAATGTTTTAAACAAAAGGTCGGCTATGCTCTCACATAACCATTCACAACACCATTATCATCATCATGGCGAACTGACCAGTAATAGGTTATTACTAACGATCGTGCTAAATATTATCATAACTATAGCACAGGTTGCTGGGAGCATTATATCTGGTAGTTTAGCTTTGTTATCTGATGCTATACATAATTTTAGTGATGTGGTTGCCTTAGTTATCGCTTATTCCACCAATCGTTTAGCACAAAGACAAGCAACGGATACTAAAACATTTGGTTATAAAAGAGCGGAAACTTTAGCTGCATTATTTAATTCTGCAATACTGGTTTTGATTGGCATAATGCTTATTTTTGAAGCAGTTGAAAGATTTTTTAATCCTAGTGTTGTCTTGGGGTACTGGGTAGTGGCTTTAGCATTATTATCAGTAGTTTTAAACTGGCTAAGTGTAGTTTTAATAGCTAAAGATGCCGAGCATAACACTAATGTTAAAGCTGCTTATTTACACTTGATGACAGATGTTATGACCTCTATTGCGGTATTAATTGGTGGGGTAGCAATTATCTTGTTTGAAGTCTATTGGGTAGATGCTTTAATTACCATTATAATTGCTTTTTATTTAATTTATGCTTCTTGGGGGTTGTTAAAAAGCTCCACAGCTGTGTTAATGCAATTTTCACCAGCAAATATTGAATTAGCTGAATTAAACGAGCAAATAGTTAGTTTTGATGGCATTGAAAATGTGCATCATATACATTTATGGCAATTAAATGATTATCAAATAAATCTAGAAGCACATTTATGTTTTGTAAAAGACTTACCTTTAAGCGAAGTAACGACAAAAATTGTTGCCATAGAAAAAGAAATCCAAGAAAAATTTGGTATTAATCATTTTAACCTGCAAGCAGAGTTTGGCAGGCTAGACTGTAAAAAATGTTAGTAATTATCGGCTAAAGAAAATTGATAGGTTATATTATCTAATTTAATTTCTAAATAAATGGCAGTAAGTTGTAAATCTACCACGGTGGTTTCCCCATATAAACGGTCACCAATAATCGGAAACCCTGCTTGCGATAAATGTTTGCGAATTTGATGTTTTCTGCCAGTTTCTATTTGTATTTTTAGCAAAGAGCAATTTTTTTCTTTATCATAATTTATAAGGCTAACATGACTCGTTGCATCTTTATCGTCAATTGGTTGTTGATAAGTTATCTGGCTAGTAAAATGCCCTTGCACTAAGGCTTGATAAATTTTAACAATATTTTTTGAGCTAAATGCTTGGGTAATTTTTTTAGCATACTGTTTATTATGGGCAATTAATATTAAGCCATCAGTAGCCTTGTCTAGTCTATGCACAATAATAGCAGGGCGAGTTTTATTGTTAAACTTATAATTAGTCTCTATCCAACGATTAATAGTTGTGTGGTCGCCCCATTTAGAACCTTGACAAAGCACTCTTTTGGGTTTGTACCAAACGCTAAAATTAACTTTATCAGCAATTAAGGTAGGGTTAGGGATAGTAGTTGCTAAAATTCGTGTATTAAAATAAAAAAACAATACATCATCAATAGCCAGAGTTTTTTTAGCACGACGGACTCTAGTGGGTTTTTGTTGTTGGTTAGTTTGTAACCACACTGTTCCTTTTTGCATAAATTGTTTAAGTTGCTGTTTTGAAAAGTTAGTGTTTTCTGCCAAACAAGCAATCACAGTTTGTCCTGAAAAAGAAGCTGAAAATTTTTTCTCTAAAATGTCTGTCATAGTGTATATTTTAGCCTATGAAAATTAATCTTGATCAACAAAACATAGAAATAATAAAAACCAACCGTAAAGGTTCAATAGGCTTAAAGGTAGAGCCAAATAGAATAGCTTTAATGGTACCAAAACATTTTGCTGATACGGATATATCATCATTTATAAAGAGTGAAAAAGATTGGTTGTTAGCAAAAATAGCAGCTAGAAAGCAAAATATGCCAAAACAGATTAGCTTTAAATCAGGCACTCAACTATTATTATTTGGCAACAAAATTCTTTACAAGGAAGATCATCATAGATTAGTGAAAAAAATAGATTATCAATTTAATGAAGAGGTCTTAGTGTTATTTTGTAAACAAACAAGACCCCTAAAAAATGTGCCAGCTAGTGCTAGAAAAGTTGCGATTAGTTTTTTTATAAAACAATTAGAAACAGTAATAAATTCAACTATTCTTGACTTGGCTAAAATAATTCAAGTAACCCCCAGCATAATTAGTATAAAAAATTACAAATCAAAGTGGGGTAGTTGTTGTGCTGATGGTAGTATACAATTTAATTGGCGATTAGCTATGGCGCCAAAATCAGTAATTGAATATGTAATTATCCACGAATTATGCCATTTAATTCATCCTAATCATTCTAAAGACTACTGGCAAACAGTAGCCAAATTTTGCCCAACTTATCAACAAGAAAAACAATGGTTAAAAGAGAATGGAGCAAGCCTTATGTCTTTATAAAAAAAAACAACTATATAATTTATCCTTTTATAAGATTGTAACAAAAAGATAACTTGACGGTTGTCAGTGCGGTAAGTAACATATCCTAGAACCAAATGAGTGGTTGAGATTGCTTTTTTTATATGAAACATTTAGAAAGAAATTAAAGTAGTTTAAAGCTACATTTAAAGTTGATATATTTATTGAGGATAAGAAAGATTATGAAAAAAAAATTAATGACATTATTTGCAGGTGGTGCTGTTACAGCACTATTAATGAGTACAGCAGCAGAAGCTGGTTATCCATTGAAAAAGAAGGTTGGTGATGTTGACACTAAATTGACCTTTTTTGGTCTTGTCCAAGTTGGGGCTGTTGGTGGAGAAGGCATGAAAATAAAAGAAGCTGGTTCTGCTGCAAATGCAGAGACAAACCTAGCATTTAGGTCTCAACGAATTCGTCTTGGTTGGAAGTATCAGGCAGGAAATGTTCGTGGTAAAGTTCAACTAGATCCTAATAAAAATACTAATGCTGCAAGTGATCACACAAATGGTGCTGCAATTTCAGATTTTGTAAAAGATGCTTTTATATCTTATGTTGTTGACCCTGGGTTTGTGGTAAAAGCGGGTCTTATTAAGATGCCAAATGGTATGAGTTATTCTATGTCAGGCTGGTCAATGGAGGCTCTTGAGCGAGGTTTTGATGCAAATCTTGTGTTAGACAGAAGTTCAGGTGTTATGATTTCTGGTCGTGATATGGGTTTAGGAAATGACGGCAAAGTAACTGGTTTTGAGACAGGTCATGAATTTCCATGGAAAGGTTTTGGTTATGATGTTATGGTAGCAAATCAGGCAAGTAGAAGTGCAGCTGCTGGGAGTTCGGCGATGGGTGGTAATGCTTATGCCGTTCGTGGTATGTTTGATTATACTGAAAAGTTTCATATCGAAGCTTCTTATGCCAAGTCCGAAAATGCAGCAGGAACCGTACCATCAGGAACTCCAAATAAAGATTATAATAATTTGAATATTGGTTTGAGCTCAAGCTTAGGAGAACTAACATTAAGAGCAGAATATTTTGATGCTAAAAACATTAAAGGAGTTACAGGAAGTGATGAGGTAGCTTATACTACTACAGCGGGTTATTTTGTTAGCGAAGAAGTTGAACTAGTTGCTAAGCATGTACAAGGTAAAGCCACTTGGACGGATGGAACACCAAATACGAGTTTAGGAAATACATTTCTAGGTGTAAATTATGATTTATCCATACCTTTTCAAGGTTTTTCTCGTGCTGCAAAAAATATTAAAAATAAACACCGACTTGCCTTTAATTATATTATAGCAAGTGGAGATACTGCTTCTTCTTCTAAAACTTGGAATGGTCTGTCTGGTTATAAAGCCGATGCTTTCATAATGCAATACCAATTCAAGTTTTAATGATAGGGCATTATTTGTGAAAATTTTTCAAAAGATGGAAAAGTTTGAGGATCTATTTTTGCCATCTTTTTACTAACAAATATTGCCGCTAAACAATGCTTAATGCCAAATTTTTTGGCAGCAGTTAGAGCATTAATATTATCATCTATCAATAGCGTTCTAGCAGGATTATATGGAATATCCTGCATAATATCCTCCCAGATCTGAATATCTTCTTTTGGCTTACCATAGTCATGCGAACTTATTATGTGGCAAAAGTATTGCTCAATATTTGTAACTTGCATTTTTATCTCTAAGCTATCTCTATGAGCATTAGTAACCATAATTATTTGTTTGTTAAGACTTTTTAAAGTCTGTAAAAAATTGTTCACTTGTGGGTGTGGTTTAATTAAATGTTTTAAATCATGTTTTAACTCAGTTATTGGCAAATCTAATTGTTCACTCCAGTAATCAATGCAATACCAGTTTAAAGTGCCAGCTTGTGACTGAATTTTTTTATGTATTATTTTTTTAGCTTTGGTAATATTAATGTTATTTTTTTTAGCATATTTTTTGGGTAAATAAGTCATCCAAAAATACCAGTCAAAGTGTAAATCTAGTAGCGTTCCATCCATATCCAGCATAACGGTATCAATTTCTTGCCAAGGTAAATATAAAGTTTTGATTAGCATTTAATGGTTTCTTTGTTATTATTAATGTATGAAAAATTTAGTTCCGCAAATTTTATCTAAAAAACATCTCTTGCAATCAAATATATTTAGAGTTGAACAACTTGAAATAAAGTTCAACAACGGTGTAAAAATGCAGTATGAAAGAATGCTAAGTTCTAGCAATGGTGCAGTGTTAATTATAGCGATAAAAGATAATTGTTTTGTATTGATAAAAGAATATGCAGTAGGTATGGAACGCTATGAGCTTACTTTTGCTAAGGGCAAGGTTGATGATGGCGAAACTTGGCAACAAGCAACCGAAAGAGAAAGTCAAGAAGAGCTAGGTTTTTTACCTAATAGTATTAAGTTGCTAAAAACAGTTTCCCTTGCTTCTAGTTATATGACGCATAGAACTCATATTGTGTTGGCAGAAAATTTGATAATAAGTAATGCTGTTGGCGATGAACCAGAGCCGCTAGAAATAATTTACTGGCCAGTTAATGATTGGCAAGAATTAATAGCAGAGCCAAGTTTTTCAGAAGGCAGGTCTTTTGCGGCAATTTTATTATATTTAACAGAAAAAAACCTTATTTAGAGTTAAACTAGTTATTAAGTGCCTTCTAAGGAGGCACTGAATAAGTAGGGTTAGAATTAGACTGATAAAAAAGTTGTGATATTTTTGTTATAAGTTTTATTAAAGTTTTATCGTGCATTTTAATTTTTAGGAGAAATACATGAACATGAAAGCTAAAAATAATAGTAATAAAAGTAATCAACTAATAAAATCATGGTTTCTCTATATGCCATTGCTACTTGCTTTAGGTGTTTTTGGCTGTAGTGGTGATAGTAGTGATAGCTCCTCCGCTACCTTGCCAAATACAAAAGGTGAAGCTAAGCTAATCGAAACTGATAATGCAGGTCATGCCCTGAATCCACAAATAGCTTTTGATAGCAACGGCAATGCCATGGCAGTGTGGCAGCAAGATGATGGCACCCGAACTAACATTTGGGCGAATAGTTTTGATAGTAGCACAAATACTTGGCAAACTGCCGAGCTAATCGAAATTGATAATGCAGGTGATGCCTTCTCGCCACAAATAGC